>CAZDXY010000031.1:0-32865 GCA_964509385.1 uncultured Rikenellaceae bacterium
ACTCTACATTAACGATATGCTTGCCTCGGTTGCCCGACCTGTAAAGGAACTAAAGGGATTTCAAAGGGTCCATCTAAAAGCCGGAGAGGAAAAAGTGTTGACATTCAACATCAACCCTAACCTATTAAAGATGCTCAACGATAAGATGGAGTGGGTAGTTGAACCCGGTGACTTCCGAATTATGATTGGTGCCTCATCGATGGATATCAGGCTCAGAGACATTATTACCTTACAATAGACATTTGCAATTGGTTACTATTCAAACTTTAAAAAACACTCATGAAACTTCTTATCCTTCTGATTATTTCTTTTTCAGTTAAACTTTCGACTGCAAACAATGCTGAACCATTTCACCATTGTGCTTTTAACAAAAGCACAAACGAAAATCCTCTGCCACTGGAAGCTATGTTTCCTCTAGAGGAAGAGTATAGCTGGCCATCAGACCCTTTAGTAAGCAATAAATTAAATGACTGGCAGGACTGGAAGTTTGGGGTTATTATTCACTGGGGTCCATACAGCCAATGGGGCATTGTTGAGAGTTGGAGCCTTTGCCCTGAGGATGAACCCTGGTGTGTACGTCAAGGACCATACGCTGATAACTACTGTGATTACGTCAAAGCTTATGAGCAAATCAGGAAAACATTCAACCCTGACAAGTTTAACCCACAAAAGTGGGCAAAGGCATGTAGGGATGCAGGAATGAAATATTTGGTGTTCACCACAAAACATCACGATGGGTTCTGTATGTTCGACTCAAAGTTCACGGACTACAAAATCACCGATAAGGGTAGCCTTTTCTCTCAAAATCCTCTAAGCAACATCACCAAAGAGGTTTTCTCTGCCTTCAGGGAACAAGGATTAGGTATTGGGGTATATTTTAGCAAACCCGATTGGTATAGTAATGATTACTGGTGGCCCTATTTCCCTGTATTCGATCGCAATGTTAACTACGATCCTCAAAAATACCCAGAACGCTGGAAGCGTTTTCAGGATTTTACCTATAATCAGATTGAAGAGTTAATGACCGATTACGGGAACGTTGATGTACTATGGCTCGATGGTGGATGGGTGAGACCTGAAGGTACACTTAATGAGGAAACCAAGTTATGGCTTGGCAAAAGAAAATGGGTTCAGGATATAAATATGCCAGCCATAGCCACTATGGCTCGAAAACTTCAGCCAGGTTTGCTTATCGTTGATAGAACTGTACACGGTGAATTCGAGAACTATCGAACCCCAGAGCAGCAAATCCCCAATGACATTCCACCCTACCCCTGGGAAAGTTGCATTACGCTTGGCGATAGCTGGTACTCAACCGGACCAAAAGAGCGCTATAAAAGTGCAACCTGGGCAATTCATACCCTAATTAAAATTGTAGCCAAGGGAGGAAACTTTCTACTGGGTATTGGCCCGGATAAAACGGGCGATTTGGTGCCAGAAGTTTACCAAAGGCTTGAGGAAATTGGAAAATGGATGAAGGTAAATTCTATTGCGATATACAATACGAAACCCCTCCCTCCCTTTGAAATGAATAAGTTATGCTTTACCCAGAGCAAAGACCAAAAAACCCGATATATTTTTTACCTTAATCCTGAAGGCGAAGAACTACACCAAATAATTGAACTTCCAGCAAGTTTTATTGGTAATGTCGGAGATGTAGGCCTTTTAGGCTATCCAAATAAAATTCCCTTAAAAAAAGTAGACGGGGTTACTTCAATTGAACTTCCAAAAGTTTTTTTGCAAGAATTTCAAAAAACACCCGCGTTGGTTTTTTACATCAAGGGCATCTAAAACAATAAGGGACAATATTATATAGGGATTATTCTTGCTCAACGATTTTAATAAAACTCTTCTCGGTAAGGATTTGCTGTGTCATAAATTTCCCATCCTTGAAGATGCTGTAAATGGTAAAAGGTACAAAATGCTTCTGAGCCTGTTCCATGGTTTCAATCTTTTTGGCTACTATTCTATGTCCACGTTCCTCAGCAATTACGATAAGTTCGGCAGTATAGTACTCGGTGAATGGGCATTCGTTGGAGTAGTAAATGGTTAATCCGTTCTTGTTGTCGCATTCACCTCTCTTGCAGCAATCCTTAAATTTGGGAATGGGTGCATTCTTTTTGAGTGGGAAATACAGTAATTCGAAATAGGGATTTGATATGTCGCAAACCTTAAAACCTTGCATGGTAAAAAACTTCTTGTCGGATAGGAAGGGTTGCTTTTTTTCTGATGAAATCGCTACGATTCCATTCATCCCTTGCGAATCGGCTAAACACTCCTCGAAAAGCTTTTTGCCATAGCCTTGACCCTTATACTGCCCCGAAACCCAGAAGCAGTTGATAAACATGTAGTCAGGGGCAATAATGGGAACCCAAGCCTTTTCAGCCGAAACATACTCAATGAAAACCTTTCCTCGAATATCAAACTTCTTAAAGATATAGCCATTGTCGATTTGCTGGGCAAGCCAATGTTTCTTTGCCTCGTAACCCTCGGCGCATTTTTTATCGGCAAAGCCACAGCAGATATGCTCGGCGGCAATGTTTTGTTTGGTTAGGGTGATGATTTTTGGTGCTTGCATAGTTGCCCAACTTTCAGCGCTACGCGCCTTATCATAAGTATTTCGTTTATTTTTACCATACTGACGGTGCGATGCGCCTAATTATGCACAACTCGAGAAAACTGAATTGTGGTATTAAAAAAGTTATTCCTCGTAAAAATCAAACAAATATTTTGGATCGTAGTCTATCTCATATTTCTTCAGTAATTCAAGATACTCTTTTTTGAAAGAACTTCCTTTTTTGCTATGGTGTGTTTCTTGATTTAAGATATAGTTTATTATCGTATCTCGTTGAGAACGTGCGTACGAAAAACTTCCATAACCTCTTTGCCATTCGAATTTTCCTTTCAGAAAGTTGTTCTCATTAATCCATTTAGATGAATTAGACTTAACGGTTTCAATCGTTTTTGAAATTGAAACATCTGGTTTAAGTTCAAAGAAAATATGCACATGGTCTCTCCACCCATTTACAGCTAATGGATACATTTCGATATTACGTAAAATTCCTGAAATGTACTGAAATAGTTGTGGACGAAAACTTGACAACAAAAAATTTTGCCTTCCCTTTACGGTGAAGACCGAGTGGATGTTGATTTGGGTGTAAGTGTTTGCCATTACTATGGTTTATAAGGGTTATGATTTTTAAGTTTTTTTCAGCGCTACGCGCCTTCCCTTAAGTATTTGCTTTTTCTGTTACCAAACTGCCGGCGCGAAGTGCCTTTTGTATGCTTTTTTTGCTCTTAAGCCGCATAGCGGCGACACTATGGTAAAACCAAAAATGTCCTTAAAAAGAGTCGCTTAGCGGTGGCACCAAAGTTAGGAACAAACCTTAAACCTTAACACAGTTTTCAATTTTTCAACCGGTACCTTTCGAAAATCGGACATATAAATCTCGCGATGAGTTTTACATAAACGTTTTAAGCCTTGCTCTTCGGCAAATTTTTCCATCAACCTAAAGTTTTCGGGTTCGTTGTCGTAGCTACCGATGTGAAGCATCTGGATGCATTTACCCTCCTCAATCACTTGAAATTTTACTTTGACAAGCAAATCGCTTGGTTTTTTAACTTTCACCCGCTCAATAGTTTCCAATGCATACTTTTCGGTCACAAACTCGGGCTGACGGATCATCAGGTTAAACTTCAGGTTATCCTTATCAAGCGGGGCGCCCTTGACCCATTTCGAATGATCGGCGATATCCCAAACCCCTTCGAGCGGGAAAACGGTATACTCATAAAACCCTTCGGGTGCAAGTTTCTGCTTTGGGCTCATTCTTATGGCATATGACAATGAGTATAATACTCCAATGTATTCTCCAAAAAAGGGATCGTTGGGATTACCCTGTCCCTCGATGGTGAAGAACTTGAATTTTGGCACTTCTATTACTTCGGGTTTTGTTTTTGGAAGGTAGAATTGCTTTTCTGCTTTTTTCCAATCGTATTTCATGGTTTTATGTTTTTTTGTCTAGTCCGAGTGCGACAACACTTCGACAGGCTCTGTGTCCAGTCGCGCTCGGACTGGTTAGAGATTTACAATGGTTGTACTGGTACACAGATATCCACAGTAAATTTCCCATTCTTTGGCTCTTCAGGGTACATCTCGAAGCAGGGCTTGTCGTCGGGTTGGTAGCCACTGCTGGGGAACCACATACCGTAGAGCCACTGCCATGCCTCGCCAAACTGGGTTGCATCAACTACAAAACGTGCAATCACGTACTTAGCGGCTTCAATCTCCATTTTTCCCACCTCGCCATCAACCTTTGTAGCAGGCGGAACGGTTATGCAAACGCTCATACGCAGCTTATCCTCCACGGTAACGTTCGGGTCATCGTGGTAGATGATTAGCGATTTAAAATCGGGGCCACCGATAAGGTTTCGCGGTCCTGCCCAAGTAAAGAGCTTGTTCCATAACCGTTCGAACAGCTTCTCGTCGCCCTGGTAGGGGCCAATATGGCGGATATACGCCACCGTCATTTTTGGGAGATCCTTAATCTCCACGCTTTTGTTTAGCTCCATATTCGCTTTCCATTTAATGGTTTTAGTTTCGAAACAAAAGTACGTGGATGGCTTCTTGAAGCTTTGCTGATTGTTGCTATCGGTTTGACTAAAATTGCTATTGTTATCCTTTCCTTGACGGAACTGGCTTGCCGAAAGGCCAAAGTAACTCTTGAAGTTTCGAGAAAAGATTGAGATATCGGTAAATCCACACTTAAAGGCGATATCGGATATTGTATCTTTAGGATTTGAATTAAGCATCATGGCTGCCTTTTCGATGCGAACCCGGGAGATGAACTGGAAAGGGGTTTCGCCCACTGCTCCGTAGAAGATTCGATTAAAGTGAAATTTCGAAAAGTTTGCCGCATCGGCAAGTTCCTGTAGAGTGAACTGCTTGCCAAGGTTATTTTCGATGTAATCGAATGCCCTGTTTATACGGGCGATGTACTCGGTTTGTGTTGGGTTAGGCATGGGAACACAGATGACGCGCCTGCCTGTCGGCAGACAGGGATTAAACTGATTATCGCAGATTTATAAAATACTTAGCCTAGATTGTTGCTTATACAAAAATAGGGTTTTGTTTTAGAAACCAACATCTATTCCATACCATTTTAGCACCCTCATTGCTCTTAGCGTATTCCAGCGGCTGGGCTTGCCGGTTTGCTCCATATCGAAGTGGGTTTGGCCGGGATGTTTGGCCTGTAAGGGCCAGGTGCCATCGGGGCGGCGTTTTTTGATGAGCACATGAAGGGCATCTGTTAATCTTGAATCGATTGGATGATTGATTGATTGCCTGCCTACCGGCAAGGCAGGGATGATTGACTGATTGACTGATTGGTTGATTGGAGATGTTGTAGATTGGAAGTAGTCTAAGGCTCGTAAAATATCGTATCGCCAGCGCGATGGGTACGAGAGCATTAGAAATTTTTTATCGATTATTTCTCCTGTTCGGTGTGATTTGTAGAGTTTGTGTTCCAAGATAAAATCTTCTGACTCTTTCTGAACCTTTTGCAGCTCTTCGAGTCGATAGCTGTACCCGTTTTTCGAATACTCGTGAATTCCCTCAATAACGGATAGAGTTGTATGCAACGAGCTGTGCTTTGCGCCACCCTGGTTCGAAAAGCAGTTAAAACCCCCGTCGGTCATTTGCTGCGACAGCAAAAAATCGACAATAGACTTTAAATCAGCCTTATCGGTTTCGAAGTAAGATGCATAGTTCAGGAACATCCCGTTAACACACACATCACTATTGGGAACGGTTTTGGCGGGATTTATTCCCCCATCGGGATCCTTGCAAGTTTTAAGGATTATATCAATCGATTCCCTTATCAATCTGATTTCTTTTGATATCCCAAGATTCTTCAGATCGAGAAGCGAGTAGTGCGTTGATGTCCATTTAGGTTGGTAGAATCCTTGCCCCCAATGACCATTAGGATTTCGAAGCGATAGCAACTTTGCGCCCCAGCCCTCGGTTGCAATTCTCCTTTGTAAATCTTGTTTATCAACTCCCAGCAGGTCGCGGTGGGTTTGGTACTGGATGGAGACATCGCCAGAGAGAAGCCATCTGATAATTTTATCTTTAACGTTCATTTAATCTGTTTTTTATCCGATAAACCAAAAACGTTAGCCATGCCGAAGGCTTTTTCTTCTGTCCAAATTCCCAATCCTTCCATGCCTGCCAAACCGATTCGGGTGTGTAATAACCATGCTCATCGGCTTTTTGTGAAATGAGGTCAACCATTTCAGCAAACCTGCTTTCACGCCTTGCGTAATCGAAATTTGAAAGTGTATCTGCAACGTGCAGGATATCATACCAAATAAAAGGCGCCTTGAGTTTCCGAAAATCGGTTCCCATGTAGAAAATGTAGGGGTGTAAGGTTCTGCTGTTTTCCCAAAGATTCAGAAGCAATTGAACGGAATTCTTTGCGAACTCCGAGTGCCGATCATCCTCGTATAGATTTAGTAATTTGAGCATTATCAAAGTTGCGTATGGACAAGGATCCTCCTTTTTTCCAGGTCCACGGAATTTCCCCAGCTCGGGCGAAGCAGCACAGGGGTAACCGTTCTCGCGACCAAGTTTCATAAGATAATCTTTGGCCTTGATTACCCTTTCATCGCTTGCCAATCCCATTTTTGCCAGGCTGTAAACGGTTATGGGTGCATCACAAAGTGCCCATGCCCACTCATCCTTTCCCGAACCACCAAAATGGGTTGGGATGTTCATGGGTAGCTGAAATGGTCCCTGCGCTGAAGTATGCTTAAAGATTCTTTCAACAATAATGTCAACAGCAGGATCATTATGCTTCACGCCAATATCAGCAAGGAAAGAGAACTTGTGGTAGTGTTGACCTGCACTTTTATGGCTGTTCAGCACCATTCCGGGCCAGCCTGCCAACTCATCGATAATTGCTTTTACCTTTGGGTGTGCAACCATTCTTTTGCGGGCATCGACAACTTGCAGAGAATCCTGGGCTTCGCCCAGCAGATCAAGCTTTGTTCTGTACTCAGTCCATGGGTCGGAACCCAACAAAAAATCAAATATTTCAACATTCATCGCAGATATCTAATTAAAATAGTCTGAAAACGATTCGCACCCGTTGAAAAAATCTTTTGGCGTTAATCCAGAAAGTTTATAAAAATCGTTGGTCATATGCGACTGATCATAGTATCCGCAAAGGTAAGCCAACTCAGTGAGAGTTACATCTTTCATCTTCGATTTCAGATGAATAGCCCTTTGAAACCGAACGGTTTTAAGTAACTTTTTGGGTGTACTGCCTACCAGCTGTGTAAAGGTTCTCTCGAATTGTTTGCGGCTAAAGCAGGCTTGGGATGCAAGAGCATCGATACCTATCTCGCCATTTGACCCATCGATTATTCGAAAAGAGTTTTCAATTCTTTTTAAGTGATAGTCGGTGCTTCTCTTTTTTAATATCTCGAGCAAAAAAGACTCAACAACTGAAACCCTTTGCGAAAATGAGTTTGCCTCGTAAAGTTTGTCCTCCAGCGGCTCAACAGAACTTTTTAAAATAAAGCGAAGCGGAACATTTTGATTATAAAACTCATTGCAGGGGATGTTGAGAAAAGCTGATAAGCCGTAAGGCTTGAAAATGATGGAAAAAAGCGACAGCTTGCCCGATACTTTGATATCGTAGTATTCCCTTAAGTGCCCTGTAAGGGTTGATGTTTCGGTTATGGGTTTAGAATTGTCGGTAGATACGGGTTTTTTGTCGAGGTAAAAGATTAGCTCAATCAGTCCATTTGGAACAATCCGTTGGGTATGCACCTCGCCGATGGACATGCAATTATTCAATGTCCAGTAGTGTTTTACATAGTTTGACAGTAAAGGCGATGGCTTGGCTATATTGTAGTCCATTTTGGGTTGATGTGATTGTCAAATTTACAAAAAAATGGAAGAGGGAAAAGGATGTCTCAAAAGTTCATAGAGTACCTTAAATCCACAAGTTTAACATTTGGAAAATTGGGAAGCCACATAAAAATGGTGGTTACAAGGCTTGCCTAATTTTTTTTCACCCAATTTGGTGAAATTGGGGTTGCAGGAAGGATGTTTTTTTTAACTCCCTTAACGATTCCAAGATCCGTCTCGTTCCTTTAAAACGAGACGGAACGTTGGAATGTTAAGGGTAGGCTACCCAAGACTTGGAGTCGTCCGCCGCTTTCTGGCGGTCATTCCAACGTCTTGGTGGGGGTTGAAAAAAAAAGACAGATGAAAAAATTTACGCAATTATTATTTTTACATCTGCAAGATTTTAACTTGCGGATTTAAGGGAGTAATAAATCTAATCTTTTTTGACTTTTGAGACACCATCATTAATTCTATATTAGAATTTACTAATCACTGTAAAGACCAATCCTATTGCCTTCGCAATCGGTAAACACAGCAAAGTATCCACGTCCCTCGGCTTCGATCTTGGTTTTGGGTTTAACCACAGAACCACCATTTTCCTTTACCCGATTAATTGTTTTCTCTATGCTATCGGCAACATTGAAACTAACAATTAATCCGTTGGCATTTGGCGAATAGCCTTCTGCATAAATAATTGCACCCTCGCCTGAGGGGAAACACGCCATTTTTTCGTAACCACAATCAATGGCTTGCATATCCATTTTGAAAACCTTGCTGTAAAAATCAACGGCTCTCTCGAAGTTAACGGTTGGGATTTCGACCCACGCTACAAATTTTTTCATCGTTTTTTTGTTTTGGTTTAACAAGAATTATCGAGGCAAAAGTATGGCGTGGGAAAACTCCAAAATTGGAAATTTGCGACAAGATGAAATGAGGGGATTTAATTTCTTGTCTTAAAACTCCACCTTAACAGGCACTTCGCCTGCAATCTGAACAAAAATCCTGATATCGTTTAGCCCTATATGCCCTTTGAAGTAGTTTGCTTTAGCATTTAGTTCGTTGAGTTGTTGATGAAGAGTTTCTGGGTTTACGTTTGCCGCCTTTTCCAAAGAATCGATGCCAAGGTCGTAAAGCATTCGGGCAAAAGTTGCGCCCACCCATCTTATACGGGAAAGGTCGGTTAGCTTAGCCAGTTCAAGAATATGATTGTATGGAATGCCAGTGGTTTCCGACAGCTCGATTCTGGCTTTTGGGGTTAATATTCGAGGATAAAGCTTTAACGTGTTGGTAAAACCAATGGCTTCAAGTTTTTTTATTGCTTCTTGAGATATTCCTTTAAATTCGCTTATTTTATTAGGTTTGGGCAGCATACTGTTGAGTTCCCTCAGTAGAATAGTTAGATAATCACCCTTGAAGCATTCTAGTTTGGTAAGCTCTGCCACTTTACCCTTCTTTTTAAGCAGATTAAAAAGTTCTTTAACATTGGTAACGCCCATTTTTTCGAAAAGGTCAAACCGCTCTTCAAGCCTTTCCCTGATGGTTTTACGGCTTGGAGGCAGGTATGCCGTTCTCAACTTTTCCCTATAACTGTCAATTGGGATTGTAGCAAGGTCGATGTGGTAGGGCATATTATAACAATTTATTTCAAATCACTACTTATCTTTCTGGTTAGCTCTCCTCTTGCCCTCATCGGTAATTGCACCGCTTGCTTCTCGGGTAATGGTTTTGAAGTTTAGCTTTTTAAAGAGTAGTGTCATTCTCTTAAGGTTATTGCAGTAAGTTTATAGTAGAATACGCCTTGTAAGTAAAAAAATGGTCGATTTCACAACCACTAAATAATCCTATATATTTCCATAATCTTCTCCATAATTCTATCGAAATCAATCTTAAGGTCGAAAAGTTTACCCGTGTAAATATCGAACACCCAGCCGTAAACACGAATTTTACGCTCTTTATAGGCTTTTTGTACGTCTGCAATTTTAATTACATTGATGCACTGCTCCTGAACATTAAGCTCTACTAAGCGTCTGTTGCGTTCGTCAATATTATCAATGGAATTAAGTTCGTGCCGATGAAGCCGGTACACATCCCTGATGTTGCGGAGCCAAGGATTCAAGAGACCAAGATCGGCCGGTTCCATTGCTGCGTCAACACCGCCGCAATGGTAGTGCCCACAAACAATTATGTGTTTCACCTTCAGGTGATTTACTGCATAGATTATTACCGATTGGGCACTTAAATCGATGTTGGACACCATGTTGGCTATGTTTCGGTGAACAAAAACCTCCCCCGGCTTAAGACCCATCAACTCCTCGGCTGTTACACGGCTATCGGAACAACCAATAAAAAGAAACTCGGGTTTTTGACCAGCCGATAACTTTTTGAAGTAATCTGGATCTTCTGTTAGTTTTTTTTCAACCCAAAGGGTATTGTTTTTGAAAATCTCATTTATTTCCATTATCGTAACCCTTTAAATGTCAGAATCTTTGTCCGCTTTCCCAATTGGCAGATTGCTAGCAAAAATAGTTTTAATATTAAGAAACAAAAACAGTAGAGTCCGACTATTTAAAAGAAATTTTAATCCCAACCCGTATCGCGGTTGAACTCGCACTTGTAGCTCCTGGATGACCCCTTTGGGTAGCAGAACCAAAGGAGGGCATCGCCCTTCACTTTTGGCATTATAGCAGCTGCATACTCGTCAATCTGAGCCTTGGTGGTTACAAAGCAGATGGCAAACTCAACCTCATCAATACTTTTTGCATCAGTTGCTATTTGTGCAAAACTTTGCATTGCAGATAGTTCCGCCCAGAACGACTTGGGGTAGTTTAAAGCAACTATTGTTTTATGCCCCTTAAAGTTTAGCTTTTTGAAAAGTTGTGTCATTTCCATTTTTTTAGTTAGAAACGAAATCCCAAATAAATGTTTGGGAAAAAAAGGTAGAAAACGGGGTCTTGCTTACGAATCTCTTTAAAGGATTCAGGCTCATTGCTTTCATAGAGCGAGGTGCCAACAGGCCATTGAAGGTTTAGCACAAAAGGCAATTCTTTGATCTCGAAGTCGAACTTATATCCAACACGCAGCTCGGTGAAAAGAGAGAAACTGTGGTAAGTGTTGTTTTCATTTTCCTCAAAGAATCTGGAATATCCAGGGTATAGCTGGAACTCGGCATGAAGGTTTCTCCAGAAATACCTTCGGTAGCCAAGAATTGGAGCAAAGTTATGGGCATAGCCCGGGTACTTAATCTCCTTGGGATAGGTTGTGGTTACCTTACCATACCAGAAGCCAATAATCAAGCCGTTTTTTTGGTTAAAAACCTCTTCGTAAACCAAAGCAAAGCTATTAAACAGAGGAAGGAGGGGGTCGGTTGCAATGGATTTAGTGTATTCTTTGTTTAATAGCTTTTTATCAAAATTATTTGAGTTGGTTTGCCCAAAAATAACCTTGATGGTTGAAGACAATAAAAGAAGGAGAACCAGCCTAGAAATCCTCATAGGTTTATCATTCTAAAAAGGTTAAATGGTATTTCAAAAAGATAAGGGAGTATCAACTCTTTAGAGTCTATCTTCTTTTAAAAGCTGCAATTAGAGTTAGAACTGCTACTGGAATTATAAGCAAACCGCTTGGCATGGTCATTGAGACCATTACTTTGCTCTCAAACAATAGTCCAAGAAATGCAACTACTGAAAGAACTGCCGAGAGGATATATAGAATGCCTATAAACCTCATGAGACCTTTCCTAAATATAAGAGTTGCGAAAATGCAAAGTGTGCCCAACGCCCAAAAGAAATAACCGGTAAGATCGATAAAAAAGGTAATTGAAAAGGGTGCTCCAAAATACCATAGCTTGGCTTGCTCAGTTAGCCCATTGGCTAAAAGTTTAGGAATAAGTATGGCCTGCGATCCGTAGGCAATGCTAACCAGCACAGCATAAGCAGATAGGAAAATTAGACCAATACGAGTGAATAAGCCTCTGGATTTTGTCCACCGAATCTGCACAAGCATCATGTATATAATTGCAGGGGCAAGAAGAAAGGCGAGGAAGAACTGAGTTTTGTAAAGAGCCACGTTTGCAGAAACCCATTGTAGCTGCTCCTCGATACTGCCCGTTGGGCTAGATATCACCATTAAAATGGGCCATGCTATAAGCAAAATCAAAAGGGTGATGGAGCTGATGATAAGATGACGGGATGTTTTCATAAAATATTATATTTTAGGTATTTGTTGATCTTATGTCATCGTAAATATAATGATTAACAAACTAGATTTGCATGAGTTATTATTAAAAATTTGAGGTGATTCTAAAGATTAATGCTCCCTTTTTGTGAGTAGAATACTATTAGTACGAACTTTTATTCGGTTATAAACTACTCCTTCTCAAGCACCAATCCCGACCAGTACATAAAAACCTTGCCATTTTTCGATCAGCTCTTTTTTTACTTAAGCAAAACCTCCTGCTCCAACCTTATATCCGCCGATGATGCTCCAATAAGGATTTTAAACCTTCCGGGGTTTACACTCCAGTTGTTTGTATTAACATCCCAGTAGGAAAAATCGTGCTTGCTTAGAGTTATGCTCAAATCTTTGCTCTCGCTGGGTTTTAGCTCTACCTTTCTAAACCCCTTCAACTCCTTGTTGGGGCGATCGACTATTGGGTTGATTTCCTGAACGTAAAGTTGGGCAACCTCAGCACCTTCCATTTTGCCTGTATTGGTGATGGTAAACTTAACGGTGATAGTATCACCAATGGCGAATTTATTCTTTGGGATATGCAGGTTACTGTACTGGAAAGTGGTGTACGAAAGCCCAAAGCCAAAGGGGAAAGCTGGTTTAATATCCTTGGCTTCGTACCAACGGTAGCCCACAAACACACCCTCGCTATACTCAAGGTCGTAAATGGGCACTCTCAGGTTGAAATCGTTACGCCATCCGCTGTAAAGTTTATGGTCGCTCGGTAGGGTTTGATAGGCTGGTGAATCCTCAAACCGCTTTTCGATGGTTATGGGTAGCTTACCCGAAGGGTTTACCTTCCCCGCAACTATCTCAGCCAAAGCCATATTGCCATTCTGTCCAACGTACCAAGCGTAAACTATCCCCGTAACCCTATCGATCCAAGCGCTCATGTTCATTCCACCTCCAGAATTTACAATCACAATTACATTCGGGTTCAGGTTGGCAATATCCAGTATTCTTCGCTCCACCTTTTCGGGGAAGGTGTTGGCTCTGTCCCATGCCTCGCTATCGATGGTTCCAATGCTAAGTAGCACCACATCGGCCGATTCAATTTGGCTCTTCGAGGGGTTCTTAACATACATTACTTCCTTGCCATAGATGCTCTCAAAAGCATGCTTCATGCTTACTATGTCGTACCCTTTTACGGCGGCGGCTCCACGTCCACGGGGCAACTCCTTAACAAAATCGCCGGTAAGAAGAATTCGTTTCCCCTTCCCTGGAAGAACGGGAAGCAGGTTGTTCTCGTTTCTCAGAAGTACTATCCCTTCGCGGGCGGTTTGAAGGGCAATCTGCTCATGCTGAGTGAAGTTATTTAGGTATTTGGTATCCCTCACGGGTCGGTTGAGCAAACCCATTGCCACGTAGGTTCGAATGATACTCCCTGCCATCCTGTCGATATCGTCCTCGCTCACAACCCCCTCTTTGGTTAGTCGAACGGCATTGGATTTCACGTAGATATTGCCCATCCGCCGAAAATCTCTGGAAACGAAAATTCCCTTTCCGGGCATCTCCAGATCTTGACCTGATTTGATAACCTTTACAGGGTCGTAAACCGACCACCAGTCGGTCATTACTAACCATTTGTATCCCATTTCCTCCCTGAGAAGTTTGGTGATAACATCGTGGCTTTGGCCTGTCCACTCCCCGTTAAACTGGTTGTACGATGTCATTACAGCCATCACCCCTGCATCGATACCCGCCTGAAATACAGGAAGGTAAATCTCCCGAAGCGTACGCTCATCAACAATAGAGTTGCTCCTTCGGCGGTAGTACTCGGTGTTGTTTGCCACAAAATGCTTGATGGTGGCGATGGTTCCGGTGCTCTGTACGCCAGCTATATAGTTTTCGACCATGCGCGATGCCAAGAAGGGATCCTCTCCGAAGTACTCGAAGTTGCGACCGCACTGGGAATTCCTGTAAATATTTACCCCTGGTCCCAGTAGAACAGCAACACCACCCGCTCGGCATTGCTCGCCAACGCTACGGGCATATTCCCTCGCCAGCTCTGTATTCCATGTTGAGGTTAGCAGAATGGGGGCGGGGAAGGCAGTCGATTTTTTTAACTGGTTGCTTACATACTTTCTTATATTTACGCCTTGTGTAGCATCGGCAAGGTATAGCTGGGGAAGGTTTTTTTCTGGAATACCGTTGATATAGAACAACTTTTTACCACCAACCAGAGATACCTTCTCCTTAAGGGTCAGTGTTTCGAGAATGCTATCGGCAATGTGGGTTGCCTTGCTGTAGCTTATTGGGGGGTGAAATGGGTCAAAGTCATCAACCTGAGACCAGAGTTTAAAGGTATTGGCTAACAGGATAATTATTACAAAAAATATACTTCTCATAATATTAAGTTCTATGCTTTTTTTCGGATTCGGCTTAGCGTTGCGATAACATCACGCATAAATGTAACCAAATAAGTTGAAACAAATCAGAACTTAAACCCAAAATTTATCCCAGGTGCAAACACATACTTTTTATAGTTGCTTTCCAATACTTTAAAATCGGTAGGAACATTACTGTTAACAGGCCAAAAATTAATCTCGCCCGATGGTTCGAGATAAAATGGAATACTACTGATTTTAAAGTCGAATGTATAGCCACCCCTAAAGGCGCACAGCAGCATAAATCCCCTGTTTATTTTCTCCTTATTATCCCTGCGATAGTCCATAAGTAAAGGGTTTACAATGGGCATCGCAAAGAAATTTTTCCAGAAGAAATGTTGGTATGCAAATACTGGACCATACGAAAGCACATAGCCATTGTAGGTCGATTCATCGTTGTAGGGCGTAGAGTGTGGACGGCGATACTGGTAAACCATAGCACCTAGCATTAAATTGTCGCCATTTTTAATCTTTCTTCCATAGTCGAGCTGGAAATAGAAGGTGTTTTCGCCTGGGTAAGCCAATGCCAGTAAGCCCAGGGCAGAAGTTCCAAGGAAGTTCATTTTGCTTTCAGCAATAGCAATGTTTTCTGTTTGTGCCTCTGTTCTGCCTTGTGCAATCAAACAACTATTGCTTATTGTTATTGCAAAAGAAACGATTGCAAAAGATGATAGGATGCGATTAATGATTGATAACCTCATTCGGGTTTTACAAAATAGTTGTGTTTTCATATCGATAATGTTTAGTTTATTAACGATACAAATCTCCTAACTCCGCAAGCAAAAAAACTTGATGTATGGTAAGAAATGAATTTAGAGTTATATTTCTTTTCGAATCCTGCTAAAACTTTCGGGGGTTATACCTAAGAATGAAGCAATATGTTTATTTGCAGTACGTTGTAGGATATTAGGTTGCTTTTCGAGCAGCTTTTGGTATCGCTGCTTGGCAGTGAGAGTTAGCAGTTCAATCTGCTGGGTTTGTTTTTGTAGGTAAAGAACTTCGGCAATCATTCGGGCAATCCTATGTCCATGAACAGGTTGCTTGTATAATTTTAGCAGATCGTCCTTGGCTAAGCTCATTGTCTCGGTTGGCTCCAGAGCCATAACATAGATTGGACTGGAAAGAATAATTTGATTGGCTGATGGCAAATCCTTCATCTTCCCCGAAAAAGCGTTTAGCTGAAGAAGTATTGAGTAGTAATCGCCGGTGAAATCGCCCTCGAAGCAAAGGTCGATACAGATATCGTGGCCATACTTATAAACAAAATGACCCGAAGAACCCTTTGTGATTAGGTACAGATGGCTCTCGTTTTTATGCTGTAGTTTAATAACTTCGTTCTTTTTGAAACTTTTAGGCCTTAAGAAATCATTAAACATTTCCCACGATTCACTTGGGATTTCGTAGTAGGGGTCGGCAAATTCCTTTAAATTATCTTCGTCCATACTGGTTGCTAATCATTAGTTTACTCCTTTTCTATCATGTAAAGCACGTACTTTTCATCTTCCAGCTTATGGTAGTACAACCTTCGCCCATCGGGCGAAATGGTGGTTGCCTCAACAAAGCCGGATATTTCTTGAATCATATATGGTTTTGCGAATGGCTGCGAAATTGAAGCACGGGTAGCAACCCAAATTCTGGGAATCGAGTTTACAGTTATGGGTGCCTTCACTCTGGTGAAATAGAGTTCCAGCATATCGCCCGAAATGCAGGCTGCATACTCAAGGTCGCTGGTGTTAATGTGCTTAAGCATCCACTGATCTGCAAGCCTTTCAAATTGGTTGATACCCTTTTTTTGTGCCACCACAAGATTTGCTTCATGCGGACCACCATTTTCATCAAATCTACCATCGGCAAGAAAAAGATAATTGCCATCGCTGCTAACCTCCACATCGAAGTTTAGCCAACCAATCTGATTTCTTGAGACTCCTTCAACAATTTGTACATTATTCACAGCACCATCGGTGTATGTCCCGCTATAGATTGTTGCGTAGGTTTCGAAGTAACTTCGGGTTGTGACAAAGTAGAACGTGCCTGTTTCGTCCATAGTGGGCACACCCTCAAGGTGTTCGGTGTTAATCCCATTCAGCCTCAACGTTATCACTACCCAACTGGTGGTTGTGGTATGAAGCGCCCACAATTAACCCAAGCTTGTTGTTGGCAAACCTGTCGCCGTAAACAAGGGACCCTGTGAGCATTGGTTTATTGGCAATCATATTGTAACCCGAACCGAGAGTGGTACTAAACCGGCGATCGTAGGGAGCAGAGCGAGTAACAAGGTTAACTGAACCGCCAATTGCATCAGCATCCATATCGGGAGTAACCGCTTTATTAACCTCAATGGACTGGATCATATCGGCTGGAACCAAATCGAGCTGTACCGTACGGTCTTCGGCTTCAGCAGAAGGGATCCGCTCACCATTCACCATCACAGAGTTATACTGTGGTGCGGTTCCACGGATGTTTCCAAATCGTGCTTCGCCTTGGTCGTACTGAACGTTTATACCAGGAATTCTTTTCAAGGCATCGCCAATATTTGCATCGGGGAAACGACCTACCTGATCCGATGAAATGATATTTGTAATGTTCGACTTGCTCATTTGCGTATTAAGAGCCTTTGATTGTCCTTGAAGTTGACCCGTAACAACTACTTCCATTAGCTGCTCAATGCCAGGCATAAGAACGATGTTTTGCACAGCTGTTTGTCCAGCCTCGACCTTTACAGTAATTTTCTCGGATAGATACCCAATGTAAGAAACCTCTATCTCATATTCACCTTCGGGAATCTCGAGCAAAATAAAAAAACCGAAGTTATCGGTTACGGTTCCTTTTTTTAAAGATTCAATTTGTATTGTTGCTCCGGGAAGAGTGAGGTTATCTTGGTCAACAATCCTACCTCTAACAATTCCTGTTTTTTGGGAGAATACACTATTCGACACAAACACCAGTGTCATTATTAGAAGAACTAATTTTCCTTTTAATCTCATCATTTTTAAGTTTTAATTAATTTGACGGATCAAAAGTACTTTGGAGATTCAAACGACTTGTTAATTTACAATTAAGTTAGTTTTATGAAAAATAGAAGAATGTAAATTTTATGCTAAAAAGCTTTATTTTTTTGCCAATCTCCCTAATATCGGTATTCTGATTTTTAAAGGAGAAGGATGATGTGCGGGAAGTTACGTGCAGCTCCTTGTACCGGCAAAGGGCGTTGATAATCTCCTCGGTAACGCCATCGCTAAAGTACTCGTTGTCCCTGTCGGGACTGATATTCACAAAGGGTAGTACGGCGATGCTGTGCTTGGAGATCATAGTAATAATAAAAAATAACTGCCAGAAAATCCACTCTCCCGACAGTAACAAAAGTATTAAAAAAGTAACGAAAAATTGTACGCTGGATCAAATGTGATCGTTTAGCCATCAAACCAAAGAATTAAAATAGACCATTACTAATGGAATAAATAGTCCATTACTATCAAAATATTGAATTAGTATATCACCCTACTGTAAATAATTCTTATAACGGAAGGTCAACTAAATAAAAACTACCAGAACATCATTTGTCCTGGCAGTGATTTAAGTTGAATAAAGCAATTTCCTATTGTTTAGCCAGCATTCAAATCGTTTAGCATTTGCTTCGCATTCTCAACCAAAGGTTTTTGCCGTTTTCTCCATATCAAATATCCAACGTATGCTGCACCCACGAAAATTGGAATAACAAAAGCCTGAACCACTAAAATCCTGTTAACCGGGCTCATCCAGGTTAAATCGTGGTAAAAGTTTAGCACAAGAGCTATGTCAATTAGAACCAAAGGAAGAGTAGCCTCGAGATAGGTTCTGAATTTTAATTGGTAGCGATCAATTACCTTCAAAAGCATTTCAGAAAGAGGAACGGAATAATCAATGGCACCGAAAATCTTGCTGTATTTACGGAATATCAGGTAAAAAACTGCAAACGCACCAATAAATAGTACTCCCGAAATCCTACTGTAAAGGGCAACATCCTTGTCGGGATTTATTACGTACAAAAGGGTATAAACAATTATGAAAATGAGGTATATCCACTTAAAGGATTTAACCTGCTGCAGATTGCGATTGTCCTCATGCTTTAGTTTGCCAATAAAAGATTCCATATCAATTGAGTTAAAAGGTTTAAAAACATTTTCGTTTTCGCGATTTGTACTGTTTGAAATATTTTGATTATTCATGGCGCCCTCCTTTCATTTTTTCCTTTAACATTTCCTTTACCCTGTGAATTTTTACCCTTACGTTGGGTTCGGTAATACCAAGAACATCAGCGATTTCCTTGGTTGAGAGTTCCTGTAAAACAAGACCCATTAGAGCTTTGTCGATTACGCTTAGCTGGTTCAGCTCGGTTTGCAGCTGGTTTAGCTGCTCGTCGTGAAGGCTATCTGTACTTTCATCCATCAAATTTTTTTGTACCGATTTTGAATCGATATCAACATTGAGCCTCATCTGCTTGTAGCTTTTGCCCGCATAGTTAAGCGAGGTGTTAACCGCCACGCGGTAAATCCAGGTACCAATTTCGGAATCGCCCCTGAACGAGTCGAGGCTCTTCCAAACGTTGATCAGAATCTCCTGGTACATATCCTTCTGATCGGCAGGAGATGGGGCGTAGTACCGGCAAATACTCTGAATCCTGCTGTTATTCTCCTCAATTATGCGCTTAAACTTGTCTTCCTTGGATCGCATTTTTAATGTGTTTACTATTTAGTGTAGTAAATTATTGAAATGTTACAAAAAAAACAATAATTAAAGAAATGAAAAAGATTTTCTTCATTTCCGTTAAAAGTGGTTGAAACAAACCGAAAATTCAATAAGTAACAGACTAAACTGGTTGGTATTTTATTTAAGCAAAATTTCAACCACTTTCTCGTTAAATCTTTCGCTCTCCTCGAAAATGGGATTATGTGCAGAATTTTCAAAAAGGATTAGCTGCTTTTGCGGTGCTGATATCTGGTTGAAATACTCCTGAACCAATTCGGTTGGACAGTTGTAATCGTGTTTGCCCTGTATAAGATATACCGGAATTTGAAACTCGGTGCAGCCATTCATCAAATTCACTTTCATAATTTCTGGCCAAAGGGTTATAAGGGATAAAACGCTACCTCGGGCAAATCGTACCATATCAAAAAGGCTATACTCCTTCGATTTCATGTAAATCTTTGAGTACTCGCTGAAATCCTTCTGTTTATGTATAACTCCCCCGTAGTAGGTTAACCATTTGCGCTGGGTTTTAAGCTGCTTATACCATTTTGTATTGCCATCAATTGTTAAGTACTCGGGATTGTTCGAATTGGTGAGTGCTTTAATTGCCTTTATGTTGTTTTCCTCCTTTGCTTTCGCAAGTGTGTACCTGAACGAAAGGTGCTCGCCTTGCTTCATATCAACAATTTGCCCAATACCGATGTATGCATGGTACTTTTCGGGGTGTTTGAGAACGAGCTTTGTGGAGATAATTGTTCCCCATGAGTGACCCATAATAATGAGCTTTTCCTTATTAAATCTTTTCAACAGGTAATTGGTAAGTTCAATGCCATCGTTCACAAAATCATCGATTTGCAGATTTTTAAACAATTTACTATTAAAAGATTTACCGGTACCCCTTTGCTCCCAGTATACTAAAGTGAAGTGCTTTTCCAACTCGCTATTGAATTTTCGTAGAAGTGGAAGTTCAGGTGTACCTGGACCACCATGCACGTAAAGCAGTATTGGGTTATCGGTATTATAACTTCTAATCACAACGCATTGCTTTATTCCCCCAATTTCAACATACTCCATAAGTGAAACTGATTTTTCGGGGGTTGGACTATCGCAAATAATTGAAGTGGATGAGCAGCTATATAGCATAATGATAGAAACTACTAAGAACCTAATTTTGATGTAATTATTTGATAATCTACTCATACTATTTGATTCCTTTCAAATATCTAATAAACAAGTAAATACCCAGTAGCGAAATTATTATTGCGATTATATCAAAGGTTAAATCGAGGAAGTAACACACATAAATTTTGTGAAAAATATCGTTAAAAATCACTGCTGGCAGAATGGTAATCACCTTTATTAGTGCAATCCCAGAAAGTAGATAGCCAAAAGAAGATTTACGATAGTTAAGAACAGAAGCAATTACAATGAAAGGGAACACTATTACCAGATCGAGAACGTAAAAAACATAAAATGGGTTTATGGCCTCCTGATTAATTATGGTTTTTTTGACAAGCTCAACCACCTCGATGGATGTAACAATAAATACGCATAAAATAAGGAACGCGGAAATAAATACCCGTGGATACTTTTTCTTAGCCAGCGGCAATTGCTTTATTTTTACAATATCGCCAAGTATGAAGAAGAAAAGGTAGAGAGATATTCCAGCAATAACTAGGTAAAGCAAGTAAAAAATGCTACTAATCCCCCCAAAGCTAAAGTATGCATATATGTAAAAGAGGTACATCAGTAATCCAAGCCAAATCACCTTGATTTTAATCCTGGAAAAATCCTTAAAAATAACAATGTATATAAATATTGCAGATACTATTGCTGTTACAATATCCTGTCCAAGCAGCTCAAATTGAGTTATCGTGTTTAGCCGTTCGGTGTATAGCTGGCCAAAAATTATACTGGCAATGGAAATGCATAACGATAATGCAGATACCGCTATAGCTAATAAATAAACACTTGGTTTTCGATAGTTGTTTTTAATTATCATAAAAACTTGATTTAGTAGATTTTTTACCTGATAAAAATAACCATCAACAAGGTAATTGGAATTGATGAAATCAAAACTATAAATATGGCCCAGTACCACTTAATTCTTTCAATTATGGAAACGCCCAGCACCATTATGGCCAGAGGCCAAGCAATTCCCAAAACCTGACGGGCAATGTCGATGTAAATATTAACGGTAAAAGTATCCTTTGTGAAAGCAAAAAAGAAAATGGTTTCGGGTAGCCACATGGTGAGGAACATGGGCAGGGTTTGCGATACGCAGAAAAGGGCAAAGAGGTTCTCATACGCTCCTTTTCCACCAAAAGGAATTGAGAGCAGCCTTACCGAACCGGCAAAAATTATGGAGGTGATAAAGAAAAAGGGAATCTGAAAAAATCGCTGCCAGTAGTAGTACTCCTCGGCGGGTATCTTTATAAATGGTTCAACCTGAGCACCAAAACCCCGCATCAGGGCTACCTAAACCGAGAAGGTGTAGATAATGCCCAGAAAGAGGAAGATAAGAATTGAGTATGAAAGTTTTCTTTTGTTAGCAACCAATTCGTTTATGCCATCAAAAGGTTTATAGATTGGTAGAAAAAGGAATCGGAATAGTTCTTTTAGGTTCATTTTTTCTAATCTTATCAGGTGTAACTTTTATGGAAACACTTCTTTTAACCATGATCCAAAACTAACTATAAGTATCATGGGAATCACCCAGTACGCAACGGCAACTGCCATAGAGAATACTATGGTTCTGATTTTTAGCAGATTTTGTTGCTTCAATCTCAGTAGTCCAGCAATGAAAATGGCAAGGAAAAGCAAAGCGCTAAAAAACCCAGGCGAAAGTTTCAAATCCTTTATGCTGAACACTATATGCTCCATGCTATTCATAAATCCCCAGAAAAGAATACCAAAGCCAAACGCCAGATTCTTGTCCTTGTTTCTTAAATAGATAAATAATCCGACTAATAGTGTGGTGAGAAAAAATGAATTGTTGATTAACCAGTGCGGGTAGCTGAGAGGTGCAGGAAGGTTATACTGCTCGCTCATCCAAATTGGAAAGTTCCCAAATGCCTCTTCGAGTAAATGGATTGGAACATATGAAAAAATAAGGGCTTTGGGGAACCACTTGAATTCAAATTTTCCAATCATTTTTTAAAAATTTAAACATTTTCTTTTGCCATTCTAAGCAAGAATATACCAACAAAAATAAGAGATATGCCAATAAAATAGAAAGGCAAATGCAGTGGAAGGTAGAAATCTCTAATCATTATAATCTGAACAGTGAGCCAAACCACCAGCACAACGCCCTGAAAAATTGTGAAATGGGCATAGAATCTATGCTTTCGTGCAACCAGGGTTGCAGCAGCAACACTTAGTAAACCGTTAAAAACAAGAAGAATTATACCAGGGATCAGGTAATTTGAGAATGGGGTGTAATGTAAGATTTCCAGAGGCATCTGCATAAATGCTCCACTGGGATCGTAAATCAATCCAAACCCACCCCATAGTGCTCCAATTCCATTGACTAGCAAAAGGGTGATTGCAGTAATTCGGAGTGCTCTTTTCATAATTCACTAGGTTTTTGATTTATATGATGAATTACCATCCATTATCTTCCCTCCAGTAATCATATCCACCACCTGCAACCCGGCCTGCATGCTGGGCCAAATGCCGTGGCTAAACTTCGGGACGAAAAGTCCCTTGATGGGCGTACGGGTTGGCAAACGGTTCTTCCCAAAATTGCCCGGAACGGGCATCATGTCGTACTGCGAGCCAGTAGGTGAGCCGATGTACTTTTTATATGTTGCAGGAGTTGAAATATCTGTAAACTCGATGTGTTTCCTTAGGTTGGGGATCATGTACTGCTCAACTTTACCAATATAAAACTCGGTAATTTTTTGTTTCTCAGCAACATATTTCTCAGGATTTTCATTCTTTAGCCTAATCCAGTATTCGGCATGAACCGGAACCACATGGATTATCAGGGTGGGTTTTCCACCAGTCATTAGCGATGGACAAATCACCGCAAGGTGAAAGCAATCGTCGGATTGAACTAACTCTCCCCTATCCCACGCATCGAACATTTTCTCAAAAGCATCGGCTCCCGACGACAGCACGTTGTACCCGCAATTAAACCCTAACTTTTCAAGATCGATTCCATCGTCGAGCCCAAGCTGAATGGAGAAACCCGAAGGCGACATCTGTATCGACTGAACCTTTTTGAAGTAGCTGCTATGGTTGGGTTTTTGATTTTCTTTTCCGATCAGATTGTTAAAGGTTACCTTGGTATCAGCGGTGCAAACCACATGGGTTGAAATGATGGACTCCCCATCGGCCAGCTCAACACCGCAAGCCTTACCGTTCTCCACAATTATGCGTTTAACCTCGGACTTTGTCCGAATCTCAACTCCCTGCTCTTCAGCCTTTTTTCGTAATGCAATCGGGAACTGGATAAACCCTTTCTCGGGCCTGTAACTTCCTTTTAAAGTAGTTACCATTGCGCAAGCGGTCAGTAGTGCCGCACAGCGATTGCCCGAAAGACCGCTGAATGACGAAAAGGTATCGAGAATCTGGAAAACTTCGGGGTTTTTAAACCGAAATTTGTTTAGGAATTGGTGGTAAGTTTTGTTTGAGTTTGAAAGAATCTTTTTACAATGAACCAGAATGCCTGGCAGTTGATACCACTTTGGTTCGGTCTTTAGGTAGTTCAGTTCGTTGTGCATTGCGCGGCAGTAGCCAAAAAAATTGGCTATTGCTTTGCTGTCGTCGGGATATTTTTCGGCCAGCATCTTCTCAAACGCATCAAACGATGATGGAATGGGGACAATCCTTGCCGATGAATCTGAAGTATTGGCCATAAAAAGACGGGCGTAATATCCATCGAACCTTTTAAGCGGCACATCAACTCCAAAAAAATCAAGCAGATCCGAAACATCGGGTATGATCTGCGTGGTATCGAACCTGAAGCCCTCACGGGCAAAAGTGGTTACGCATCCGCCAACTATCGGATTCCGCTCAAGGACAATGACATCATTCTCAGCACCAGGAAAGGCTTTTTTCCACGCAAGCGCTGTGCTAAGGCCGGTAATGCCAGCGCCAACAACAATCAGTTTAAACTTTTTATTTTGCAATTGCAGTTAATTAAGGTTGAACTTTTATTAAAAACTAAAACTGCACCCTGTACAACGCCACGGGCATAAACGAGAACTGGTACATGGTGCGGGTTTCGCCAGTTACATTATCAAATAATTCAAGGAAGATGTTTTTTCGGTTGGTAGGATTGTAGAAATCAACCGCCAGTTCGTGGGTGGTATTGAAAAGATTGATTTTATACCCCACCCTCAGGTTAACGCGAAAAAAATCGGGTAGCCGTTCCTTGTAGGCATTATCCCAATCGTCGACTCTAACATGAAAAAAATCAGAAACCTGATACGAGCTGAAGGGTAAAATCCTCTTGCTTCCTGCCCAAACAATCTTAGCATCGAAGCTAAGCACGTTCCTGTCCTTCAACGTAAACTCCTTTCCTGCAAGGGCGTTGATTATAAAGTTGCCGTTAAAAACGGAGTTCCTTTCAACCCCATCAAAACCAGAGTATTTCGCTTCGTAAAGCGATCCCGTTATCAGGTAGTAGTAACCCCGCGAAAGGAATTTTTCCAGAGTTAACTCAACGCCGTAGTTCTTACCAGTTCCTTCATTTACAAGATTTCCCATTGGTTTAACAAAATCAACCCAGTCGGAGCCGTAATTCAGTATCGACCATGCCGGGATATCCTTCGAAACCGGTACATCGAAATGGAACTGGTAGTATGTTTCGAACTTCAAGCGGGTTTCGCCTGATAGCATTAGGTCGTAGCCAGCAATTAGGTGCAGACTTTTTGTGAAACCAAGGTTTTGATTGCTCCTCTGGAGCACTCCATTCTCATCGGGGGTTGCATAAACGTAAAAAACTCGTGGTGCAAGGTTTCCATGAAGTCCAGCGGCCAGGCTCACTGACTGGTTTCCTAAAAAACCATGTCGTAAACCAAGCCGTGGCTCAACCGAAATATTTTTATTCTCAGTAAAATGCATCACATTGTTGCCCAAAACCAGCGATGTATTATCGGTGAAGTTATGCTTCCACTGCACAAAAAATCTCGACAGAGTATAATTCCCGCTAAAATTGTTGAGAACCAAAAACGATCCCATGCTTTTTTGGTACATGCTGTCAACAAACTGAAACTGCATGGGCTGAACGTAAATGCCGGTAGAGAATATGTTTTTGGCGCTGGCCTTGTAGGTAAGCCGAGTTGAAAGCGCAAGCGACAGCTCGTGATCGGAATGCCGGTGCTGTGGTGCTGGCGTTGGGTTAAGACGAGTAAGCGTATCGGCCCAGAACTTATAAGTTGTGCCAGTAAAGGCAATGGAAGTTTCGACCTTGGTTCGCGATCCTGGATTAATTACATGGCTAACTCCTGCTACCCCCGATGAGCCATCGAGCCTGTGGTTTTGTCCAACCACGCTATGCGCCCACTTTTCGGGATCCAACTTCTCGTCGTTCATCCCGATATGGTTCAGGCCTCCCGAAAAAAACAGCGATACACGTCCGAGTTTTCCCCTGTAAACGGTTGCTTTAAAATTCAAATCCTGGTAATATGGAACCGCCTGTAAGGCAACATTTTCAATGCCAATAATCTTGTCCATTACAGCCATTGTGGAGTAACGGTAGTTGGCCAAAAACGAAGTACTATTTTTTTGTGATATAGGCCCTTCCACCCCAACCTCAAAACCATTGAAAGCAACCTGACCAACAAACTCGAACTTTGATGTATTGCCCTGTCGCATAGTTAGATCAAAAACTCCACTTAATGCGTTTGAGTACTGAGCAGGAAATGCTCCGGTAAAAAAATCGCTATTGCTCAACGTGTTGTTGTTGAGCATGCTGATTGCTCCACCCGTTCCACCCATTGCCCCAAAATGCGATGGATTTGGAATGTCGATCCCCTCCATTATCCACAGCATTCCAAAGGGGGAATTGCCGCGGATTACAATGGTGTTGCTCTGGTCGTTAAGCGAGTTCACTCCGGGAAAGTTCGACGCCATGCGGGCTGGATCGCCAACGCTGCCAGCGTATCGCTCGGTTTCCTCAATGGTAAACATACGACTGCTCACCGTGGCCATCTCGTTAAGGGGAGCCATTTTGTTCACCTTGTATTTCACCTCCACGGCCTCAAGTTCAGTGGTTGACTCCTCAAGTTTGATCTCAAAAAACAGCTCCTTGCCAGTTGATAGGCTGAAATTATTTATTTCATGGGGTTTATAGCCAACAAACGAAACAGAAATTCTATGTCTCCCAATGAGTATGCCTTCGAATCGAAAAAAACCATTTACATCAGTTGCTGTTCCTGTTTTTTCGGCCGATCCGTTGAGCACAATTGTTGCCCCGGGCAAAGGGATTCCGGTATGCGAATCGGTAACAACGCCGCGAATATCCTGCTTATATTCTTGTGCATATGAAGATATCCAGAGTAATAAAAGGAAAAAAAGGTTAAAAAGTCGTTGGTTCATGGTGGTTTTTTTAATCTGCCAATTCTACAAATTCTATTCCTGAAATAGGTTACCTTTAGGTTAATTCTAAAAGGCGATGTTCCTAATTCAATCTTTTCGAAAAGTTGATGGTGTAATTTCTTACGCTCCCAAAAATATTTTGAAATATAAAGCCTTGTTTTTCTGCCATTTCCCTCGATTTTACTTGCTGTGAGTAAATCCTTGGCAAATATCGAACTGCTTGGTTAAAATCAAAAGGGAAAGTCGGTGAGTACCCAAAAACAATGGATAAAATTGGAAAAATGGAGGTTAAACACCTCCTAAGAATTATTAAATAAGATGTAGCAATACTAAAAAACCGGTGCTGTGCTTAGAGCCACTAAATGTTTGAATAAACTACTTACAAATTAGAACCTTAGTTTCGTCCCACAAGCCAATCTTTAGCTTCATCGATATTACTGAACGATTTGATATCTCGTCCGGTAATTTTCATCAACCCATTATACATAATCTGCTGCAAAGGGCTTAACCCAACTACTGCGCTGGCTTTAACAAATGGCTTATTCCCATTTACAAAGTTTTGGAAAAGATCTTTAATCTCGCTGTTAAAGTGCATCCCGCTAATGTTTGTTAAGCAATACAGTGAAGTGAGTGGTTTTACTCTAATGAATTTAATGCTGTCATTAATAACACCATTAATTTCCTGAATGTTTTTAAGGTTCGAAAAATTCATATAAAAGATATTCCTTCCTTTGTGGTTAATCTGTTGAGTCCCTGCCATAGTGATTTGTTATTTTGATTATTCGCGTAAAAAATTACTATAATGTTATTTTACAGTCAATTAAGCATATAAAACTATTTCTGTTACATTGCATTAATATAGTACTTTTTGGGGAAGTAAATTGATGATTTTTGTCATCGATTCCCTTTTGTTGAAAAAAATAATACGTGATTTTTTGTTTTGCTTAGCTTTTCAATGCCAGAATATTATATAAATATTATCAATAATTTTAAAGTATTTGAATAGAATAGCCTGCAATGATTTCAAATATAATTAACCTATTCTGGGTATTCATAATCAATAGATTGCCTATAAAATTGATGTTAAAACAGCGTGATTGATATTTTTAGGACGATAAGAACAAAAACTGCTAAGACGAAATGATCCTGATGCGTAACATTCAGGATCACTTGCTTCTTAATGCCTGCCCTTTAGGAAGGAAAGAAAAATTTACACCTAAGTAATAACCTGTTAGCTTGTGTTGATGTTGTTCATTACAAAGATTATGAGATAGGTATTAATACATTGATTGGCTATCTTTAAAGATATCTTGTTTAAGGATTATGAATCGTTCATTTTTTTACTCAATAACAGAAGGTTTATCCCGATAATTATTTGATCATTAAGTATTATATTCGCTATTTTTAAAAATTGAAACTTTCATAAGTGCTTTATGGAAAAACTAAGGGCAAAGTTACTGGCATTCTCTTCAGCAGATATTCAGCTTTTCTCCAAGGCAAAGCAAAAGTTAACCAAGCTGTTCCACAAGGATAGGGTTGAATTTGTTGATAAGGACTCGGATATACTGGTATTCCTCACAGGAGGATCGGAGCGTAATGCTCTGCAATCGGTCCAAGAACATGGTTTTTATCTACTTATCGCTTCTGCAGAGGATAACTCCTGGGCTGCTGCCACAGAGGTTAAAGCATGGATGAACCAAAACAATATCTCAAGCATTCTGCTTGATAAGGATAACCCAAAATCCGTAGAAATAGTCGATGCTTTTTACATGGCGAAGAATGCCATCAAAAGCCTTCATGGTCAAAAATTTGGGATGATTGGAGAGCCATCAGAATGGTTGGTTAACTCCAAAATTGATCCATTCATAATAAAAACAAAACTCGGTATTGAGCAGGTTAATATCCCGTGGTCTAATGTTGACATCGCTGGGCATAAAAGCATTG
Organism: uncultured Rikenellaceae bacterium; assembly: GCA_964509385.1. GTDB lineage: Bacteria > Bacteroidota > Bacteroidia > Bacteroidales > Tenuifilaceae > MWFE01. The sequence goes on from CAZDXY010000031.1 coordinate 28,744, forward strand.
CCCCCGATTTTATATCCTTCTTTAAGGATGCTGAAAATTCAGAAGTTATCCTATCAGGAAAGGTTTACGAAGCATTATCAAAACAAATCAGGAACTACAATCTGCAAGCAGTAACCGTAGAGTGCTTTTCGTTGATTTCCCAATGTAATACAACCGCTTGCCTAGCACTCTCCAAGCTCTCCATGGATGGTATTCCTGCTGGTTGTGAAGGTGATATCTGTAGCATGGTGGGAATGCTTCTGGTTAAAGAGCTTGTAGGTATTGTTCCCTGGATGGTAAATATTGCCCATGCAAGCCAACAAAAAATTCGAATTGCCCATTGTACCGCACCTGCCAATCTCCTTAAGGGTTTTACTCTCGATACCCACTTCGAAACAGGTAAAGGACTGGCCATAGATGGTAAGCTAAAAGCTGATACAGTTACTCTTTTTAGAGTGAATAATACGCTTACTAAAGCTTTTATTAGCTCTGCTAGGGTTGTTGATGCCCCAAAGCAAAAGAGTGCTTGCCGTACTCAAGTTGTGCTGGATATTGATCCAAAGGATGGAGATTACTTTCTAAACCATCCGCTGGGCAATCATCATCTGGTGATACCGGGAAATCATAGCACAGAACTTGAACTGGCCATGCGAATACTAAGAATGGAACTGGTGTAAGTAGAAAAGAAGAGTCAAGAGCATAGGGCTGAGGGCGAAAGGAGAAAAGGGATTGTGTAATTTTTTTATGGTTTTGACTTCAGAAGTGTTTTTCTGAAGTTTGTGATTTGTGAACTCAACACTAATAACCTTGAGAACAAATCATTACGAGATTCAATCTCAATATGATTTCTACGTTCAAAGATGATTAACATATTTGCACATTCAAAAACAGATTTCCTTGCAATAGTTAAATAATTTGCAAAATCCTTATCAGAAAAGGAGCCACTTCCTTCGGCAATATTGTTTGAAATGCTTAGAGCGGCACTACGCAATTGCTCTGCAAAACGAAAAAACCTCTCGTTGCTAACCTTATCAGCAATATCAAACATTTCATCGGCAAGGTTTATGCTATCTTGCCAAATTGTTAAATTCTCAAACCGAAAATTTTTCATAAAATAAATGTTATGGTTCTACCCTTTACCTTCGCTCTCTGCTCTTCGCCCTTTGCTCTTCGCCCTTTGCTCTCTGCCTATTACATAATACTCATCAGCATCTTCCGCATGCTCACTTTATCATCCATAATCTCACGAAGTCGCGAGGACTGAACCCTCTCCTGAAGCATGGTGTCGCGGTAGCGAATGGTAACGGTATCATCCTCTAGGGTTTGATGGTCGATGGTGATACAGAAAGGGGTGCCAATGGCATCGTGCCTGCGGTAGCGTTTCCCAATGCTATCCTTCTCCTCGTACTGGCACGCAAAGTCAATCTTTAGGTCGTTCATTATGGCACGAGCCTTCTCGGGTAGTCCATCCTTCTTCACCAAAGGGAATACTGCCAGCTTAACGGGTGCCAACGCTGGGGAAATTCGGAGCACAACACGCTCGTCCTCTCCTCCGTCTTCCTTGGCAATCTTTTCCTCTGAATATGCAGCCGATAGGATAAGCAGAAATGTGCGATCGAGACCGATGGAGGTTTCCACCACGTAGGGAACATAGCTCTCGTTGGTTTCAGAATCGAAGTACTGCAACTTCTTGCCTGAGTATTTTTGATGGTTTGCAAGGTCGAAATCGGTGCGGGAGTGAATACCCTCCACCTCCTTGAAACCAAATGGGAACTTAAACTCAATATCGGATGCCGCATTGGCGTAGTGCGCCAACTTCTCGTGCTTATGGAACCGGTACTTATCATCGCCCAAACCCATAGCTTTATGCCACTGCATTCTCTTCTCCATCCAGAACTCGTACCACTTCATCTCATCGCCGGGGCGAACGAAGAACTGCATCTCCATCTGCTCAAACTCACGCATACGGAATATGAATTGGCGTGCCACAATCTCGTTGCGGAAGGCTTTACCCACCTGGGCTATCCCGAAGGGAATTTTCATCCTTCCCGTTTTCTGCACGTTGATATAGTTAACAAAGATACCCTGAGCAGTTTCGGGGCGTAAGTATATGGTGTTGGCCTCTTCGGTTACAGAGCCCAACTTGGTATCGAACATCAGGTTGAACTGGCGAACGTCTGTCCAGTTGCGAGAGCCAGAAATGGGACAAACAATCTCGCAATCTTCAATAATCTTCTTCACATCGGCCAAATCACCGCTATCCAAAGCCTTAACCATCCGGGCGTTTACAATATCTATTCTTTCCTGAACCTCCTTAACCCTGGGGTTGGTTTGGCGGAACATCTCCTCGTTGAACGATTCTCCAAATCGTTTAGCTGCCTTTTCAACCTCCTTGGTAATCTTATCCTCCTGCTTGGCCATCCATTCCTCAATAAGGATATCTGCACGGTAACGCTTCTTGCTATCCTTGTTATCGATGAGGGGATCGTTGAATGCTCCAACATGACCCGAGGCGACCCAGGTTTGGGGATGCATAAAGATAGCCGCATCAAGTCCAACTATATTCTCGTTCAGGCGGGTCATGGCATCCCACCAGTAACGACGAATATTATTCTTCAGTTCAACGCCATTCTGTCCGTAGTCGTACACAGCGCTAAGGCCATCGTATATCTCACTGCTCTGAAAAACAAAACCATACTCCTTGCAGTGTGCTATAAGCTTTTTGAAAAGTTCTTCCTGGGTCATTGTATTTAATCTAAAGTATTTCTATTCCAAAAAATCGACTGCAAAAATAGTGGAATATTTTTTAAATAATCCTATTTGCCAAATGCAATGATAATAGATGGCAAAATCATTTTAAATAGTCAGGGTGTGAATTCCCCTGCTGCGCCTGTTCCAGTTTCCTTCACCTGTTGGCATCGGCCGATGAGCCGAAAAACAAGGGCAGGTGGCGTGAAGAAAAATCTGCTGTTCGAAGCACCGACTAGCAGGAGGTGCAAGTTCAGATTTTTTAGCCACCCATCGTAGTTTTTCGAGCGAAGCGGGCGTAGCCTTGATTTTTTTTGCATACTTTTTTGTATCAAGACAAAAAAGTATGTGGGGTTTGGGGCAAAGCCCCAATTTGCATATTGTTGCATACTCAGGGCTTGAACCGCCCTGCTATTGCCCTCGCTCCGAAGCATCGGAGTCAAACCCTGACGGGCGGGCTGGGCAATGGATTGGGTGCTGGTTTTAAGTCATGGCGTACCTCCTTTCTGGGTTAGCGGGTTAGGTTATGCTTTTGGGTTGGGGCAAAACAACATCCCCCTCTATATATATATGTCCTGTTTTTGGGATTTGTGACAAACTTTTTTTTTACTTTTTTTCGGGGTCTTCCTCCATTAATCTGATATGCTGCACACTAAGAGATGAAAATTTTTTGAAAATTTTTTCGTTTCAAACACTTGTTTTATCTGTTTTTAAAATTTATGTGATTTTTCGTTATGATACCTAAAAGTCTATGCGTTGTTTCAAAACACTCGTCCCGAAGTTTCGGGATTTGAGTATTGAAGTAAATCTTTATTTTGCTGAATAACAAAAGATTGCTTCATCGCACAAAACGCGCCTCGCAATGACGGTGTTTTTCAGTCATGGCCTAATTATGCAAAAAATTGGGAGGATTGAATTAAGTATTTTGTAAATACTTGATTCAATGGAATGTCCTTAATATAATTTAAAATGGTACAGTTTCCTTCACCTGTTGGCATCGGGCTATAGCCATCCTGACTAAACTTGTTCATCCATTTATAACGATCCTGAATACCCTTTGCAAATCGGAAAAGCATTATCACGTAGTCAATCTTGCCATCAGGAGTTGGGTTAACCGAATTATCGTAGCCAAAATTGGGGTAGTTAGTTCGCATATCGTACTGCTGCCAGTTGTAGTTGGCGTAGCGTGCCTGAATAGTATCGTATGCCCGGCTTATAAAATTATCAAAGTAATTATCCCCCTCATCGGAAGGGAGAATGGGTACGTTAATCCTGTGCGGAAAGAAATCGTAGGTAACCTTAAACGGCTCGCCCTGCCCCGTGCGCGACTGCTGGTAGTAAAAGTTGGATACGCTCGGATCATTGGCCGTGGGCGAGAACATATCGGGGCTGGAG
>CAZDXY010000032.1:0-32716 GCA_964509385.1 uncultured Rikenellaceae bacterium
ATCAGCGTGGAGTTCACCGTGGACATAGCCGATGCGCTGTACCAGTGGTACGATGGGGAGGGAGCCATAGCGAATGCTACCGATCAGACATACATCGCTGAGACAGCAGGAATCTACTTCGTGGAGGTGACCGTTAATGGCTGTACTGGCATCAGCAACGGGTTGGAAATCTTGGTGTACCCCATTCCAACCCCAACCATCAGCACCGGGGATGCGCTAACCTACTGCGATGGCGATGCCATCAGCGTGGAGTTCACCGTGGACATAGCCGATGCGCTTTACCAGTGGTACGATGAAGCAGGAGTTATAGCGGGTGCCACCGATCAGACATACATCGCTGAGACAGCAGGAACATACTACGTTGAGGTGACTGTTAATGGCTGTACTGGCATCAGCAACGAGTTGGAGATTGTGGTGTACCCCATTCCAACACCAACCATCAGCACTGGGGATGCGCTGACCTATTGCGATGGCGATGCCATCAGCGTGGAGTTCACCGTGGACATAGCCGATGCGCTTTACCAGTGGTACGATGGGGAGGGAGCCATAGCGAATGCCACAGATCAGACATACATCGCTGAGGCAGGGGGAACTTACTTCGTTGAGGTGACCGTTAATGGCTGTGCTGGCATAAGCAATGAAATTGAAATAGTAGTTTATCCTATTCCAGAACCTTTGCTTGTAATACCCTACATGCCATCGACCTTCTGCGAAGGAGATGAAATATTATTCCCATTCTTGGTTGATATTGTTGATGCCGATTTCTACCAATGGTACCTTAACAATGAGCCAATTCCGGGAGCAAATGATTATTCCTACGATGCCACGGAAGCCGGAGAATACCATGTTGAGGTAACAGTAAATGGTTGCACTGGTGCAAGCAACACATTCACAATTACTCTGATAGAAAGCGTTTTGCCCAATATTACCACCAATGATCCGTTAACGTGGTGTGCCAACGATCAAATCTATGTAACTTTTGAAGTTACCATTGATAACCCCGAACAGTATGAAGTGAGCTATCAGTGGTTATTAAATGGTGATCCAATTGCTGAGGCAACAAGCCCTATTTATAATGCATTAGTAGAGGGAGTTTATTCAGTTGAGGCTCACTTGGCTGAGTTTATGTGTATTTGGATAAGCAACGAGTTAGAGGTCGTTGTTAATCCCAGTCCTGTTATTTCAATTGCAACTGACACTGTCTACTTGAAAATTGACGAAGAGTATCAGTTCGATGCAGGAGAAGGATTTACATCGTACCTTTGGTTCGATGAATCTATTGGTCAAACATATTTGTTTGAAGCAGATGCCTGGGGTGTAGGTACATTTGATATATGGGTTGAGGTAACCAATGTGTATGGCTGTACTACCCGCGACAGCGCAGTGGTTGTTGTGCTGCCCCTTGGCGTTGAAATTATTACCCACTGGACTTTTAACATTTATCCAAATCCTTCTGACGGAAAATTCTATTTCGTTATTGATGGTTTGCAAACTACCCGTAAATTACAGGTTTCGGTTTATAGTTCATCCGGTCAACTTGTATTTTTAAAGGATTACTTTACATCAGGAAGTGAAATTAGGGACTTAATTAATATTCAGGGAAAGGCAAAGGGAGCTTATATAATTAAGATTTTTGATGGAACAAAGAGCATATCCCGAAGAATTATTTTAGAGTAAAAAATCAAAAGAATAAAACAAGGGGGGCTGATGATTAGCCCCTTTTCTTTTTTAAAAACCCGTTGGCAATCCCATTGTAAAGGTTTATTTTTACAAAGAAAAAAAATCATTAGCACCAATCAGATGAATGTTCTCCTTATTGGCTCTGGTGGCAGGGAGCATGCCATGGCATGGAAAATTGTCCAAAGTCCCCTGCTCACGCAACTCTATATTGCACCCGGAAACCCTGGCACTTTAGCCCATGGAATCAATGTTGATATCAATCCCATTGAGTTTGACCAAGTAAAAGAATTAGTTTTGTCAAAGAGGATCAACTTAGTGGTTGTTGGTCCCGAGGATCCTCTTGTTAAGGGGATACACGATTTTTTTCTTGGCGATGATACGTTAAAATCAATTCCTGTAATTGGTCCTACAAAAGCAGGTGCAATGCTTGAGGGGAGCAAGGATTTTTCAAAGAGTTTTATGGTAAAGCATGGCATTCCAACAGCGGCATACCAAAGTTTTACATCTTCAACTAAGGACAAGGCAATAGATTTCTTAAAAACATTAAAACCACCCTATGTTTTAAAAGCCGATGGCTTAGCTGCAGGGAAAGGAGTTATTATTTGCAACGAGTTTAAGGATGCCCTGGATAATCTTAACACATTTTTTGAGGGGCGATTTGGTGCAGCAGGAGAAATAGTGGTAATTGAGGAGTTTCTGAAAGGAATTGAGCTATCTGTATTTGTTTTAACCGATGGTGATTCCTATGTATTGCTACCTGAAGCAAAGGATTATAAGCGGATTGGTGAGGATGATACAGGTCCAAATACAGGGGGAATGGGTTCAGTTTCCCCTGTACCTTTTGCCGATGAAATCTTTATGGATAAGGTAGTAAAGCAAGTAATTGAACCAACCATTACTGGTCTTAAAGCTGATAGGATTGACTATGTCGGGTTCATCTTTGCTGGTTTAATGAATGTTAATGGCGATCCCTATGTAATTGAGTATAACGCACGACTGGGTGATCCTGAAACGCAGGTCGTTCTCCCACGTTTAAAAACCGATTTTCTTGAATTGCTAATATTGGCTTCCAAAAGGGAGTTAACAAGGGCAAAAGTAAAATTTTATGATCATACGGCTACAGCCGTTATTCTGGTTTCGGGAGGATACCCCGATGTTTACCAAAAGGGTAAGGAAATTTTGGAATTGAGTACTATTGATAATTCCATATTATTCCACGCTGGAACAAAGCATAACAGCGAAGGGAAGTTGATAACTTCAGGAGGTCGTGTTTTTGCTTCGGTTGGCATTTCAGACACCTTGCAAGATGCACTGGCAAAATCATATCAACTTGCCAATACCATTAATTTTGAAGGGAAGTATTTCAGGAGAGATATTGGAATGGATATCATGCCCATTAAAAAGTAAAACTCAAAACAGAATGCTCTTAAAATTTTTTAAACGACCCTTACCCATTGTTTTTGCCACAATTATTGTTTTGGCAATTCTCTTATGGCTAAAATCGTTTTTTACGGGTTTATCTGTCGCTTTCTATTTTGATGAAGCTCAAATGCCTCTTTATTCTCTAGTTGTAAACATAATCAGGGACAACGGATATTTGGCAAAGATACTGGCGTTTACTCTAGTCTTATTTACGGGCCTTTATTTAATACAGCTTAATTCAAAGTATATTCTGATAAAACAAAGATCATATTTACCGGCCTTTTTATATATCTTATTGGCTTCTAGTTTTTTGCCTTTACAAAGATTAAACCCGGCAATTTTCGCAGCCCTTTTTCTTGTAATAGCTATCAACTTTCTTTTTTCGATTTACGATGAGAAAGAACCTCTAGATAATTTATTTAAGTCAGGCATGTTTGTTTCTTTGGCAATGATGTTCTATTTACCTTCAATTTTCTATATTATTCTTGTTTTTATTTCAATTATTATAATTAAAACTTTCAATTTTCGCGATTGGGTTGCAGTTCTTGGTGGTTTTGTAACGCCATGGTTTTTTTATATGTTCTATCAATACTTTGTTCATGATAATCTTTGGGCTATTCCTCAAATAATTGAAGCAGCTTGGAACACTCCAAGAGTTAAAACGGATTATGGTTTGTTCTTTTATATTTTCTATTATTTTAATGGATTTCTATTCTTAATATCGGCGATTTTTTTGCTAAGATCAATTAACACACAAAAGATAAACATTCGAAAATATCACACCATTCTTTTATGGTTTTTAGCAGTAACTTTTTTTATCAATGTTTTTGTACCATTCTCTTCAATTGAACTGAGTTATCTGGCAGCCATTCCTGTTTCGTTCATCATATCAAACTTTTTAACCAGTTCACGAAAGAAGTTCTGGCCTGATTTTCTTCTCATTGCATTGTTTGCAATAGCTATTATTATGCAGTTTAAATAACAAAAAAAGCCCGTTTAAAAACGGGCTAGTATTGATATTTAAGACTCAAATATCACTACATAATATACATGGCATCGCCATATGTGCCAAAGCGATACTTTTCAGCAATAGCTATTCTATATGCCTCAAACAGAAAATCGTAACCTGCAAAAGCCGAAACCATCATCAATAGTGTTGAAAGTGGGAGATGGAAGTTGGTTATCATTGAATCGGGTACGCTGAAGTCGTAGGGTGGAAAAATGAATTTGTTTGTCCATCCCGAAAATGGTTTGAGGTGTCCATCGGTTGATACAGAGCTCTCCAGGGTGCGAAGTACAGTTGTTCCAACAGCGCAAACCATTTTCTTTTTATCTTTAGCATGGTTGACAATTTTAACGGCTTCTTCTGGAATAACAATCTGTTCGGAGTCCATTTTATGTTTTGTAAGGTCCTCCACATCAACAGTACGAAAGTTACCAAGCCCTACATGAAGGGTTATCTCAGCAAAATTTATTCCTTTGATCTCAAGTCTTTTGAGTAGTTCTCTGCTAAAATGTAAACCAGCAGTAGGTGCGGCAACGGCACCCTCATACTTTGCAAATACTGTTTGGTAGCGCTCTTTATCTTCGGGTACAACTTCACGCTTTAGCATTTTTGGCAAAGGTGTTTCTCCCATTCGGTAAAGAGTTTCCTTAAATTCATCGTAACTCCCATCAAATAAGAAGCGAAGAGTTCTGCCTCGGCTTGTCGTATTATCTATTACTTCTGCCACAAGAACATCGTCATCTCCAAAGTAAAGCTTATTTCCAATGCGAATTTTTCTGGCAGGATCGACCAGAACATCCCATAGGCGCTGGTCTTTATTAAGTTCACGTAATAGGAATACCTCTATTTCGGCACCAGTTTTCTCCTTATTTCCATAAAGCCGTGCTGGGAAAACTTTTGTATTATTAAACACCATTACATCACCATCAGAAAAATAATGAAGAATGTCTTTAAAACTCTTATGCTCAATTTTTTTATTTTTTCTATCTAGAACCATCAACCGCGATTCGTCCCTATTATCCATGGGAAATTTAGCAATTAAATCTTGGGGAAGATTGTACCTGTACTGCGATAATTTCATTTCTAAAGAATTGTTAATTAGTTATTTATTGTCTTTTTTTGCAAAAAAAGGGTTTTTGGCTGGACACATTGTTTTAAAAAAGAGGGGTATCCACACCAAAAAATAGTTTCTCATTTAACTGAATATTAGGCTAATAATTAAAAAATGGTAGTAAAACAAGCACTGTGCACCTTATACGGAAGAAATAGTACTTGGTTACATACGATTTATTTTTTCTTCAAAAAAAGTTAGGTCCATTGCATTCTCAACCCTGAAAGCACCACTTGCTGTTCGGCGAAGATCAGCTAGATGTGCTCCTGAACCAAGAGCGAGCCCAATATCTCTGGCTAAGGCTCTAATGTATGTTCCTTTACTGCATCTTATTTTAAGTGTAAGTTTTGGTAATTCAAAATGAATTAGTTCAAGAGCGTGAATAGTAATGGGAGATGGTTCCAATTCCATTTCAATACCTCTACGAGCAAGTTTATATGCCCTTCCTCCATCAATACTTTTTGCAGAGAAAAGAGGAGGAACCTGCATTTGATCTCCAATAAGGGAAGGTAAAACGCTCTTTATAAGATCATCGGTTATATGATGTATAGGATATTCTTTATCCTTCTGAGTTTCCAGATCGAATGATGGAGTTGTTACACCAAGTGTAAATGTGGCGATATACTCTTTATCCTGCAGTTGAAATTCGTTTACATTTTTTGTAGCCTTCCCCACACAAATCACCATAAGTCCTGTTGCCAATGGGTCTAGAGTCCCGGCATGCCCAACCTTGATCTTTTTATAACCCAGCCGATGCCAGAGCAGGGAACGTACCTTGCTAACAAGATTGAACGAAGTCCACCCATAGGGTTTGTCGAAAAGAAGAACAACACCTTCTCTCCAATCGGTATCCCTATCAAAATCAAATCTCATATTATCTATAGAATAAAGGAAAGAATTGAGATAATGCCAACAACCGAGCAGTATATGGCAAACCATAATAGTTTACCTTTTTTAACCAATGAAATCATCCACCTACAGGCTATGTAGCCAAAGATAAAAGCGGCTGTTGAACCAACAATTATTGCTAAAGTTCCAGCGCTAGCTTCGGAAGAATAATCACCCTTTACAATATCAAGAAAATTTGCACCAAGTATTGGTATCAGCACCATTAGAAATGAGAATCGGGCAACCTCTGAGCGATTATTACCCAACATTAAACCTGTAGCGATGGTGGCTCCTGAACGGGATATACCTGGTATTACTGCCAACGCCTGAGCTATACCGATAATTACTGCATCGATAAAACCGATTGGTTTTTCCCTACGATGTTTAACGACCATTGATAATGCTAATAAAGCCGCAGTGATCAGCAGCATAGAGCCAACGAGCAAGAGATTTCCGGTGAATAGGTTCTCTACTCTTTCTTCAAAGAAAAAGCCTACAATGGCTACTGGTATCAGCGATAGAAAAATCATGAGTACAAAACGGGTCTCTGTATTCCATTTAAACTGAAAGAACCCTTTTAGAATAGATATGATATCTTTTCGAAAAACCAATATAGTGCTCAGAACTGTTGCTCCATGAACAGCAACCGAGAACGATAGGCTCTCCTCGATGTCAACACCAAGCAGAACTTTCCCAATTTCCAGGTGTCCAGAACTGCTAACTGGCAAAAATTCAGTTAATCCCTGAATTATCCCAAGGATCAATGCTTGCAGTAAATCCATAGTAAGTATTTATGTATGATAGGAAAAAAATTTCTAAGCCTTTGGCTTTTTCATAATGGCATATATCTCAAAAAGAAAACCAAAAAGTACAATAATTGGTGCCAGAGTAATGCGTCTAAAGCTAAAAATTTCCTCGTTAAAAACGTTTGGGTCGTCCGATCCTCCCCCTATCATAAGGATAAAGCCCAATAAAATAATTGCCAGACCAATGATTAGCAACTTGTAATTTTCCCTCCCAAGCGGAAAAAGGTCAATGGTTTCTTTATCGATGGTTTTTGGATTTTGTTTTGCCATGGTGGATTATTGTTAGATATAGAATTTTTTTATTCTGTTAAAGTATCGGGTTTGATTTTCATTTAATAGTAAAGGTCGTCAGCTTTTAGTTTTAGATACTTATTCACTGCAAAAAAGGTTGAACTTAAATTGATAAAAATCCCTGTGATGATAACCAGACCGAAAATGGCTGAAAGAAGCTCAACCTGCTCAAAGTTTATCACTTTATAGAACTCTTTTTCCACCACATAAACAACGCCGCAAAGGAGCATTATTGCCAAGAGTGAGGCGTAAAAACCGTGTGCCATTCCTCTGACGAGGAAAGGTTTACGAATGAAACCCCATGTGGCACCAACAAGTTTCATGGTGTTAATTATAAAGCGTTTGGAGTAAACAGAAAGTCGAATCGTGTTGTTAATCAGCACCAGGGCAATAAAGAAGAGCAGGGCGCTAAAAAGAAGAATAATGGCGCTAATCTTCTGAACGTTATCATTAACCAGATTAACTAAAGACTTTTGGTAGAAGACCTCTTTGACCGGACGATGTGCCATAAGTTCATCTTCAATTTTTCGAATGCTATCGGGGTTGGCATAATCGGCTTTAAGCCGAACCTCTATGGATGAAGATAAAGGGTTGTACCCAAGGAATCCAATAAAATCTTCACCCAGCTCATCCCTTAGCTCTTTTGCTGCTTCCTCTTTTGAAATGTACTCGGTAATACGGACATATGGCGAGGCATCCAATGTCTTTCGTAGGAAACTTGCTTCCACCTCACGAACATCATCGTGCAGTATTACTGAAAAGCCAATATTTTCCTTAACATAATCCGAAAGTCGTTTTGCATTGAATAGCAGAAGAAGTAAAATGCCAAGCATAAATAGCACCAGCGAGTTGCTGATGATTGAAGAGAGGTAGGAACTTCTCAGCCTCCACTTGGTACTTCTGTTCTCGGTTCTCATAAGCGCAGCAAAGTTAGCTCATTGATAACAAAAAAATCTACTGACTCCCATTATTTTCTTTTTTATGGGCTTTTAGCATTTCGGTGACACCCCAGCCAACAAAAAGCAAAATAATTAAAAGAGATGAAGCCATATCAACCGCACGACCGGTTGAGAACATACTGGGTTCGAAACGGAAAACCACCTCATGATTACCTTCTGGAAGCATCAATGCCCTTAGAACATAGTTTACTCTGAAATGATTTACAGGATTACCATCAATGTAGGCATTCCAGCCTTTTGGGTAGTATATGTCGGAGAAAACGGCAAGGCGAGGGTTGCTTAAAGTGTAACTATAACCCAATTCGTTGGCTTTATAGCTTACCAGTTGAATTTGATCGCTATCGGTTGGGTCGGATGCATAATTTTCAATAAAATTGAAAAATCGCTTATCAACAATAGCCGTGGTGGCAGGGTTAAACTCGTTTAACGCGTAAATTTCCTCATCAGCATTATTAACAATCTTCAACGAATCAACAAACCATGCATTGCCAAGGGCCATGGGATTTATTCTGACTTCGGGGCCTCGTTCACCACGTTCAATGAGATAACGGGTATTGAGCATGCTTAGCACTGCCATATTGCCCCGAGAGATATGCTTATCAATTAGCTCCTGGTATCGCCTGAGCTTGGCTCCATGGTAACCACCAATGGATTTATGGAAATATGAAGTGCTGGCATCGTTGAAGGGGCTTACTGTTAGGTTGTATACCCTGTAGTATAGTGTGTTGTCAGCCAGGATACGTTTATCGGCTTCGGTCGGAACAAAGGGTTTCTCAACCCTGCTCATGGGTACAAAGTTTTTGCTGTTCAGGTAACGACGGTTTATTACCCACAGGTCGGTCACGATTAACAGGCCAAGGGCAGCGATGAAGTAAGCAGGTTTTATTTTTTTAAAGTAATACCCAAGTAATGCAGCCGCTCCCAGCAGTATGAAAACCAACGATCTTAAGGCATCTGCTTGCATTAATGCCTTTCTGTCGACTTTAACCGCTTCAAAGAGATCGTAGTAACCGGAAGCCTGCTGGCTGGCAAGAAAATCCATCTCATTTTCACTTAAAAACGATAGCACGGAGCCGCCAAAAAGAATAAAGAAAAGGCATATTCCCCCTACAATTCCTAAAGACCACTTAAAGGCTTTTAAATAATTTTCCTTACCAATGCCCCCCTCGTAGATTTTCTTTACTGCAATAATTCCGAGCAAGGGAATTGTGAATTCCGCAATGTACAGGATCATGGAAACCGTTCGGAATTTGTTATACCCCGGAAAATAATCCAGGAAAAGATCGGTTAAAAACATGAAATTTCTTCCCCAGCCGAGCATAATGGAAAGTATGGTAACCCCTAAAATAGCCCATTTAAAAGCACCTTTAACCAGAAAAAGCCCAAGCACAAAAAGAAAAACTACAATTGCACCAATATACACAGGACCTGAAGTCATGGGCTGGGGACCCCAGTAGTTCCTAAAGCTGCTATTAATAAACTCAAGTGCTTGTCCATGTGAATAACCATGTTTTCGAAGGAAGGAGTAGGATTCTGAACCAGCATCGGGATCATCCATTGATGACCCACCCATGAGATTTGGAATTAACAGGTTAAAAGTTTCACCAACTCCGTAACTCCAGTCGGTTGCATACTTCTTGTCGAGGCCTGAGGTTCTATCTTCAACCTTGGATGTGAGCTCAGAGGGACCACGAATAGAATACTTTCCAGACTCCCATGTGAAGTATAAACGCGAAAAATTTGCACCAACAGCAAGTATGCCTGCAATTAATAGTACACCAATGGCTTTGGAAAAACCAATATACTCTTTATTCTTTAAGGCATCAAATAAATAGGCTATTCCAATGGCAACCATTATAAATCCTGCGTAGTAGGTTATCTGAACGTGTCCTGCATCGAGGTTTAATCCAAGGAATAGTGCGAAAATGGTAAGTCCGCCCAGGTATTTCCCCCTAAAGGTCAGTATCATTCCCGCAATCATTGGTGCAACGTAGCTGATCGCATGGATCTTAGCATTATGTCCTGCAGCAATAACAATGAAAAAGTACGATGACAATGCGTAGGCAAAAGCACCCACAATTGATAACCATGGGTTAACACCAAGTACAAGTAAAAGGATGTAAAAGCCTACTAACGTAAAAAAAATAACGCTGGCAGGTCGTTTGCCAAATTGCAACAGGTTGTCAACTTTCTTAAGTAGATTGCCTGTAAATTTTGTTGAGATTAAGTATGCGGGCATTCCGCTGAACATGCTGTTAGTCCAAAGTGGTTCCTCGCCAAACTTCTCCCTATGGTCCATTATTTCCCTGGCTGAACCTTTGAACTGTTCAATATCGTGCTGTTTTACTCCTTTCCCTTCCAATAAAGGGAAAAAGTAAGCGTACGATGCGATCAGAAAAATACCTATTGCAATAAGGTGGGGGATAGAACTCTTTAGTATTTTCATTATGCCCTGAACATTAATTGAACCCCAAAAATAGTGGTTTTGTGGCAATAATGCTAAAGTGAATTTTAAAAATAAAAACTCCATTACATTTAATGGAATAAAAACAGAAACAAACCTTGTGATATTGCCCCATTTATTCCATTTTTGTATGCAATTTTAAAACAGCAAAATATGAAACCCACCCTTATAATTCTTGCTGCAGGAATGGGTAGCCGTTATGGTAGCCTAAAACAGGTCGATGGTGTAGGACCAAGCGGTGAAACCATTATCGATTATTCAGTTTATGATGCACTTCGTGCAGGATTTGGGAAAATTGTATTCGTAATCCGTAAGGATATTAAGAATGATTTTTTGGAGGTCTTTGGCAAACGTTTCGATGGGAAAGTGCCATATGAGATCGTTTTTCAGGAGTTGGATATGCTCCCTCAGGGTATAAAATGCCCTACTGATAGAGTGAAACCCTGGGGTACGGCTCATGCCGTATGGGTATGCCGTCATGCAGTCAAGGAGCCCTTTGCGGTGATTAATGCTGATGATTTCTATGGTGCCGATTCGTTTAAGGTAACTGCTCAAGCCCTGTCGGATCCGAAGTTAGTAGAAGGTAATTACTTTATGGTTGGTTACCGTTTAGCCAATACACTTAGCGAGCAGGGATCGGTATCGCGTGGTATTTGCTCGATTGACGACAAATCTTTCCTTCAGGATGTGGTTGAGCGAACCCACATTGAGC
Organism: uncultured Rikenellaceae bacterium; assembly: GCA_964509385.1. GTDB lineage: Bacteria > Bacteroidota > Bacteroidia > Bacteroidales > Tenuifilaceae > MWFE01. The sequence goes on from CAZDXY010000032.1 coordinate 11,340, forward strand.
GTGTTGATGATGTTGTTAGGTTTAAAGATGAAAATGGTAATTTGATTCCTGTTGATGATCAGTCTCTGGTATCCATGAATTGCTGGGGTTTTACCCCTAATTTTTTTGGATATATCGATGGTTTGCTTCACGAGTTTTTAGGAGGTTCTCTGGCCAACACAAAGGCTGAGTTTTACATTCCAACAGTGGTTAATCATCTAATAAAAACCAGCAGGGCAACATGTAAAGTTCTTCCCACTGCCTCGCAGTGGTTTGGAGTAACCTATCCCGGCGATAAACCCATGGTAATGGCAAAGTTGAATCAACTTACAAATAGCGGGGAGTATTTATCACCTCTTTTCTAAAATAAGAAAAACCAGATGCTCACAGTTGTAATCATTATGTCCGTTGGCATTGCCATTGGCTATTTTATCAGAGCACGAAAACATTTGGTGAAAATTGTCGATAGGCTTACCATGTGGTCAGTTTTCTTGTTATTGTTCCTTCTTGGCATTGCCATTGGGGCAAACGAGGTGATTGTAAAAAACTTACCCAAATTAGGCTTACAGGCTTTGGCAATTTCCATTGGTGGAGTTACAGGTAGTGTACTTTTTGCTTGCCTTGTCTACCATATTTGGTTTAAACCCAAAACTAAAGGGAATGAAGAGTAGCCTAATAATCCTTTCATTCTTTACTGCCGGAGTGTTTGTGGGTTTATTCCGGTTTGTTCCCGATATAATTATTCAAAACGATTATAGCCAATGGGCTTTGTACCTTTTAATGTTTCTGGTTGGAGTTGGCATTGGCGCCGAACCGAATTCGCTTAAAGTTATTAAAGAGTTCAACTTTAGGATAATGATTATTCCCGTAATAACCATTGTTGGAACAACCCTCGGGGTTGTTACGGTTTACTATTTAGTTTTAAACATCGATTTTAGGGATGCGCTTGCGGTAGGTTACGGATTTGGATACTACAGCCTTTCCAGCATTTTTATCGCTGAACTGCGTGGCGAGGAGTTAGGGGTTGTGGCGCTACTGGCAAACGTAATGCGCGAAATATTTACTCTTCTTTCTGCACCAATACTCGCTCTTTATTTTGGCAAACTCGTTCCAATAGCAGCAGGAGGTGCAACCAGCATGGATACTACTCTTCCAATAATATCAAGAAGTTCCGGGAAGGAGTATGCCATCGTTTCCCTTTTTCACGGAATTATCTTAACCATTTTGGTCCCTTTTTTAGTCTCATTCATTTTGGGCAATTATTGATCTTAAAACTTGTATTGGACTGCTTCATTTTTTGAATAAGTTTTGAAACTCTATTTTATTTTTAGGTTTTTTAAGAGAGAATTATTAATTATCTTTGATTTATTACATTAAAACCAAAAAATCAAAACCATGAAAAAACTGATTATTGTTTCAATGGCCATTTTATTTTCATTTGTAGCCCCCTGTCAAACCACTGAAGCAGAAGAAACATTAAAAACTCAAGTTACAGACACAACAGCAGGTTGGAACTATGGAGGAACCATAAACACTACTCTTTCTCAAGTTTCGCTTACCAATTGGGCTGCAGGAGGACAGAATTCTTTTTCCGTTAACGGTTTGTTAAGCCTTTTTGCACGCTATAAAAAGGACAACATGCTGTGGGAGAATTACCTTGATCTGGCTTATGGAACAGTCAAACAGGGTAAGGATGCCGACTGGATAAAGTCGGATGATAAGTTTGATTTTACCTCTAAGTACGGGCAAAAAGCCTCAAAATCATGGTACTATGCTGGTTTGATCAACCTAAAAACACAGATGACTGCTGGTTACAACTACCCCAATACCGAGGTTCCAATTTCAAAGTTTCTCGCTCCGGGGTACCTTCTGGGTGCTATCGGTATGGACTACAAGCCCAACGATAATTTCACGGCTTTCCTCTCGCCCCTTACCGGTAAGGTTACCATTGTCAACGATCAAACCCTTGCCGATGCCGGAGCATTTGGGGTGGAGCCTGGTGAAAAGATGCGATCTGAGTTTGGTGGATATGCACGTTTCTTTGTTAAGTATGAGATTATGAAGAACGTTAGCCTGCAATCGAAACTCGATCTTTTCTCAAATTATTTGGACAAACCCCAAAATATTGATATAAACTGGGAAACACTTATATCATTGAAGGTGAATAAGTACATCTCGGCTACCATTATGACCCATCTGATTTACGATGATGATATAAAGATTGTGGTTGAGGAAGCTACGGAAACAAGTCCTGCAAAAGTTGGCCCCCGGGTACAGTTCAAAGAAGTACTTGGAGTAGGTTTTTCATATAAGTTCTAATTATTTACCTTAATAACATAAAGTTATGAGTTTTGTAAAGGAATTCAAGGAATTTGCCATGCGTGGTAATGTTGTCGACATGGCTGTGGGTATCATTATTGGTGCCGCATTTGGAAAGATTGTTTCATCTGCAGTAAAGGATGTAATTATGCCTCCTATAGGCTATCTTATTGGAGGAGTAGATTTTACGGATCTGAAAATTAGTTTTAAAGCTATTCGGGATGGCCTTGATCCAGTTACAGTTAACTATGGAATTTTTCTTCAAACAATTTTAGATTTTATCATCATTGCTCTGGTAATTTTCATGATTATCAAATTAATCAATAGTTTTAAAAAGAAGGAAGAGGCTAAACCTGCACCAGAGCCAACACCTAGCAAAGAAGAGATTTTGCTTACTGAGATCAGGGATATTTTGAAGAGCAAATAACTTATTGTCCCATAAAGAAAAGTACTGTCTAAAAAAGTTCAAAAAATCGAAATCCTAAGTTTGTTCCAAACTAAAAATATTATTTGGAACAAACTTAGGATAACGAAATTTTTATGTGACAGCGACTTTTTTTATCACCTTATCCTCTTTGGTTGGACATTTCATTTTGTTTACCTTCGATGCCAATTTATTTTCGTAATTTTACCTCTGAAAACATAGGTTATGGCGGTTTATAGCTTCGATTATTTGGTCATCGGTTCAGGAATAGCCGGAATTAGCTTTGCGCTTAAGGCTGCAGAGCATGGCAGTGTAGTTCTCATTAGTAAAGCCAGCCTCGATGAAACCAATACGGTTTACGCGCAGGGAGGAATTGCTGCGGTAACATACGAACCAGATACATTCGATAAACATGTCAAGGATACTTTGGTATGCGGTGATGGGCTATGTGACGAAGAGGTAGTAAGAATGGTAGTAAGCGAAGCACCTGAACAGATTAAGCAGCTATCCCAATGGGGGGTTGTTTTCGATAAAAGACCCTCCGGGGAATACGATTTAGCCCGTGAGGGAGGGCACACTCAGCACCGAATACTTCACCATAAGGATAATACAGGTTATGAAATTCAGAGGGCAATAACTCAACGTGCACGTTCGCACAAGAATATTAAGGTATTCGAACATCATTTTGCCGTTGAGATCATAACCCAGCACCACATGGGTATTAAAGTAAAAAGAAGGGACCCTGAAATAACCTGTTTTGGTGCTTACGTACTTGATCTGAAAACCCAGAAAGTACACACTTACCTTTCAAAAGTTACTGTAATGGCAACTGGAGGTATTGGTAATATTTATCACACAACCACTAATCCTGCTGTTGCTACAGGCGATGGTATCGCCATGGTTTACAGAGCCAAAGGTGAGGTTGAAAATATGGAGTTTATCCAATTTCATCCCACTTCTCTTTTCCACCCTGGCGAGAGGCCATCATTCTTAATTACCGAGGCATTGCGTGGATTTGGAGCAGTGCTTAAAACCGTCGATGGCAAGGAGTTCATGCAAAATTATGATGGCAGAGGATCGCTTGCACCCCGCGACATTGTGGCAAGGGCAATTGATAATGAGATGAAAGTAAGAGGGGATGAATTTGTATTTCTGGATGTTAGCTTTAAAGATTCAACGGAAATTAAAAACCATTTCCCCAATATTTACCAGAAATGTTTATCCATAGGTATAGATATTACAAAAGATATGATACCTGTTGTGCCTGCAGCACACTACCTGTGTGGCGGTATAAAGGTGGACATGAATGGAGAGAGCACGATAAAGCATTTATACGCCATAGGTGAATGTTCCTCAACAGGACTGCATGGAGCAAACAGGCTGGCATCAAATTCATTAATTGAGGCCATTGTGTATGCCGAAAGGGCAGCAAAGCATGTGGTTAGTTTATCAAAAGATATTGAGATAAACCTCAACATTCCAGAATGGAACTATGAAGGAACAACTCACAACGAGGAAATGATTTTGATAACCCAGAGTTACAAGGAGATGCAGCAGATCATGAGCAACTACGTGGGCATTGTAAGGTCAAACCTTAGGCTCGAACGTGCCTTAATTAGGTTAGAGCTTCTTTACCGCGAAACGGAAGATCTGTACAAAAAATCGATCCTTACCCAAAACCTCTGCGAGCTGCGCAATATGATTAACGTGGGCTACCTGATCATTAAATTCGCAAAAATGATGCGCGAGAGCCGAGGATTACACTACTCCCTCGATTATCCCAAAGGTAAAGGTGCCGAGTTTTAATGCCCTCGATTGATCTTTCTCAATTTTTGAACTACTAATAATCAGCGCAAAATGTTGCTCATGCTCAAATCACCGATGGCAAAGTCTTTAATCTTGTTTTTGTTTTTTATCCCCCTGACAAAATGGAAATAGTAAAGATTATTAATAAGATGTCTTGCAGCATATTTTTTAGGATTTTCGTCATTCTCTCATGTAACTTTACATAATAAACCATGTTCAAAACATTCTTCCTGCTCGCATTCCGCAACATTGCCAAAAACAAGTTTTTTGTACTTGTAAACGTGCTGGGACTAGGAACCACTCTGGCATGTTGCATTGTTGCCTACCTAAACCATAAGTTTGAAGCCGATGCCAACATAATTCACGTAAACCGTGAGAAGATTTATAAGGTTAACGTATTCCGAGAGATTAACGGGCGCGACCAACGATATGGCATTTCGCCAATTTCGCTTGCCCCTGCGATGGAGCAAAGAATTGCAGGAATAGATCAGGTTGTTAGGTTTGCCACAAATCGGGTTTCAATGCGACAGGGTAACGATTCGGACAAGGAGGTTTTTGCACATCGGGTTGCCTTTGCCGATCCCAACTTCTTCGATGTATTCACCTACCCAATAAAATGGGGAAGTACGTCAGCCATTAACGATGTGAATACAATAATCCTTGAGGAAAAAACCTCCGAGCGTTTTTTTGGCGATAAAAACCCTGTTGGCGAAAGTATAACCCTTTTTAATGGCAATGGACAACCCATTGAGTTTACCATTATGGGGGTTCTAGAGGAAATACTCTTCAACTCATTGGTAAGGTTCGATGCCATTACACACATCAACAACTTTTTATCGATGTACGAGGTTGATGAGTTGAACTGGAAAAGTTGGATTGCCGGAACTTTCCTCACCATTCCAAATTCAGCAGATGTTCCAAATGTGGAGAATTGGATAAATGGCTTTGTGGAGATTCAGAATAAGGCTCGTGAGGACTGGAAGGTTGCTAAATTCGAAATAATGAGCCTACATGCCTTTACTAAGGCAAGCCGCGATATCTGGGCCAACTGGATTGGTGTAAACCTACATCCTGCACAAATTTTTGGACCGCTGGTAATGGCAATCCTTATCATGCTGTTGGCCAGCTTCAACTACATGAACACATCCATATCCATTGCCAACACAAGGCTAAAGGAGATTGGCGTTCGCAAAGCCATGGGCAGCAGCCGAAGGCAGCTGATTGTTCAGTTCCTGGGCGAAAACGCTCTGATTTGCTTCCTTGCGCTACTTGTTTCGATTGTTATTGCCATTTTCCTTCTTAATGAGTACAACAAGATGTGGAACTACATGGAGCTGAAGATGGATTTTGGCGGGAACATCGGTTTTTGGATGTTTTTACTTTTTCTGCTGGCTTTCACATCAGTTCTGGCAGGTGCCTACTCAGCTTTCTACATCAGCTCGTTTAAACCAGTTGATGTATTTAAAGGAACCTACAAGTTAAAAGAGGGTGGATGGCTTTCGAAGATTTTGCTCTGGTTCCAGATGACGGTTTCAATCATTGCGCTTATTGCGGGTTTTGTTTTTACCCAAAACGCAAAATTTCAGCAAACAATTGATATGGGTTATGATATGGATAAGGTTCTTCTTGTCCCCTCAGCACCCGGAGTCGATATTAAAGCACTAAAAGCTACATACGAAAGCAACCCTGATATAAAAAGCGTGGTTTACACCAGCAACCATATTGGCTGGGGTGGTTACTCGCGAACCATTGAACATCAGGATAAAAAGACTGAGGTTAGGGTGATGGAAACAGGAACTAACTACCTCGATGTAATGGGAGTAAGGGTAAAGGAAGGACGAGGTTTTAGCCCTGAGTTTGAGTCATCGGATGTGGCTAACTCTGTGGTAATCGACAAAAGAACCGTGAGCGAGTTGGGGTTGACCGATCCCATTGGGCAGGTAATCCGTCTCGATACGCTTAACCTTAAGGTTATTGGTGTTGCCGATAATTTTATGATGAGTTTCTGGGAAAAACCTTTGCCCACCATATTCTGGATGCGTACTGCGGAACCGCTATATTTACTGGCAATAAGAACCGAAAATGCATTGAGAAGAAACGTTTACGATTTTCTTAAAACTGAGTGGGAGAAACAAGTACCCCATGCACCTTTCTCGGGCATGGAGCAAATTGATATCGATCAGGAATCGCACGATGTGAATAAGCACATTAAGCATATTAATCTTTTCCTAGCCATTGTTGCCATCGTTCTTTCGCTAATTGCACTTTACACGTTGGTTTCACTGAATATTCTGAGACGAACAAAGGAAATTGGTGTACGAACGGTGCTGGGATCATCGCATATGGGGGTTAATGCGCTTATCAGCAAACCATTCCTAATTATTGTTGGATTATCTACCTTAACGGGAGGTGTTGGAGGTTACTATCTTTCATCTATGTTGCTCGGAAGTCTTTGGCCGGTACACGTACCAATTTCTACCATTAGTTTGGCTTTCCCAATCGCTTTGATATTAGTACTTTCGTACGCCCTGATTAGCATAAAGGTTTTTACAACCATGCGAAAAAATCCTGTGGAATCGTTACGATACGAGTAGGTTCATATTCTAAAACACTTGCTTTTTTTAGTTTTTTCGCATTGAAGTATCCAAATATTTTCCTATCATTGCCTATTCAACAAAAAATGGTATGGAAGACCCTTTTTGTCCAAACTACAAGAATTGCCAGCTGGTAAATGGTAAAATTGAAGTATCACAGCACGAACTTGAACGGTATAAAACCCTTTTCTGCACTGGCACTAATAGTGAATGGCATCTTTGCAAACGGTTTATTGTAAAAAATGAAATTGGCTTTTGCCCCGATTTCGTCCTTCCGGATACAGCCTCAAGCGTTGATGAAATAATTGATAAGTTCGACTTCATTAGTTTCAATTGATAAATTCATTTTAAATTTTCAAACACCACACCTTGATGATTAATTCCTTTAACCTTAATAACCTAATAACCCAATTGTCACACTGAACCCCGCCCCGAAGCATCGGGGCTTCGGGGGTCGAAGTGAACCCAATAACTCAATAACTCAATAACAGAAAAAACAAATGGCAACATTAGAAATTGAAGGTAGAGTATTCGAAGTGGATGGAGATGGCTTTCTCCAAGACCCGCACATATGGAACCAAGAGGTGGCAACGCTAATTGCCCGTTACGATGGCATAGAGGAGATGACCGATAAACATTGGGCAATCGTTAAGATTATCCGCAGCAACTGGGAAGAGAAGGGCATGGCACCTATGGTAAGAACCATCTGTAAAGAAACTGGATTGAAGTTAAAGGAGATTTTCGAGCTTTTCCCATTGGGACCTGCACGAGGAGCGTGTAGAGTAGCGGGGTTGCCGAAGCCGGATGGATGCGTTTAGATTTTTAATGACGAATATCGATTAACGATTTATGATTTAAGATGTTAAGTTTCAGTTTAGTATTAAAAAAATTCGAAAATCGTTAATCATTATTACTTGTTCAATATTCAATATGGTTTGGTACAAAATTGTTTCATTAGCTTCTTTGGCAATTTGTCTTATTAGCTCATCTTATCATCTAGCAAGACTGATTCGCTTGGGAAACCCCAAAGACTTTTCTCATAAAGCAGGCAATACGAAACTTGCAATCAGGTACTCCTTTACAGGTGCCATGAATCCAACAAAAAAGGAGTCAGCCTTTCTTCATTTGCCTACCTATACCGCTGGTATAATTTATCATTTAGGAACTTTTTTAAGTATTGCCCTTTTTTTTCTTATTCTTTTCAATGTAAGTTTTCATGCAACTTTAAATAAAGTTATTGCGTTAATGCTTGCCATCTCAAGCATTAGTGGGTTTGGGATTTTAGTTAAAAGAATCGTAATCAAAAAACTCCGGAACCTCTCAAATATTGATGACTATATTTCGAATTTCTTGGTAACTATTTTTCAGGCAGTATCAGCATTTGCTTTATGGGGTATTAGTATTGAAGCAGTTTACTTCATAACTTCTACAGCTTTACTTTTATACTTGCCAATAGGCAAGCTTAAGCATGCAATTTATTTTTTTGCAGCCCGATATCACTTGGGTTTCTTCTACGGTTGGAGGGGAGTATGGCCTCCCACAAAACATAAACCAGCATAGCGATGAGTAGCGTTAAGAATGGTAATTTTGAGAAAGGACTTGAAGTTCTTCGTGAACGAATAGATGGTAAACTGCTTACCCATTTAAATAGCTGTGTTCATTGTGGGCTTTGTGCTGAAAGCTGTATGTACTATAAAACCATAGGAGACGAAAAGTTGATTCCAGCCCGAAAGGTTGAGTTGATTTCTTCGATTTACAGACGATACCATACCTTCGTTGGCAAGTTGCTCCCAAAGTTGGTAAGTGCTCGTGAGCTCAACGAAAAGACTGTCGAAGAGATGGTCGACCTGCTTTTTGGGGCTTGCACCATTTGCGGACGTTGTACAACCCATTGCTCCATTGGGGTTGACATTGACTACATTGTGCGAACGGGTAGAAGCATGCTGGCAAGTATGGGTTATGTTCCTGAAACATTACAATCGACAGTTAATGCTGCAATCAACACAGGAAACAATATGGGAATTGCCACCGAGGAGTTTGTCGATACTCTTCAATGGCTTGAAGAGGAATTGCAGGATGAGGTAAACGATCCCAGCGCTTCAATTCCTTTAAATCAGCCCAATAAGAAGATCCTTTACACCCTGAATCCACGCGAACCAAAGTTCTTCCCGCTTTCCATTTCAGCAATGGCAAAAATATTCTATGCAGCTAAGGAATCATGGTCCCTTTCAACAAAGATGTACGATGTAACCAATTATGCATACTTTTCTGGAAATCACGAAGAGGCAATGCAAATCGCTCAAAGGCTTACCGATGAAATGCAAACCCTAAACGCGGAGCGCTGCGTGTTGGCAGAATGTGGACACGGTTCCCGAGCTTTCCGTTGGGAGGCCCCAAACTATTTGCAGCAACCTTTTCCTTTCGACGTGCTTACTTCCGTGGAGTTTATTGCAGAGTATATCAAAGAAGGTAGAATTACACTTGATAAAACCAGAAATACGAAAACAGTGACTTTACACGATCCCTGTAACCTGGTACGCAGCGGAGGCATCATTGAAGAGCAGCGTTACATCCTTAAAGAAGCGGTTATGAACTTTGTTGAAATGACACCCCATGGCACCGATAATTATTGCTGTGGAGGAGGCGGGGGTCAGCTTGCCATGAGTGAGTATAACGAGCGCAGGATGAAAATAGCAGAGATTAAGGCAGATCAGATTCGAAAAACCGGTGCAAAAATAGTTGTAACACCTTGCCACAACTGCGTTGATCAGCTTAGTCAGATTAATTTCTACTTTAAGCTTGGGGTTGAAATAAAAACTATCGCTGAGATTGTGGCAGATGCAATAGTGATTTAGATTAACCAATAAATAGAAACAATAATCAGAAAAAAACTAATACTATGAGCCAGTTAATATACCTTGATAATTCTGCCACTTCTTTCCCAAAGCCTGATATTGTATACGATTACATGTGTAGCTTTTATCGTACTCATGGGGTAAACCCCGGTCGTTCGGGATTTGATGCTGCCGTTGAAACAGAGGAGGTGGTCTTTAATACCCGTAAGCTGCTTACGCAGCTTTTCAATGGCGATGATCCCAATAGGCTAACCTTTAGTTACAATGCAAGCGATTCGCTAAATATGGTTTTACAGGGACTGGCCGTTAAGGGCGATCATGTGATTACCACAAATCTGGAGCACAACTCAGTTCTTCGTCCTTTGTACCATTTAACCCTGGATGGTATTGTTGAGGTTGATCATATCTCCTTCGATGCCAATGGTTACGTTCATCCTGATGATATTAGGAAGGCCATTAAGAAGAATACAAAAATGGTGGTTGTAAACCATTGCTCCAATGTGATTGGAACCGTTCAGCCCTTGGCTGAAATTGGTAAGGTATGCAAGGATGCAGGCGTTATCTTCGTGGTTGATGGAAGTCAGGGTGCTGGAGCCATAAATGTCGATATGAAGGCAATGGGAATAGATGTTTACGTTTTCACCGGGCATAAATGTCTAATGGGTCCAACAGGTATAGGTGGTTCATATGTTATGGAAGATGTACCGGTTCGATATACTCGCTTTGGTGGGACTGGTGTTCGATCGGCAGTTGAAACTCACCTTCAGGAATTTCCTTACCGATTGGAGTGCGGTACCCTAAATCTTGTTGGAGTGGCTGGACTAAAAGCCGGGGTTACCTGGGTTCTTGAGCAGGGGATTGATAATTTGCACAAAAAGGAAATGGCGCTTTGGGAAAAATTAAGGAACGGGATTCAAAAAATTGAGAATGTAACAACCTACTGCGCCAATGGAAATGGACCAAGAAACCCTGTATTAAGCCTAAATGTAAATGGCATGGATTCGGGCGATGTGGGCACCATTTTAGATGTTGACTACAACATAGCCTGTAGAACAGGCTTGCATTGTGCCCCTAAGGTACATCAGCAAATCGGAACTGATAAAATTCACGGATCCGTCAGGCTTAGCCTTGGAGTTTTCAACACCGACGAGCATGTTGATGCAGCCATTGAAGCGATAAAGGATATTGCTGAGATTGCCAGAAAAAGATAGATACGAGGGTTAAGTTGGTTCAACCGTAATAATCAACAACATTGTTTTCGGTTTCCCGAATCCTTACCCTGTGTAACTGGGCACCCAGTTCACCTATTGGCTTTTCAAGAATCTTCCATATGGCTATGGTAAGATTTTCTGTTGTGCTAAGGACTCCAGTCATGAAATCAACGTCAATATTAAGATTCTTGTGGTCAACTTTTTCGATAACCAGCTCACGAATGAGATTGCTCAGCTGCTTAAGGTTTATTACATAACCCTTTTCAGAATCTACAGGTCCTTTAACCGTGACAAACAACTCGTAGTTATGTCCGTGCCAATTGGGGGATGAGCATTGCCCATAAAGTGCTTCGTTCTCAATATTATCGAGTTCAGGTTTGAATAGCCTATGAGCAGCAGAAAATCGTTCGCGACGGGTAAGGAATGCAGTTGGCATGTTTGCTAATTTTTGTAATATATGCATTTCAAAGATAACGAATTTTACCACTGAACATACAAATTAGATTATTTGAAAGCTATCCCAATAAAGATTAGCAAGAATTTTTTGTACATTTATGGGAAATTATCCATATGAATTTTCGAATCTTTTTTCTTTCCATTTTCTTCTCATCATATGCTGTTTTTGGGCAATCATTGAACCAAATCGTTTTCGATGAGAGTGCACAGCAGGAAATTCTCTATGGCTATGGTACAATTGATTTTTTTCATGAAGATTCATTTAATACTTGGTTTACTCCTACCTTCAATGAGTATACTCCTGAAAAAACAGTAGTCGATAACCTTAAATCTTTGGTAGATGGTATTGCTATTAGGATTGTGTTGGGTACATGGTGCAGCGACAGCCGTCGCGAGGTACCCCGCTTTATAAAAATCCTAAATGAAATAGATTTTCCTGTTGAACGGTTAGAAATTATTGGAGTAAACAGACAAAAGGTAGCCCCCGAAGTGGGCATCATGGAGGGTTACGTTGATTATGTACCCACTTTTATTATTTTTCAAAATGATGTTGAAATAGGCAGGATAATTGAATTGCCAAACAAAACCCTTGAAGAAGATCTGTTGGAAATTTTAACAAATAAAGTTTTACAGTAATGCAGCAAAAAAATTTTACTTTCGTCTTTAATTAACAGTAAACTATATCGATATGGAACCAGAAAAAACATCAACCGAAGGACAAGTAATGGGCATAATAGGCATTGTATTAGGAGTTATATCTCTTATTGTGGCTTTTATTCCCTGCGTAGGAGTCGTGGCTTTTATTCCTGGTATATTGGCCATTATTTTTAGCATTATTTCCATTGTTCAAGCTTCGAGAAGCGAAGGTTCTAAAGGGCTTGGTATAGCATCACTTATTATTTCCATTCTTGCAGTTCTTTTAGCAGCAGCATGGCTTATGATATTCAGCGGAGCAACAGTCATTGCGAAAAAAGCCATTGATGATCCGGAGAAATTTGAACTTTTTGAGAAAAGCATAAAAGAAGCCATAAAAAAAGAGATCGAGGAAACAGATCATTCTAGCGCTAAACTTGATAGTTTGGTTAACAGGCTTAAGGATCTTGAAATTGAGAAAGCTGAGATTGAGAAGGAGATTGAGAATAGCAATAACTAGCATTCTTAATCGATGGAAATATCCTTTAAATCAAAAACTGCCTTCAAGTCGGCAGCATTATCCTGGTTAGTTCTTAGCGCTGGAAGCCTTATCCTTTTATTTTTTTTACACCTTGTCGTTTACTTCATATTTTATATCAACAAAATTTCTCTGGTCCAACATTTCACTGGGATTTTGTTTACATTCTACTTTTATGCAATTATTTGGCCGGGAGTGATTGTGAATAATTACAAAGCCAAGTTGATGATCGTAAAGCACAATGGAGAGGTTGATCCTGAAAGGGTTAAAGACTTTTTTCTGATTAACCGCTATTCTGTTATTGAAGACAATCCGGGTCGATATAGGTTTGAATCTGACATGAAGTTCGATAAGCTATTTAAAGGTTCGAGATATGTTACCATTGACTACACCGATACTGAAATCAGTATCGAGATGCCAGCAAACAAGGTTTACCATGTTCATCATGGGTTTAAGTTTGGTAAGATGTTTCTAAAAGATGCATCAGCATAAAAAAGGTTATTTCATTAGATTTATGAAAATAAAAGATTTAGCGATATCGTACCATATCGTCAACCTGATTTTTTCATTCATAATAGCCATAATCTTTGTCTATTCATTAATCTTTTATGCTGATACCCATCCAATTCCTGCCATGCTTACAGAAACAACCGGAATAGTTCCTCCAAGCAAAGGGTTATCATCTAGTTTTTCTGAAATTATTAGAGGGAATTTCTACCAATCATTAACGTACAATCCCCATGGGATTAGAGTTTTTTCGTTTTTTGCCCTTCAACTTCTGCTGAGAATTATGTTTTCCCTTCTTGTTAAATTGAAGGGCGAAATGATATCAAGGATAGTACTAATAGATACCGTTGTTTCAATCATCCTTTTTCTTGGATGCTTTGCTCCATTTATTGCCTATATTCTGGAACTTTTCAAAGGGCTATTTTAAAGCATCGGCTAGCGTGAGTTTTTGGCCTGCACGGATACCCTTTGGGGTTTGCTGCAGCAGACTGCACTCATTGTGGTAATCGTGCTGGTAAAATAGGATATAGTTTTTCTCTAATGCTTCGTTCAGAAACACTTCCTTTTCCTTCATGGTTACAAGTGGTTCAACATCATAGCTCATGTTCCATGCCAGATGAATATGTGCAGTTGAAGGAAATAGGTCAGCAGCATACACCATAACTTTTCCATTTGGAAGATGAATAAGAGGTATGATTTGCCCTTTTGTGTGACCATTAAAAATTCGAAGTTCAATACCTGGCAAAAAGAAGCCCTCTTTATCAATAAGATTAAGTGCTCCCAGCTCTTCAATGGGAACTATGTTCTCCTTTAAAAATGAATCGGCTTCACGCACGTTAGGATTTAATGCCGATTCCCATTGCTTTTTGCCAATGTGAATTGTAGCATTAGGAAAGGTTAGCTCAAATTTGCCCTGAAAATTTCGCTTAATGCTGCCTCCGCAGTGGTCATAGTGCATATGAGTCAAAATAATATCGGTTATATTCTCTGGTTTGTACCCCAGTTTATTTATCCCTTCATTTAACCCTTCACCACCGAAAATACTAAAGTAACTTAAAAACTTTTCACTCTGCTTATCACCAAAGCCATTGTCGATCAAAACAATTCTATCATCGGTTTCAATCACAAGCGAGCGTAATGAAAGGGGTATAAGATTTTCTGCATCGGCAGGGTAAACCCTATTCCACAGTATTTTTGGAACAACGCCAAACATTGCACCACCATCAACCTTAAAGTTGCAGATATTGAAGGAGTGAACTTTCATACTTTTTTTTTTGTTTGTAAAGGTACAACAATCGGAAATGCTTTTTGATTAATAGGCTTAAATTAGAAAGGAGAAAAGATGATTGAAGTTGAAACTGAATTCAATGAAAAAGATCATTCTTTCGAATGACCTTTACAGAGCGGGAAACGGGGATCGAACCCGCGACCCTTAGCTTGGGAAGCTAATGCTCTACCACTGAGCTACTCCCGCATTGTAAATTGTTACGATTAAAAAATTCGCATAAAATTAAGCACAATCTTTATTTTGCCAATACCAATAATAACTTTTTTTAATGAAGTTTTTTTCTAACCTGATTAATTCATAAATAATTACATCTTAGTGAAAATTAGTGTCTTTGTGTCTTTGTGGCGAAAAAATACTTGCCACTAAGTCACTAAGGCACAAAGAAAACACAAAGTTTATGAATTAATCAGGCTAAACTCATTTACTCCATCTTTAATGTTTTATCAATTATTTCTAATTCATCCTCTGTAAAAAAGATATTTTGTATCGATTTTAGGTTTATGGATAATTGTTCAGAGGAACTTGCTCCAACGAGTACAGACGTTACCCGTTTATCTTTCAACAACCAGGCAATTGCCATTTGTGCAAGCGACTGTTCACGAGTTTTTGCAATTTCATTAAGTTTTTCAATTTTTTTTAGGATTTCTGCTGTTATCTGCTCTTTTTTTAGAAATCCATGTGGTTTGGCAGCACGCGAATCGGATGGTATGCCCTGTAGGTAACGGTTGGTAAGCAAACCCTGAGCTAGAGGTGAAAAAACTATACAGCCAATACCCTCCTCGTCAAGTATATCGAGTAGTTCTTCCTCTACCCATCGATCAAACATGGAATATCTGGGTTGGTGTATAAGGCAGGGTGTTCCCAACTTTCGAAGGATTTCTGAAGCCCTTTTTGTGGCCTCAGCAGGGTAGTTAGAGATACCGACATATAAAGCTTTTCCTTGCCTTACCGCAAAATCAAGCGCACCCATGGTTTCTTCAAGAGGAGTGTTAGGATCGTAGCGGTGTGAATAGAAGATATCTACATAGTCGATCCCTATTCTTTTTAGGCTTTGATCAAGGCTGGCAATGAGGTATTTTCTCGAACCCCAATCGCCATAAGGACCGTCCCACATGAAGTATCCTGCCTTAGTTGAAATAATAAGCTCATCGCGATAACCTGCCAAATCGCTTTTAAGAATATGACCAAAATTCTCTTCTGCCGAACCGGGAGGAGGTCCATAATTATTGGCTAAATCAAAATGGGTAATGCCAGCATCAAATGCTTTTATGATAATGTTCCGATAGTTTTCAAAATTGTCAACACCACCAAAGTTGTGCCACAGACCCAGCGATATAGCAGGAATCAACAACCCACTGGCACCACATCGGTTGTAAATCATGCTTGAATATCTGTTTTTTTGTGGAGAATAGTTCATGGATAGTCTTTTAGGTGATCGTTTGATTTAACCTTTATAAAAGAAAAGATTACCCAAATTTATGAAAAAAACTATTGCCTGAAAATTTAAAGTAAAGTCATTCTACCTATTTGCATCATCTTTAAAATGATATAGTAAAGCAATTTGATGGTAAGCTAAGGGAAATAATACTAGCATTATAAAAAAACGTTTTGTTAAGGGGTTGTGTTTTTGTGGTATCTTTGTTTGTGAATGTTTTAAGCATAAACAAACTTACAATAGCTATCCTTGAAATAAAATCATATATGAATAGAGAAACTTACATGTCCAACAGTATTTCAATTGAAGGTTGCTTTAGCAAAGCTGAGATTGGTTACTGTTTGAAAACCATTGAAGAAAGAATTGAAAAAGGTCAAACTGAGAAATTCTTTCGACATAAGGAAGAGTTGGAAGAATGCATCTTACATGATTTCGATCACACAAAACTTGAGGATACACTATCGTCGCTTACACCTTTCAAGTATCAGCCCTATACTTTGTATCGTGTCATTAGCAATAGGGATAAAAACTATATGATAACTGTATTCTACAACGATATTACATCTGTTACCCATGCTAAGGTTAGTTTGCCCGAGATAAATGAGAGTATTTCTGAAATGAAGAACAATTGCAAGGGATTCATATTCCAAACAGAAGCATCCAAAAACAGAACTTCAATTACGATCAAAAGCATTAATTCGGCAAAAAGTACAGTGATTAATAACGTGATAGAAACCTTTCAGAAGCATAACATCTTTCCTGTTTACATGGAGTTATGGTACATAAAGGGTCGCGACAAAAAGGTAAAATCTCTGTACATTGTCAACTGCGCTATAGAAGGGGTGATCAAAAACAAGGAAATAGAATCGCTACACGACGATTTTGAACGATATCTACATCGATATATTAAGCCCATGAGCGTATTCGATATTGTTGGACCTTCCATGGTTGGCCCATCCAGTTCGCATACTGCGGGAGCAAATAAAATTGGGCAAATAGCACGAAATATTATCATCGCAAAATCAAAGTTCGATAAAACAAAGGTTATATCAATTGGCGTTAAGCTATTGGCTTCGTTCCGGGATACTGGTCCAGGTCACTACACGCCATCGGCTATTGGAGGTGGTTTGCAAGGACTTGCTCCTGATCATCCGCAAATGATTCAGCATGGTGATCCGGTTTTTTTAAATGAGCATGGAATTGATTTTGGCGATTTTTCTGCATCATTTTCTGGCTACAAGAAAGGCTTATCCGATGAGGAGTTGAAGTATAAGAATGAGAATAACAATAACATAGCCGAGATCCTTGTTGAAACCGAAACCGATTCATACTCCATAACGGGTTTCTCCATTGGAGGAGGGAATGTTGAGGTGAGATATCTGATTAATCGCCTTAGTACACCTTTAACCGGTAAAGAGGAATTTTACTACCACAATGGGAGCATTGTTAACCCTCTTGAAGCAAAAAAATTGGATGATCCAGAGCTCATTCCAGCCATCGTTAGCATTTCGAAAAATGCCAACCCAAAATATATAATACCTTTCAACTCCTTCGAGGAGCTAAACCAATACCTGAAGAAAGAGAATAAGAAGTTGATTGATGTTGTGCTTGAAGTGGAGTCAAATCTTCAGGGAAGCAATGCTGAGGATACAATGCTAAGGGTTGCAGAATACTGGCGGGTAATGAAAGCATCAGTAAAGAAGGGAGTTAAGAGCAAGGAGTTATCGCTGCTAAAATTAACCGGAAAAGATGCTTTGCGGATCAATAAGTATGTGCGAAAAAGTACCCTATTTGACAATATCTATGGCAGAGCAACGGCTTATGCAGTGGCTGTGAATGAGGTGAATGCCAAGTGTGGAGTTATTGTTGCATGCCCAACGGCTGGTTCGTGCGGCATTCTGCCAGGTGTTATTCAGGCTTATTCAGAAATTGAAAAACCCGAGAGGAAAAAGGTTCTCGAATCAATTTTAGTTTCTGGATTTCTTGGGATGATACTCTTTAATGATGTTACCACAGCAGGGGCAGATTATGGCTGTCAGGCAGAGATTGGCGTTGGTGCAGCTATGGCTGCTGCAGCTCTGACCTATCTTCAGGATGGCAATCCGCAAGAAATTGTTCAGGCATTTATTTTAGCCATTAAAAATTCATTGGGACTAATTTGCGATCCTGTTGCTGGTTTGGTTGAGGTGCCTTGTGTTAAACGTAACGGTGTTTTTGCATCGGTGGCTATTAGCGCTTCTCTAATGGCACTTAGTGGGGTTAAATCGTTCGTATCGCCCGACGAAGTGGTGTTAACCATGAAGGAGGTAGGCGATAAACTGCATCACGATTATAAGGAAACAGCAGGAGGTGGTTTAGCCAAAACCCGCGATGGGAAAGCAGTAGATAGAGCTTTTGAATCGGAGGTAAAAAGATTTTTTGGAGATAAATAGTGGACATGGAAATGTAGCATATCTTAATTGAGAAAAAATAGAAACAATATGGAGCAAAAAGACTATCTGTTAAGGGAAATTGAGAAAATTGGAACTGTGCTCAGAGCAATCCTAAATAGACTTAGAGGAAGTAAGGATAACTCTGCCATTCAGCTAGAAAAACAGTTTGAGGAGGTAAAAGAGATGCTTTCCAGCCAACTGGATTTTAACCTTAATGATTATTTATCGCTTAATGAGATCGATTCTATAGATTATATCTCCCAATTCAAGGGGATAAACCTCAAAAACCTTGAGGTGCTGGCAAATATATTGACTGTTTTTGGAATGAATGTAACTCTTGCAGATAGAAAGGTTTACCTAGAAAAGGCTTTGCTACTATTTGAGCATTGTAATCATACCGATAAAACCTTTTCGTTTGAAAGGCAAAGCAATATTGAAGCTATAAAAATAGCCTTAGAGTCATTAAGTGGTTAGTTAATTTTAACTCATACTCACACGTAGATAATTGATTAGTCGTGAAATGTGTAATTATAAAAAATGTTCAGTCATGAAATTTTTGAGCCGATTTAGCCTTTTCTTAATCATTCTTTTTTTTCAAGTCTCCTGCAAAGAAAAGGATGATACTTTTATACAGGATGATGACGACAATGAATCCTACACACAATACGGTACTCCTTTCGAGGATATCCCATCCGTTGACGACATTGTGATGTACGAGGTAAATTTAAGAGCATTCAGTTCAAGTGGCGATTTGCAAGGTGTTATTAACAGGTTGGATGAGATAAAAGCGTTGGGAGTTAATGTGATTTGGCTAATGCCCATTCATCCCATTGGAGAGGTGAACTCAGTAAATTCACCCTATTCGGTAAAAGATTATTTAGCTGTAAGCGAGGAGTATGGTTGTCTTGATGACCTACGAGAGTTAACAGATGAAGCCCATGCCAAGGGCATGGCTGTTATCATGGATTGGGTTGCAAATCATACAGCATGGGATAATCCATGGATAACCAACACCAGTTGGTACACTCAGGATGGATCAGGAAATATTGTTCATCCCCCTGGTACCAATTGGTTAGATGTTGCGGACTTGAATTACAGCAACTCTGACATGCGTGCCGCCATGATTGATGCCATGAAATACTGGGTTCTTGAGGCAAATGTTGATGGTTATAGGTGTGATTATGCTGATGGTGTTCCCTTAAATTTTTGGACTCAAGCAATTGACACGTTGAGATCAATACCTAACAGAAAATACGTTTTGTTAGCTGAGGGTAGCAGGTATAACCATTTTACTGCGGGTTTCGATTTGATTTATGGTTGGGATTTTTACCACAAAATGAAAGAAGTTTTTAACGGACAGGCAGCAAGTATATTATTTACTGCGCATGAGGAAGAGTATAGTAGTATTCCTGATGGAAAGCATAGACTTCGTTTCACCACCAATCACGATGAGTCGGCTTGGGATAGTACGCCAATGGTGCTTTTCAACGGAAAAGAGGGAGCGTTGGCGGCCTCTGTTATCAATATTTTTTTGGGTGGTGTGCCGTTATTTTATACAGGTCAGGAAGTCGGAAGAGTGAGCAACGTTCCGTTCTTTTCCAACTCTCCCATAAATTGGAGTGAAAATCCGGATATGTTGATTGCATACCATAACATGATGAACGTTTATGTCCAATATGATTTTGCAAGGATGGGAAGCAATACTGATTACTCGAATGACGATATAGTATGTTTCAAGAAGAGCCTAAACAACAATGAAATGTTGGTCATCGTCAACACACGAAACAGTAATCAAAATTTTACACTTCCTGCCGAATTGCAGAACACTTATTGGACCAATACCATTTCAGAAAATGTGGTAAACCTCGAAATGTCAATTCAATTGGCAAGTTACCAGTACTATATACTTAGGAACTAATTTTTTGGTGATTGATATAAAAGAAGAAGCCTGAAATCAATATGATTTCAGGCTTCTTAGGTTTGTGGAGGTAAGGGGAGTCGAACCCCTGACCTCTTGCATGCCATGCAAGCGCTCTAGCCAACTGAGCTATACCCCCATGTATAAAAAGAACCGAAAATAATCTCTTTCAGCGAACGCATCTGCAAACGCTCTAGTCCCGAAAATCCAAAAAGCTTTGCTTTTTTCAGGATTTTCGAGGATGCACGAAAACCGGAGAAATCGGAGATTTCAGGTTTTCGGCACCAACTGAGCCTGCCTGCAACAGGCAGGGCAGACTATACCCCCTCAAAAATCAAGTGCAAATATATAAATTATTTTAAAATCGATTTAAAGAAAAAACTTTAAACATTTTATTGCGTAAAATTAGTTGAAATGAATTTATTTTGTTTTTTTTGCGAAGTTTATGGTATTGGATTTGTTCTTTTTGAAATTAACTAAGAATTAGCTATATTTATAGCCCAAAAAAATTGATATGGAACTCAAAAAATCACCAAAAGCCGACCTTGAGAAGAAGAAGTTAATCTTTTCGGAGATTGGACTAGTTGTTTCGCTGTTAGTAGTATTAATGGCGTTCGAATGGAAAAGCACCGGTGGAATAAAAACAGACTTTGCCAATTTGCAGGATGTTGCAATGGAAGAGGAAATGATTCCCATAACACAGCAGGAAGAGATTAAACCCCCTCCACCTCCACCACAACCTATTCAGGTTATTGATGTGATCAACATTGTTGAGGATGATGTTGACATAGACGATGATTTTGACCTGTTTGACTCTGAGTTTGATGAAAATCTAGCTGTGAGGATTGTCAATTTTCAGGAAGAAGAAGAAGAAGTAGAGGAAGAGCAAATTTTCGTTGTTGTTGAAGATATGCCAGGATTTGGTGGTGGCGATAGCAATAAGTTTCGCGAATACATCTCCAAAAACTTAAGATACCCTGAT
>CAZDXY010000033.1:0-31824 GCA_964509385.1 uncultured Rikenellaceae bacterium
CCTATGCTTTCAAAGAAAAATCAAACTTTTCTTACATCGAACTCACGTTAATATAATATATTTTAATCAACATGTCAAGGTTTTATCTTAAAAATACTAATTTATAAACTTAAAAAAGATAGAACAAAGATTAAAATCAAAACCCGTTGAATTTATTATACAACGGGTTTTGATTAATACTTTTTAAAAAAATAAAGCAAATTATTCAAGTTTAAAAAAAGATACCAAATCAAGTAATTGCTTTGATTTTGCGGAAAGTTCTTCTGCATTTGAAGCCAACTCTTCTGATGCCGAAGCATTTTGTTGAGTTATAGTATTTAGCTGCTGAACAGATTCATTGACCTGTAAAGATCCTGATTTTTGCTCTAAACTGGCGGCGGTAATTTCCTGAATCAACTGTGATGTTTTTCTCATTTCAGGAAGATTTTTATTCATCAATTCTCTTGCCTTTTCAGAAACTGTTGCTCCTTTTTGTGAAACGGCAATTATTTCATTTGCAGCAGTACTGCTTCGTTCGGCGAGTCTTCTTACTTCTGCAGCTACAACAGCAAATCCCTTTCCTTGATCACCTGCTCGAGCCGCTTCAACGGCTGCATTAAGTGCCAAGAGGTTCGTTTGAAAAGCTATATCGTTTATAATAGATATTTTTTCTGCAATCTCCTTCATTGAATCAAGAGCAATGTTAGTTGATTTATTACCCTCTTCTAAACTTTGCGTTGTATTTATTGCTATGGTTTCAGTTTGTTTAGAGTTATCTGCATTTTGCTGAATGCTCGATACTATCTGCTCCATAGTTGCCGAAATCTCTTCGAGCGATGATGCTTGTTCATTAACAGCTTCAGAAAGATGATTAGAACTTGCGCTAAGCTGTTCTCCTACAGTTTCAATTTCTTCGGATGAAACTGCAATCTTCTCAATTATTTCTTTCAACCTTGTACTTACATCTTTAACAGAAGAAGAAAGGTCTCCTAACTCATCTTTTCTCTGTATGTACTCGTTATTAACAATTACTTTAATATCTCCACTGCTTATCTTCTTGAGATTATCGATATTCTCTTTTAAGGGTCTAATTATACTAAAGGCAAGATGCCGTAAAATAAAAGCAATGGTTATAATTGTAATTGGTGTTGTTAAATATACTCGAAAAATATTGGGCATAATTGTACCTAATTTGGTTACTAAGTACATCAAAACCAATGTGATTAGCCAAAATATTGCAATGATAAAAAAAATTGATCTTTTATAGTAATACCAAATGATTGCAACACCAGCTATTAAGCCAACAATTGTTACAATTAGCATTGTTAATAATTCCTTTTGCATATCATTATTCTTTTTACTTGATATTGAATGTTCAGAATGAAAAAAATTTAGATAAAATTAAGAATATTGTTTTATTAAAAAGGCATTTTTTTAAAATAATATATAAACATTATTTTTTTTCTTTACACTAGTAAATTAAATAATTTACTTACAACAAACTAATTCAATTTGGAAATCATTAAACGAACTAATAATTAAATATAAAAAAACCCTGCTTATTAAGTGCAGGGTTTCAGTAAGATTTAATATCGAATCTATGCAATAGTTCCTCCAATTAAGAATACGGCAGCAAGGGCAACAATTGCGTAAAGTTCAGGGAATACAGCAAGAATAAGTGTATTTCCAAATACTTTATGTCCTGATCCAATTGCAGCAATACCATTTGCACAAACTTGCCCCTGACGAATGCCGGAGAACAGACCTACAAACCCCATGGCTAAACCTGCTCCAAAAATAGCTGCTGCTGCTGCCCAGGTCATATCAGGAGTTATTTTTCCCATAACCATAAAATACCCAGCAAAGCCATACAAACCTTGCGTACCTGGTAAGGCACTTAATACCATGTAATTACCAAATGCTGAAGGATCTTTTTTCATTGCACCTATTGATGCATTTCCCCCAAAAGAAACACCAAAGGAGCTACCTATTCCTGCTAGCAGGATCATTAATCCAACTCCAATGTAAGCTAAAACGATTGGTTCCATATTATTCATTTTTTAAGGTTATTGTAATATATTTTATTTATTCTCAAATTCAATTTTATGATTTAACTTGCTTCCTGCTTTTTGAACGGTTGATAGTTTTTCCCTCCACCTGTAAAACCAGCATTTTTATAAAATTCAACAAAAGTTAAACGCATTGGGTGAACCAAAGAACCTAAAGCCGACATAAAAAGGTTAATGGAGTGACCAATTAAAAGGATAATTATTGTAATAATGGCTCCAAAAACAGGAATATCTGGCGAAAGACCAAATGCAAGGCTATTGAAAACACTTCCTAAAATTGCACTTGATAAACCAAGAGCAAAGAGTCGTATGTAGGAAAGCACATCGCCGAATAAACCTGTTACCATATTGTATACATTCCAGAGTCCAAGACCAAAGTTAATAAATGGGTTTTTCCCAGGAGAATTGAAAAAAAGAATCCCAATAGTAGCAATTCCTATAATAATCAAATGTGCAGTACCTAAAAGCTCAATATTTAAATTTTCAATTTGAGACAAGCCATAAAATACAGCAGAGCCCAATAGCAGTAGAATCCAGCTTAATGTGGTTATAGCGTGCATCCAACCCCACATCTTAACCTGATTGGCTGCCTTAACGAACATTCCAAAAAGAATCTGCAAACCTCCTACTCCAAGGGCAAGCATAAAAAGTTTATCGTTATCAAGGAAATATCCTTTAAATTTTTCCAGGATTGATATTTCTGCTTCTACTAAGTTAACCCCAAACAGAGTTCCCGTTAATACACCAAAAATGACTGTTGAAAGTCCAAGCCATTGTACTAACGACATAAGAGGGCGCATCTGCTTTTTACCTTTAATTTTCAAAGTTGTAGCGAGAAGAATTAAAACTAACCCATAACCCGCATCGCCAAGACAGAAACCAAAAAACATCATAAAAAATGGGGCAAAAAAAGGAGTTAAATCGAGTTCCCTGTAAATGGGGCTGGTGAAAAGATTACCAATTGGCTCAAAAAGTTTGGAAAACTTATTATTCTTTAGCAGTATGGGAGCATCCTCGTAAATCTGTGCTTTTTCTGAAATATATGTTATGCCTTCTTTGTCAAGAAAGTTAACTAATTCATTATTTTTTGGAATGGGAATCCACCCCTGAAGTACCATAAGGGTTTCTTCAGCCTCTTTGCTTGCGCTTGATTGCACAGATATAAACTCAAGGCTGCTCATTAAATCAACCTTTGCTTTTTCTACTGCTGGCACATACTGGGCAATCTCATTATAACGATTTTCGATGAAAGCAATTCTTTGTTGGAAGTTTTCAATCTCTGACTCTTTTTGTAGTAGAGAGAATGAAGGCAATTTTATCTCTTGAAAATCAAATGGTATTTCGATTTCTTCACCTTTTTGAAGGCAAACAAAGTAAACCAAACCTCCAATCCTATTAATCACTTCTACTGTATTTTCCTCTGCCCATTCGTTGGAGAATACTTTTTCGGAAGCAATCAGGAAGCGAATACTTATACCTTTTTCAGCAATCTTTTTAATGGTTTCGGGGTTAAAATCGCCCCATGGGCGAACATCTGTAAGGTCTTTCTGTGCTTTACGGATTGAAACCTCAAGGTGCTCAAGTTCAACCACTAAATTTTCGTACTCTTTTAAAACATCTTCGGTGTTCGCATCTACTATTTGATTTTCAGTATTCATCCGCGAACGTAAGTCATTTATAAACGAAGTGTACCGATTAACAAGACTCAACATATTGCGCTCCTTTTCGGTTGGCGTATGAGTTTGCTTAATGATATCAACGACCCCAAGCTCCTGTAACTTATTCAGGAAGGAATCGAAATCGCGATGATATACCAAAAACCCATATTTAATCATCGGAACTATCATACCTCTACCTCCATATTCTGTTGTCTTGTTTTCACAATCTTCATAGCCGATTTAGCAAGATTTTCTTCGTCTTCCATAAAACGCTTTATCTTTCTAATGGCATTTTCGTAACCAGGTATTTGAACCTTCTCGTAAAGGTTTACCTTTTGGGTAGTTTTCTTACGCGCATGATCTAGTAAACGCATCTTTTCGCTGTAAAAAACACCTTCAATGCCTATGCTTGCCAAATCCTTCATGATTTGAACTCCAGCGGGGTACCAAAAGGGTCGCTCAAATATACTGTAATCCTTAACTGTAAAAATGACATCTTCGAAAACAGGAATTCTAACGCCAGCTATCTTGATCAAGCTAAGTTTTACATCATCAACCCTAATAAAATCGTACTCAAACTCTCCCCATAGACTTACCATGTAATCGTAAACTCTTATTTTTTCCTCAAGCAATTGTTCCAACTCCTTTACCTTATCCTTTGCACGCTTAACCTCAGCCCTAAGTGCTGATTCCTTATTCTTAAGCGTAGGAAGAGCACGCAATCGAATTTTCAGCTGCTTGTTTAGGTCGTTTAGCGATGTTTTATTGAATTGATATTTAATTGCCATAGTAAAATTTGGTTTTACTGATCCTTAGGCCAGTATTTTACAACCAGTTCATTTCTTATTGCCACTTCTGCTTTGCTGAAATACTTGGCAAACAATTCCCAAGCTTGATTTAGCATAGTATCTACATCAATATTAACATCGATGGCAAGAAGTTTAATGGAATACTCATGAGCAAATTTTAAGGTACGCTCATCGTATTCAGACAGATCGAAACCGTTTTCCAGTTTGGTTTTTGCGTTTGCTGCATCAGCGTAAAGCCTCACGGCTGCGTTCATAACCTGTGGGTGATCCTCGCGTGTTTTCTTGCCGATAACCAACTGCTTCAGTCGCGAAAGGCTTCGGAATGGGTCAACAATAACCTTATTTGTATCAGTATCTTTACGAAGGAATAACTGTCCCTCGGTGATATAACCTGTATTATCGGGAATGGCATGGGTGATATCACCACCTGAGAGTGTGGTAACCGCCACAATGGTTATTGAGCCGCCTGCAGGAAATTGTACTGCTTTTTCGTAGAGTTTAGCAAGATCTGAATAAAGAGAACCAGGCATTGAATCCTTCGATGGTATTTGGTCCATACGGTTTGATACAATACTTAATGCATCTGCGTAAAGTGTCATGTCAGTAAGCAAAACTAGAACCTTCTCATTCTTTTCAGTGGCAAAGTACTCTGCGGCGGTAAGTGCCATATCGGGCACCAAAAGACGTTCTACTGGCGGTTGCTCTGTGGTGTTTACAAAGCAAATGATCCTATCAAGTGCACCTGCATTCTCAAAAACATTCTTAAAGAAAAGAAAGTCATCGTTGGTAAGCCCCATTCCACCAAGTATTATTTTATCTGCCTTTGCGCGGAGCGCAACCATAGCCATTACCTGATTGTATGGTTGGTCTGGGTCGGCAAAAAATGGGATTTTTTGTCCTGTGACCAAGGTGTTATTTAGGTCAATACCAGCAATTCCTGTTGCAATAAGTTCAGAGGGTTGCTTGCGCTTAAAGGGATTTACCGATGGTCCACCTATTTCAACGGACTTGCCTTCAATTTCGGTTCCACCAAACAGAGGTTGACCAAAAGCATTAAAGAATCTTCCAGCTAGGTCATCGCTTACCTTGAGTTTTGGTGGTTCACCATAGAACACCACCTCTGCATTGGTTGGGATACCTTCGGTACCTCCAAATACTTGGAGTGTAACCATATCGCCATATATTTTAACAACCTGGGCTAGTTTGCCATGTACCATAGCAAGTTCTTCATTAGCAACTCCTTGCGCTTTTAACGTACAGGTTGCCTTGGTTATTCCAACCAGTTGAGTATAGATTTTCTGAAAAGCTTTTGTTTCCATTATTCTGCCTTTCTTTCGTTAAGTAAAGTATTTAATTCGTCCTCGTATTTGTTAAACTCATCGCTTTCAAATACTGAATAGTTCATCTGACGTAGAATGTTGATAGTTTTTTTGTAGAACCCAGAGCATTCCTCGAAGTTATCGAAAACAAAACTCATCTCACAAATTCCGATGACCATTTCAAGCATATATTTTTGCCTGTGTAACGGACAACTTGCATCAATGCTATCAAAAGCATCCTGCTGTAGGATTATGAAATCGATAAGCTCAGCTTTCCAAAATCGATCGTGATAATCCAAAGGAACTCCATCGTCACCCAAAATATTTATCTGCTCGTAAGCCTCCTTACCTCTTTGCACAAAGTTTTTAGCTTTTAGCACAGTATCAACCCATGTTTCAGCAATATTCTTATTTAGGTACTCTTGTATTTCGGGGTATTCTAAGTATTTTGAGTATGATTCCATTGGGTCAATGGCAGGATATCTTTTGCTATCAGCACGTTGCTGAGAAAGTGCGTAAAAACAACGTGCAGCTTTTTTTGTCGATTCTGTTACTGGTTCTTTAAGATTTCCTCCTGCAGGAGATACGGTTCCTATAAATGTGACTGAACCAGTTTGTCCATTATTTAGGTAAACCAAGCCTGCCCTTGAATAAAAGTTAGCAATAACAGCTGGTAAGTCCATGGGAAAAGCATCAGGACCCGGTAATTCTTCGAGCCTATTACTCATCTCACGAAGTGCCTGTGCCCAACGTGATGTTGAGTCGGCCAAAAGAAGCACCTTAAGCCCCATGCTACGGTAGTATTCTGCTATGGTCATAGCAGTGTATACAGAAGCCTCCCTTGCAGCTACGGGCATATTCGATGTATTTGCAATAATAGTAGTACGCTCCATTAGCTTTCGTCCTGTACGAGGGTCGTCAAGATGAGGAAACTCAGCAAAGATTTCGACAACCTCGTTGGCACGCTCGCCGCAAGCGGCGATTACAATAAGATCAGCCTCTGCTTGTTTGGAAATTGCATGTTGAAGAACTGTTTTTCCACAACCAAAAGGCCCTGGAATAAAACCGGTTCCACCCTCAGCGATGGGGTTAAATGTATCGATTGACCTAACTCCAGTCTCCATAATCTTAAAAGGGCGCGGTTTATTTTTAAAAGCAGTAATTGCCATTTTAACTGGCCATTTCTGCTCCATGGTGATTTCTATATCGTTACCATCAGCGTCTGTAATAACTGCTATTGCATTGTTTACCTTATAATTGCCCTTTTCTGCTATTGATTTTACCGTATAATTTCCTTTAAGCTTAAAGGGAACCATAATTTTATGCTTTACCCAATTTTCTGGAACTTCACCAATCCAATCGCCTCCAGTTACGTTATCACCTACATTAATAGTAGGGGTAAACTCCCAGTCAACATCATAATCCAAAGCTTCGGTATAGTCGCCAGCTTTAAGAAATATGCCATCCATCTTGGCCAAATCGTGTAATAGACCATCGTAATTCTTTGAAAGGAGACCAGGACCCAGAGTAGCTTCTAACATATGGCCAGCAAATTCAACAGAATCGTTTACTTTTAAACCTCTTGTGCTCTCAAAAACTTGAACATAAGCATACTTTCCAATTACTTTTATGACTTCAGCCATTAATTGGACTCCACCACGATTAATAAAGCATATCTCGTTTTGACCAACAGGACCGTCTACTTCTACGGTTACCAAGTTAGCAATTATTCCTGTTACTTTTCCTTTGGTTTTCATGTACTTAATATATTAGGAATATTTATTTCTTATATTATTTTGTAAACTCCTTGGGCATTTCATAGGTTTCTTTCAATTCTTTTAGGAACCTATTAAATAACTCTTCACCAGTTTTTGCATCAAGTTTTACCCATCGGTACACTATGCTGGCTTTTACGAAAAAGGCAAGTATTCGCTCAACGTTAAAATAATCGAAAGTTGTGATATCGTCAGCCTTATCCCATTTTACCATATCAAGTCTTCGCTCTCTATCAAGTATGTCAGAAATATCAGAAATTTGAAGAAGAGATTCCAAGTAATCAACGTCACGTTTAAGACCAAAATCTTGGGCTTGACTACGTATAATGGCTTCAACCAAATCGCCTCTACCAACCATTTGCGGAGCAATTTCAATACCCTGCTTTCGGCAATTAATTGCTGTTAAAATATTATTAAAATCACGAAGAAAACCATACCATTCTTGAATAAATCGGTTTTCATGGCCAATTATGAACTGGTAATAAAACTCCTGAAAGCGTACTTCAAGGATCTTCTCAACCCGATCAATGTTGGAAAATTCGATTGAATCAGATTCTGTTGAACTATCAAGTTGTCCTTTGCCCTTATACAAATTGTAGAAACTTTGTATGTAGGATGGTAAAAATTCAAGATTTTCTTCTATCTCGGTAAAAACATCTTGAGGAAACTTACCCAGTGGGTTAAACTCCTGCTTTCGATTAAAAAGGGTGTTTAAAAAATTAAAGTTATCGTATTCTAAATGAATTAGTTCTATAAGATAATAATCATCAGGATGCATTAACTCTTGCATCTCCTCCTTGAGCTTAATGATATTAAAATCTTTCTTCTCCTGATCAAGGAATAAATCGGGTAATCCGGCAACTAGATAGTAGTATTCCCTAGTCATGCTATTTTCCTCCAAAAAGCATTTCTACTATTCGGGGGCGCATATACTCTCTGAAAAGATTCTCAAAATCTTTTTCAGAAAAACTTATTAAGTAGCTACCGTCTTTAGGGCCTATCTTAAAGCCATACTTTAACGTTTTGTCAGCAACTACTTCAAATTCTTTATTTAATGTGATTAATACTTTTCCTGTAAAATATTCTTTTAGCTCTTTTTCGGTGCTCTCGGGTACAAGGACTACAAGTGCAGTTTTTTCTGGAGAAGTAGGATCCCAGCGGGAAATAGCTACTTCAATTATCTTTTTGATAAAATCTAAGTCTTTCAGAGCATTTACCAACGGAGCTTGTACCACTTCTGTCTCCAACAATTTTGAAATATTTTGTTTTAAACCACTTATAACCTGATTTGTAGAAATACCAACCTCGGTTTCAACGTTTTTCTTGAAATCTTCTCCCTCTTTTCTAGCCTGAGCAACAATTTGTTCGGCTTGTTTTTTGGCATCGGAAACTATTTTACTGGCATCCTCTTTTGCTTTTGCTACTATTTGGGCAGCTTCCTCGGTGCCTTTTGATAAGCCCTCTTTGTAAATCTTTTCAGTGAGCTCCTGAAGTTTGTTTTGCATAACTTTTCCTCCAGATTATTAATTATTATATTAACTGTAAGTATCCTAATTACAAAAAATTGATAGTATTGTACCTCAAATTTTTTAGCAAGGGTTAGATTATATGCAAAGCTAAAAAAATTTATTATTAAATCAATATACTTCATATAATGATTTTAAAAATTAAATTTTCAAAATTTAATCATTTTTGTTATAATTTTAATTATTACTTATTAGGCATTGTTCATTTTTAAAAAGATTAACTTTTTTATTGATTTTCTTGTAATACCAATTTTGTTTATTTTTACATAAACCATTTTATATTTGGCAATGAACACTAAAAGGAATAATAGGATACTTGTATGTGTTGATTTTCAGGAGCAATCACTAACAGCTCTTCGTCAATGCTACGATTTAGCCCGATTTATTAAAGCAGAGATAGTTCTGCTCTATGTCATTGAATCAACCGATTTTTTCTCTGCATTCTTCTCAACAAATTTTGAGAAAGTAAAGTTTGAAGTAGAAGAAAGACTTAAGAAGTTGGTTGATGTAGAATGTGCAGATTCGGGGATTAATTTCTATTACGAAATAGAGGTTGGCAAGGTCCACGAGCGTATTCTCTATAAAGCCAAAGAGTTGAAGGCAAGGTTTATTATTATGGGTAAAAATGGTTCAAATCAGGGTTTTCGTAAGTTTCTGGGTTCAAATACTATCAAAGTAATTAGTGAGTCAAATTGTCCTGTAATCTCCATAAAAGGACGTTATAGCATTGGCTATAAGAACATTGTGTTACCCTTGAACCTTAATAAGAGTACTCAGGAAAAAGTTGCAAGTGCCATATCATTTGGGAAGTTCTTTGGTTCTCACATTCATGTTGTAACAGTTCATTCAAGTGGAATCATTCTACCCCAAAGCAAAGTTTATAACAGGCTAAAAAGGGTACAAAGAACTCTAGAAAACAATGGCATTACTTGTACCAACAAACTATTCAAAAAAACAAAGAAGAATGATCATGAGCATATTTTAGATTATGCCAACGAGATAAATGCAGATTTAATCATGGTAATGACTCACACAGAGGGAAGGTTCAAAGATTATTATATTGGGGGTTTTGCCCATAGGATAATTAACGAGTCAGATATTCCTGTGCTTAGCATTATTCCATCTACTTCAATAGGTCCAGATGAAACGGCTGTTGAATCAATGGTTGACCCTTTTAATTTATTTTAAGCCAATAATATTTTCTAATATACATAGAATTATTAAACACTGATAATTTGTAATCAATGCCTTGCTCTCGTTAGATAGAATGGTTAACTTTGATTAAAATAATAGCCTATGAAACTTGGGTTGATGACCAAGGATGAGTGTATTAATTTTATTGAATTTAATATTACTGGGGATAGCGAAAACTATAATAAATGCGATCCCGAATCGCTATACCTTAATAGTAATGTATTTAACATATATGCTGGTTGTTTTGAACGTAGCAATCATCTATTCGAGTTCGTTGGTCAAACCATGTACAATAGCAGAAAAATTATTCCTTTAAGAAATGAACTGAGCGAAAATTTGGAAAATCTTAAATCTATTGAAAATATTGAATCATTTAAAAAATATGTAACAGGTATTTTCCTTGGACGCGATCTTCTTATCGACCTCGCTAAAGCCGACTCTCTATGGGAACATTGTTGGAAATTTTACTTGAGAAGACTTATTGTAATAAATCGCGGCCTACTCAGCATTATTGACAAATGTATTGAAGAAGAAAGGGTTTTATGGGTTATAGGTTATTGATCCAAATCCCAAATTTTCTAAAATATTTATTTGAGAATCATCGACTATCGATGAAAAAGTATAACTACAATTTTCGTTGCGTTGGTTGTAATTATTTCTTAACTCTTCAAAATTGACGGGGTTATCCCGTAATGCCTTATCATCGTTAAGTATGGGGTAAATTTTCTGAAATAATTTTTTATAATTAATTAATTTGTTATCAATATAATCAGTTGCATCTATATGAATCTTTTGTTCAAGTGGATCTGGGGTAGGATACCAATTTTTTAAGCTTAGATTAAAAAAATCACTTACCGCATTTACAACCATAACACTTGCTCTGACTTTCCCCTCCTTACTGTAACCAGCAATATGCGGTGTACCAATTATTGCATTATTTAAAACTGAATGTGATATAAGTGGTTCATTTTCCCATACATCAAGTGCAAATTTTAATTTTTTTTTTGAAATAAAATTAAGCATTACCTTCTCTTCCAAAACACCACCCCTTGCACTATTTAAGATCCATGCATTAGGTTTAATAGAATTGAAAAAAAATTCATCTGCCATTCTAAATGTTGCATCTGTGCCAATATAAGTCAGTGGAACATGAAATGAGAAAATATTGCATTCCCGAATTAATGTTTTTAACGATTCAAAATGTTTTTTACCTTCAAGTTTTTCCCTGGGTGGGTCGCATTGTAAAACGGATAAACCTAATGCCCTGGCTGCATTTACCACTAAATTTCCTATTCTCCCTACTCCTATTACTCCTAAAACCTTTCTCTTTAACTCAAAATCATTTGACATTTCAAATAATGCTGAAAGAACCCATTGTAAAACTCCGCCTGCATTGCAACCAGGAGCACTAAATACTTCTATGCCCCTAGATTTACAGTAGTTAATATCTATATGATCTGTACCTATTGTAGCAGTTGCAATAACCTTCAAACTTGAATTCTTTAGCAACTCCTTATTACATACTGTTCTGGTTCGTATAATAAGGGCTTGAGCGTCCTTTACATCAATACTATCAATATCTACTCCCTTTTTGTATAGAACCTCGCTAAAATAGGGCTCAAACACTCCTCTTATGTAAGGAATATCTGTATCAATTACTATCTTCATTAGTTATTAAATCTAATGAACAACATTAAAACTTTGAAAGAAATAGAATGTACCCATTAAATAATCAATAAAAGCGGTCTCGTGGGTTCCGTTTTCAATAGTAACTAGTTCAACGTTTGATGCACCAAGATCAATCATGGCTTCATAGGCATCAGAAGAATTAAAATATGGAACATATTTATCATTATTCCCATGATAAAGTTTTAGTGGAGAATGGGGAATCCAGCTATAGCAATTATTGTCTTCAACTGCAGTGAGAAAATCCGTATCTGTACCCTTAATAATTCCTTCGATAAACTCTGATCTAAAAAGAATACTTGGATTACTCTCAATTTCAACAAAAACACCATTTGTGGCTATGTTTGTTGCCCAGGGTTCATTAAAATAAAAGTTGAGGGGACGCTGTAATTGTGAATAAATACTGTTGTAAACATCGAGTACCCAAACATAGGAATTAATGTAAAGCATTGGTTCATAGGCAGTTACAATCCATTCCACAAAGTTGGTTTTGTTGTATGCACCTGCGCCAACTGTTACAGCAGTAATGCTAAATTCATCTGAATGCTGTTCCTGCATTAGTTGAAAGGTAGCCATAGTGGCAAATCCTCCTTCAGAGTATCCAGTAAGAAAAAGGTTACTGCTTTTTCTGCTGTCATTTTTTACTTCGAAATATTCATAAATGGCTCTAATCATATCTCTACAAGTAGTCGCAAGAGATTCACGATGTTCATAGGGATGCATTATGTCGCTGGATGCACCATAACCTATGTAATCGGGCAGAATAATAATGTAACCCATGGAGGCAAATATGTTGGCAAAATCATTGAAATCTGAGTTGAAATTTGATGGAGCGCTATTCTCATGAGTAATAGTTCCATGCTGAATGCTTAATAAAGGGAAATGGTAAGTATTATCAGGGATAATTAGTGCCCCAGAAGCAAGCGTAGGTTCACCTAACGGGGAAATAGTATTGTATTCAATTCTATATGCTTTTACTCCATATCTAACTAACCAAGAATATTCTGGTGGAAAGAGCCCAGCTTCAGTGAACTGAGAAACCACATTCTCTCTGGATAAAGAATACACCTCTTGATAGCTCTCTAGGTAAATTGGATCATATTCAAAATCTTTATCCTTGTCGGAACATGATATAATTATCGGAATAAAGCAAATAATTAAAAAAAATCTAACAATAATATTATTTATATTATTCATTTACAACTAATATTTAAGATTATTTAAACTCATTAATTAATATTCAACAACTTTATATTTTAATTATCATTGCCGTTCAGTCATCAGAATGTTATTGTAAAAAACAAAATTACTTACCTTTTCGCCAACGTTTAAAGGGGTTAATGTTATGAATTGGTGATTTGGAAGGAAAAATTCCTGCGCTAACCTTGCGAATATCCTCAATGGAATAGAAGGATTTTGGATTGAACTCGTTAATAATCTCAATAACCTTTGGAAGGTTTTCTCTTTTTACGATAGAATAGATTAGCTGAACTTTACCGAGACTTCCTTCGCCTTCGACCATTGTTGCTCCGTATCCTTTTTCATTGAGATTTTTAATAAGAATATTTGCATCTTTTTGCGAAATAATTCTAATCAAAAGGTTTCCCAATGCCAAATGATCCTCAAGGCGTAATCCAACGTAATTTCCCAATGCAAACCCGGCAGCATAGCCAAAATAACAGGCAAAGTTATTGATATTGCCCATTATTTGACCAATGGCAATAATCCAAATAAATACCTCAAAAAATCCAAGAATTGGCGCTACAATTCTGTTTCCTTTGGAAACAAAAATAATACGCATGGTACCAAGTGAAACGTCAATTACCCTTGCTATTAGAATTAACAAAGGTAATATGAGGTATAAGTAAAGGTTTGATTCAAAAAAGAGGTTGTCCATTGGGTTAAATTTGTTTTGATACAAATCTAAACAGTTTTATCGGTTTTTAATGTTAAAATCGATAAAATGGACCCCAAAAAACGATTGAATTATTAAGATTATTTACCCTTTTCTTCTATCTTCTCCAGGTTTTCAAGCCCTTCAATATTCATTGATTTTGAAAGGTTTGAGATATTCTTGAGGTTGATATTATCACCCTGTATGCAAATAAGAGCATTGTCAACACCTCCTATAATCATCAGCAATTCAGTAATTTTGCCACCTACCTCTTTAACAAGAAATTTAATATCCTGATCCTTTTCTTTTATCACCATTAACTCTTTATAATCCTTTGCTGGCAATTCTTTCATAATCTCTTTATGAAAATTTACCCCCTGAATTGGGGAGTCGGTTGTAAGGATTTTAATCCCATTCAATCCCTTCACCACCTGACCAAACTCATCATCTCCTGAATTAATCTCTGAGAATAGGTTGAACATGTATTTCGAGATATAGACTGAAGTAAAACCCTCTTTGCCCGAATACTTGTCGAACAATCTATCCACAGGCGAGTTTTGAGCCAGTAAAAAACCAGCCCACAAAAAAGCTAGTAAAAACAACATCAACTTTCTCATAATTATAGTTTTATGATTTAATACTTTTCATTTTTTTCGATCTCATCTCTCCATAGGATATCCCTTACCAAGGGTAATTCCTTTGTAATTGTGAGACTTTCAAATCTATTGATGATTTCAATCTGTTTCGATATCTCATTTAGTGGTTCCAGTGCCTTTGAGGGCATCTCAAGTTTGGCAATTGGTTGCATGTGAACATATGCTTTGTTCATATTACTTGATATCTTTAAGAGCAGTCGCTGAGTCTCATAATAGGCTTCGTAAGGATCAGAATAGGTATCAGCCATTAAGCTTTCCTTCGATTTATTGGTAATAAACCATCCAATACCCATAATAAGTAACATTGTGGCAGCTATTGAAATACTCGTAAAAATTCTTTGTAATCTAAATGATTTCCTGACATTAAAAGGTTTACCTGTTTTAATCGCCAAATTGAGCATTGATTTCAGTTCATGGTTGTTCAATGGTTCATGTACCTCACCCATTGAACAAAACAACTCCTTATCTTCTTGTAAATCTGATGGAACTTCATTATTTATGAAAAATGCTTTAAGGGCATTTTCTTCATCCAGAGAAGTTTCTCCTGAGTAATATTTTTCAAGAAAAATTTTGATATTATCCCAATTTAACTCCATAGCTGTAATTAGATTAAAACCCTTGATTCTTTTATAATATCACGAACCTTACTACGTGCTCTCGATAAAACAACTCTTACATTTTCAGACGATATTCCCAGTTGATCTGAAATTTCGTTGTACTCCATATTTTCAATATCCCTCATGGTAAATACCAGTTTTTGCTGTTCGTTCAATTTTTTTAATGCTTCACTAATTGCAAATACCCTAACTTTAGTGCATTCATTATCATCCTGTTCTTGATCATTGGATAAACCTTTTATTTGATCTTCGTTGAGAAATATCTTTTTTGTTCTGAGCCTATCAAGGCAAAGGTTTCTTGTGACAGTAGTTGCATATGCATTGATATTTATTAAACTCTTCAATTCACCCCTTCCAGTCCATAGTTTTATAAAAACCTCCTGAAGTGCATCTTTGGCATCTTCCCTATTATTTAGAATTTTACAGCAAAGCATGAAAAGCCTTTGGCTTATTGATAGTACAAAGCTATTAAATTCTTGCTCGTTCATCCTTAGAGTAAAACCTGGCGTAAATAAATACTAACCTCTTTTATCAATACTCTTTCGATTATACTCAGCCAAAAGGTTCGAAAGACTTTCTGCACTAATCCTCCCCTTCACTGAGAAGCAGATGAATGAATCTCTATCGCTTATCAAAAATACAATTTCTCGGATTATATTATTGTCCTCAATGAGTTTTATTGTGATCTTCGAATCATTATCCTGAATATCAACAAGGTTTAAGTAATTATTAACTTTTAGTTCGTGGTTTACTCTTTCGAATATTCCCTTGGAATCGTTGATGTTATCAACTAGTGCAACCCTAAAAGAAGTTGTTCCTTTCAATGCTTTGCAAGCATACCTTCCCTCTTCGGTAAAGAAAAGCATATATCTTACAACAAATGCAGGAATCTTGAAGGTTCTTACGTTCTCCTTACGGATTAACTTGTCAAATATTGGCTTGCTATTTTGATTCTCAGCGTAAGTACAGCTTGTGAAAACCATTCCAGAAAGCATAACCATAAGGGTTGTCATTTGTATTATTCTTTTCATTGTTGTATTTTTTAAAGCCTAACAGGCTGAATTTAACCTGTTAGGCAATTTTTTATTGATTTTTACTTCTCTTCTAATTTTTTAAGTAGTTCCAAATGTGCCATGGAACCTCCCGAAGAAGAACTTGAACCTATTTGCGATAATTCAGAAAGACTAAAATTTCCTGTGATTGATAGCAGTACCTCCTCTTTATCGTCAATTGATAGTAGCAAAAAGTCTGTTATTGACTCACCCTTTTTCTTGGCATAGAAGTTTACCTTTTGAGGTCCATCGATAATCTCCATTAGGTTAAGGAATTCATCCTTTTTTAGCTTTTCTCGAATCTCATTGGTGAATCCAACACTCTTATTCTCTGATACAAGTATTTTTAGGCTATTAAACTTTTCAGATAACATCTTTAATTCAGGATCATCCTTATCAATAATCGCAAGTAGTTTAAAGAGTTGAGGATTTATTACTACAGATGTAAACCCCGTTTTTCCAGAATATCTGTTAAAAATTTCATCAACAAAAGCCTGCGATTTTGATAGAAGTGGTAAGGCAAGTAGCATAATGATTACAAAGTAACGTTTCATTTTAGTAAGTTTTAAGTTTCACAATTATTTGCTTAGGTTAACCTTGTTTCTATTATAGTGACGAAGAAGTGACAAAAATGTAACAGGGAAAAGTAAAAAAAACGTTAAAGAGATGGGTAATTGATTGATTGATTGATTGCCCTTCGACAAGCTCAGGGTGACAATTGATTGATTGATTGATTGATTGATTGACCTGCCTCCGCAGG
Source organism: uncultured Rikenellaceae bacterium (assembly GCA_964509385.1). Classification (GTDB taxonomy): domain Bacteria; phylum Bacteroidota; class Bacteroidia; order Bacteroidales; family Tenuifilaceae; genus MWFE01. Next base: position 16,995 of record CAZDXY010000033.1, read on the forward strand.
CAGGTTGATTGATTGACTGATTGGGTGATTAAGGAATGGAAGATGGAAAGATATGGGTGAAAAGTCAATAAATATTCTGACGATAGGAAAATATTATAGCGTATACCTTGGAGAAAGCTTTACGATACATTCCAACTTCAGGTTAGGTAAAGAAGTCATATCATGAGTATACTTGAAAAGCAGATTTTTTTAGTATCTGCTTCTTGCCAACTGCCAACTAAAAAACTATTTTTGTGTTTTATTGTTGATAAATCAAACCATAAATACTATGCACTATACTGTTCCTATTTCGGATAGAGCTCACTGGATTGGAGTGAACGATAGACGTAAAAGACTTTTCGAAAATCTTTGGCCACTCGATCGTGGCGTTTCGTACAATTCCTATTTAATTATTGATGAGAAAACAGCCCTTATTGATACCGTTGAAGACCGTGCTGCAGGTAATTATATTGAAAGAATTGAGAAACTACTTCAAGGGCGAAAACTTGATTATCTAATTATTAACCATATGGAGCCAGATCATTCTGGTGAGGTTAAAGCCATTTACGATCATTTTAATGGGGTAACCATTGTTGGAAATGTAAAAACTTTCAAAATGGTTGAAGCCTACTGGGGCATTTCAGAGAGATTACTTAAAGTTGAAGACGCGGATACTTTACAACTTGGATACCATAATCTTAAATTTGTGATGACTCCCTGGGTACACTGGCCAGAAACCATGATGACCTATGATATCACAGACCAGCTGCTTTTTACTGGAGATGCTTTTGGCAGCTTTGGAACATTGGACGGTGGCATTTTCGATGATGAGCTTAACTTTGATTTTTATGAGGATGAAATGCGAAGGTACTTCTCCAATATCGTTGGATTATACAGCAACATGGTTCAGAAAGCATTAAATAAATTACAGGGAGTACCTGTTAAAGTGATTGCTCCTACCCATGGCCCAGTTTGGCGAAAAAATCCCCAAAAAGTCATTGATCTTTACGATAAATGGAGCCGCTATATAGCCGAAGACGGAGTGGTAATTATTGTAGGTTCAATGTACGGAAACACTGAACTTATGGCAGATTATATTGGTCGTAAATTATCGGAGCATGGTTTATTAAATATTCGCATTCACGATGTGTCACGCACGCATGTTAGCCATTTGATTAATGAGATATGGAAGTACAAAGGGCTAATACTTGGATCGTGTGCTTACACTGGACACATGCTTCCTACAATGGATAGCCTAACTCGTACTCTGCTACATATGAAAATTAAGCAGAAATATCTTGGAGTATTTGGTAGCTATAGCTGGAATGGAGGGGGTGTACGTAGCCTAATGGATTTTGTTGAGGAATCGGGATTGGAAATTGTATCCGAACCAGCTGAAATATATGGAAAACCTTCTGAGGAGAAGTATGCACAATGTGATGTTCTAGCAAAAAAAATGGCCGAGAAAATATTAAATCATTAATCATTGCAAAATGATTGAACAGATTGAAATATCCCTTCCTCCCTATTCACGTGGAATCCATTTGATTACTAATGAGATTATCAAACTACTACCTTCATTGCCAAAGGCAGGAATATTACATATTTTTATTAAGCATACTTCAGCAGGATTAACGATAAATGAGAATGCTGATCCTACAGTACGCACCGATTTAAATGAGTATTTCAATATGCTTGTAAAAGAGCAGCAACCTTGGTACCAACACACAGCTGAGGGATCTGATGATATGCCTGCCCATATCAAATCATCATTAGTTGGAAATTCTGTTTCGATACCTATATCCAATGGGAAGCTGAATTTGGGTACATGGCAAGGAATTTATCTTTGCGAATTTCGCAATCGCGGAGGTTCTAGAAAGCTTGTTTTAACAACTTTATCATAGTTTCATTTATTTACTATTTCTTAAAGTTTAGTTGCAGTTAATATTATAATATCCTATTTTTGCTTTCAAAGTTTTTGTTTTATAAAGCCATTATGAATAATCAATAACTTGACATAAACCCCAAATTATGGATAAACTACTTCTTTTAGGAGATGAGGCTATTGCACAAGGAGCCATTGATGGCGGAATATCGGGAATTTACGCTTACCCGGGAACACCATCTACCGAGATCATGGAGTATGTGCAGGCATCAAAACAGGCAGCAGAGTTAGAAATACATCGGCAGTGGTCGGCAAACGAGAAAACCGCCATGGAGGCTGCAATTGGCATGTCATATGCAGGAAAGCGAGCTATTGTAAGTTTCAAGCATGTAGGGCTTAATGTTGCTGCTGATGCGTTTATTAACGCTTCCATTACAGGTGTAAATGGAGGACTTGTCGTTCTTTGCGCCGATGATCCTTCGATGCACTCTTCTCAGAATGAACAGGATTCGAGATTTTACGCAAAGTTTGCCATGATTCCCATCTTAGAACCTTCTAATCAACAGGAGGCTTATGATATGGCTTACAGTGCATTTGATCTATCAGAAAGGCTCAATGTACCCGTAATGCTGAGAATAACGACACGTTTGGCTCATTCCCGTTCTGGAGTTGAAAGGAAAGCTGTAAAATCTCAGAAAAAGTTAAGTCTACCCTCTGATCCAAGGCAATTTGTTTTACTTCCTGCCATTGCAAGGGTAAACTACAAAAAGCTGTTAGGGAACCAACCTCTTATGGACACCCTCTCCGATGAATCTGAGTTCAATAGATATATTGAAGGGAAAAGTACCAAATTGGGAATAATTACTACTGGAATAGCATATAACTATTTAATGGAAAACATAGTTGAAGAGGATTGCCCCTATTGCGTATTAAAAATTACTCAATACCCCATTCCTCCAAAGTTGGTAAAGAAAATCTACGTGAAGTGCGATGAATTGCTTGTGCTTGAGGATGGATATCCTATTGTTGAAGAGATGATCAAAGGTTTTCTTGATCTTGGCAAGCCAGTTCATGGACGATTGGATGGTACAATTCCCAGGGATGGTGAGTTGAATCCTGCTATTGTTGCCAAGTCACTTGGAATAGAGGTTTACGAAGGCACTCCTATTCCGAGTGTTGTTCGCAAACGTCCTCCTTCACTCTGCATGGGTTGCGGCCATCGTGATGTTTATACCGATCTTAACGAGGCGTTATTAGAGTATGGAACTGGTAGAGTTTTTTCCGATATTGGTTGCTATACTCTGGGTGCCCTACCTCCATTCAATGCAATAAATTCATGTGTTGATATGGGAGCATCAATTACTATGGCCAAAGGGGCTGCCGATGCAGGTTTGGTACCTGCTGTTGCTGTGATTGGTGATTCTACATTCACTCATAGCGGAATGACCGGATTACTGGATGCTGTGAACGAAAACTCACCCATTACGGTTATAATCTCTGATAATTCAACAACAGGCATGACAGGGGGTCAAGACTCTTCGGCACATGGAAGAATTGTAGATATTTGCAAGGGGCTTGGCGTTGATCCTGAACACATAAGAGTAATGAATCCTCTTAAGAAAAACCACGAGGAAAATGTGCAGATCATGAAGGAAGAACTTGCCTATCAGGGTGTTTCCGTATTAATACCACAGCGTGAGTGCATCCAAACTTTTGCTCGTAGGAAAAAAGCAGAAAAAAAAGCTGCTGCCAAAAATGAATAGGCTCATTAACTGAAAAAAAGTAAAAATACAAATATGAAAGCAGATATAATACTAGCAGGAGTAGGTGGACAAGGAATCCTTTCCATTGCAGCAGGAATTGGTTTGGCAGCAGTAAAGAGCAAACTATTCATTAAACAGGCAGAGGTTCATGGAATGAGCCAAAGGGGCGGTGATGTGCAATCGCATCTTCGAATTTCTGATAAACCCATTGCTTCAGATTTAATTCCACAGGGTAAAGCCCATCTTATACTATCCGTTGAGCCCATGGAAGGTCTTCGCTATTTACCTTTTTTGAGAAAAGATGGATGGTTAGTAACCAATACAACACCATTTGACAACATACCTGACTATCCCAATATAGAGGAGATCATCAAGGAGATTAAGAGAATTCCAAATCATATTGCATTGGATGCGGATTCAATTGCGAAGGAGGTTGGTTCATCGTCAACTATTTGGTCGAAAGGGAGATGAAGTAGTTGAGGTTAACTTAAAAGCTCTTAGGGCTGGTCGTGAGTTTTCTGAAAAAAACCGATAATTCTTTGATTTTATTGATAAAATGTAGCGGAAGGAAACTTCCGCTTTTTTTATTACTTTTAAACGGTATTACCTTCAAATCAATGAATCGTCTCCTCGACATACGCTCCTACTTTCAATACGTTGGATTTGCATTTAGGGCATTAAAGAATCGGAATTTTAGGCTTTTTTTCCTGGGTCAACTTGTATCGTTGATGGGGACATGGATTCAAAATATTGCACTTGGATGGTTGGTTTATCGATTAACAGGTTCAGCAACATGGTTAGGAATTATTGGTTTTGCCGGACAAATTCCAGCTCTATTTCTAACACCCATCGCAGGAGTTTATGCCGATAGGCTTAATCGACGAAAAGTGTTGATTGTTGCACAAATAGTTCCCATGATCCTGGCTTTATCCATGGCTTCACTAATTCTTACTGAGAATGTAGAAATCTGGCATATAGTGCTAATTGCATCAATGAATGGAATAGTAATAGCCGTTGACAACCCTTTCCGACATGCATTTCTTTTAGAAATGATAAGTGATAAAGAGTTAATTCAAAACTCAATAGCATTAAACTCAACCCTATTCAATTCTGCACGTTTTATTGGGCCAATGGTCGGAGGTTTACTCATATCCCTAGTTGGAGAGGGATTCTGCTTTCTCATTAATGGGTTTAGCTTTTTAGCGGTTGTTATTGCACTTCTACGCATGAAGGTTACTTCAATTAATATGGACAGAAAACATGGGTCAGTAATTGGCGATTTAAGTGAGGGCACAAAGTACGCATTTAACTTTAAACCTATTCGTTACTTGCTATTACTTGTTATTGCAACGGGTTTCTTTGGTTTACCCTTTCAGGTATTCCTACCGGTTTTTGCAAAGGATATTCTGGGTGGTGATGCTCAACTACTTGGCTTCCTAACAGGATCATTGGGAGCTGGGGCATTAACTGGTGCTATTTATCTGGCATCCCGAAAAACTATTAAATTTTTACCCATACTAATTATTTGGACATCAGCATTATTTGCTATTGGACTATTATTCATGTCTCTATCAACAACTGTAACCATATCATTAATTTTACTTTACTTCGTTGGGTTTGGAATGATAGTTCAATTCGCATCAACCAATACTCTTATTCAAACTCTTGTTGACGAGGATAAACGAGGAAGGATTATGGCACTGTATGGATTATCATTCCTGGGAATAACACCTTTAGGCAGCTTATTGCTTGGGTCTATTGCTGGATCAATTGGTGTACAAATCACACTTCTAGCTTCAAGCATAGTTTGCCTAGGGGCAACATTTATCTATTCCCGAAGGTTAAAACATGTGGTTGATGCAATTAGGGTACATTGATTGCCCTTCGACCCTTCGGCTGGCTCAGGGTGACAATTGGTTGATTGACTGATTATGGGTGTTGATCATTTGGACCAAAATTTAGCTCTTTCCACCGCATTAGCCCATTTCGCTTTCAGAGTATCTGCCTTTTCAACTGGAATACTTGGCGTAAAACTATTATCAACTTGCCATTGATTCTTTATTTCGTCAATACTTCTCCAAAAACCAATAGCCAAGCCTGCTAAGTATGCTGCGCCAAGCGCAGTGGTTTCAACTACCTTAGGTCGAATGACAGGAATATTCAAAATATCTGCTTGAAACTGCATCAATAAATTATTTGCTGATGCTCCACCATCAACTCTGAGCTCATGTATTTCCATAGCAGTATCTAACTCCATCGCTTTTATCACATCCATAGTTTGGTAAGCAATACCTTCCAGTGCAGCTCGCGCAATGTGTGCTCGACCAGTTCCACGGGTAATACCTACCATTAACCCTCTTGCATATTGATCCCAGTAGGGTGCCCCCATCCCAGTGAAACTGGGAACAAAGAAAACATCTCCGTTATCCTCAACCTGAGCAGCCAATCTCTCCACTTCAGTTGATGATTTTATTATCCCCAACCCATCTCTAAGCCATTGAACAACAGCACCTCCAATAAAAATGCTACCTTCAAGTGCGTAGGTAACTTTTCCATTTATTTGCCATGCAACGGTTGTCAGCATATTATTCCTTGAAATGAAGGGCTTTTCTCCGGTATTTAGAAGAAGAAAACAACCGGTTCCGTATGTATTCTTTACCATTCCATCATCAACACACATTTGCCCAAATAGGGCTGCTTGCTGGTCACCCGCTATTCCTGCTATGGGAACCTTTGAGGCAAAAAATGTAGTATTAGTGTGATCATAAATTTCGCTCGATGATGCCACTCGGGGCATCATTGAAAGGGGAATTTCAAATAATCTCAGGAGTTCATCATCCCAATCTAGAGTATTGATATTGAATAGCATGGTACGACTTGCATTGGACACATCAGTTACGTGAGTTCTTCCTTGTGTTAACTTCCATACCAACCACGAATCGACTGTTCCAAAGGCAAGTTCTCCCCTATTTGCTCTTATCCTTGCTCCTTCAACATTATCAAGAATCCACTTTATCTTAGTTCCACTGAAATATGAATCGATAACAAGTCCGGTTTTCTCCTTGATTTTATCAGATAACCCTTCATCCTTTAGCTGGTCGCAATAATAAGATGTACGCCTATCCTGCCAAACAATTGCATTGTAGATAGGTTGTCCTGTTTTTCTATCCCATACAATTGTGGTCTCTCGTTGGTTTGTAATTCCAATACATTCTAGATATGAGCCATTAATGCTTATCTTAGACATTGCCTCAGCAGCTACTGCCACTTGTGATGACCAAATCTCAATGGGATCATGTTCAACCCATCCGGGTTGTGGAAATATTTGGTTGAACTCTTTTTGAGCAACAGAACAGATGTTCCCATTTTTATCGAAAAGCATTGCCCTAGAACTTGTAGTTCCCTGATCAAAAGCTAGTATATATTTTTCCATGGTTAAAACCTCTATTTGCTTATAAAAATATAGCAATACTATATAAAATCAAAAAAAGAAAAGATATTATGGATTACTTTAAAATGTAATTTTCTGCTACTCTCTTAAAATCCTCTACCTGTTGCTTTTGCCAGTTTTCATCTTTACCTAATTCCTTTGCAATTATTTCTGCAATAGCGGGTGAAATCTTTACGCATTCTCGTGCGTCGAGGAGTAAGCACCTAACACGTCTAGAAATTACATCTTCCACGGTACGTGCCATTTCATAACGAACAGCCCATTTTACTTGAGCCTTTAATATATCAAATCGATCACTTAGTGATTCCTGTGATTCAGGTTCAAGCTGCATTAATTCAGCTATCTTCATCTTGTCGGAGCCATAAAAATGAAGTGGATCATCTATATCTATATTTTCGTCATATCCATGCAACTTTAAGCTCTTTGTCACTGATTGGGTTTTATTCCATCCTAAAGATGATTCAACCTTATCAATCATATCTTCTGCCATACGACGGAAAGTTGTCCACTTTCCCCCTATCATAGTGAATAAGTTCGAGTCAGAAAAATAAATCTTATGGCTACGGGAAATTTCCTTTGTTTTTTTGTCATCACCTTTAGTCGCTGCAAGTGGACGAAGTCCTACAAAAATGCTTAACACATCATTACGAGATGGCACTTTTTTTAAATATTTTGCTGATGTTCTTAGGATAAAATCAATTTCTTCATCTAGTGCAACAGGTTCCAATGTGGAAGTTTTAATTGGAGTATCTGTTGTACCCACAACCACTTTTCCGTGCCAGGGTACAGCAAAAAGAACCCTTCCATCATCTGTTTTTGGAATCATTATGGCATAATCGCTAGCAAGAAACGATTTATCCAATACTATATGAATTCCCTGGCTAGGGCGAATGGTAATATGTTTTTCAGGATTATCCAACTGCATAATCTCATCGGCAAAAACCCCTGTGGCATTAATAATAACTTTTGACTTAATTGTGTAGTTCATTCCGGTTTCAAGATCAACAGCCACCAAACCATTTAACTTTCCGTTTTCACCTTTGATTAGTGAGATAACAGGCATATAGTTTATTGCCAGTGCACCCTTTTCTACTGCTGTTTGAAGGGTGTTAATGGCCAATCGAGAATCGTCGAACTGTCCATCGTGGTAGAGAACTCCTGCTGTTACTTTATCGTTTTTGATCGTTGGAAGCTTTTCAATAGTTCTTTTTTTGGAAATCCTAGTGGAACGACCCAAGCTGTACTTCCCTGACAATAAATCGTAAAAGGTAAGCCCTATGGTGTACATCAACTCATCAAACCAGCTGAAGGTTGGTATAATAAATGATTGGTTTTTAACTAAATGTGGTGCGTTTTTTAGTAGCCTACCTCTCTCCACGCAAGCTTCTCTTACAAGTCCAATATCACCCTGAGCCAGGTAACGCACACCACCATGCACTAACTTTGTGCTCTTACTTGACGTAGATTTTGTAAAATCAGATTTTTCGAGTAGAACAGTTTTATATCCTCTCGTGGATGCTTCTAATGCAATACCAATGCCTGTTGCTCCTCCTCCAACTACAACAAAATCAAACACTATCTCCCCATTTTTTAAAACATCAATGGCTTCGCTTCTCTTCATAATTTGATAAATTAATCGTTTGCCAAAGATATATAAGATAAAGTAATAAGCAATAATTCGAAACTATATATATTTCGTTTTATTTCTTTTTTTGAAAATATATTTCCTTTTTTTATATTTGTATAAAAAAATGGCATTATGTCTAAAAGCATTGCAAAACGGCATCAGTATATCCTAAATAAGCTTCAGGAAGAAGGATTTGTAAACGTTAACGAGCTAAGCATAGAACTTAACGTATCAGTGGTAACCATACGAAAGGATCTGAAATTGCTGGAAAGTCGAAATCTGCTTTACCGAACTCACGGTAGTGCCACCCCAAGTAATCCAAGTATTGCAGAACGAAATATTCACGAAAAGGAAAAGGTAAATGTGGATCAAAAGCAAAGGATTGCCAAAATGGCCATGGAATACATTGAGCCAAATGATATAATTACATTGGCTTCTGGCTCTACAGTACTCGAACTTGCCCGTCAGATTCTGCAAAAACAGATTAAACCCCTATCGGTTATCACAGCTTCGCTAAACGTTGGACAGATGCTAAACATCGATCCCGATATCGAGATTCACTTACTGGGTGGGTTAATACGCAAGAGTTCTAATTCAGCAGTCGGTCCTTTTGCGGAGCGCATGATGGAAGGATTCAGCAGTCATAAACTTTTTCTTGGTGTTGATGGGATTGATGCAGATTTTGGACTCTCCACAACAAGCGCACTTGAAGCATCACTTAACCAGTTGATGATTAAGTCGGCACAAAAGATAATTGTGCTTGCCGATTCGAGTAAATTTGGAAGAAGAGGTTTTGGTAAAATATGCGATACATCGACAGTCGATTTGGTAATTACCGGAAAAGAAGTTCCCCAAGCACTTAGAGAGCGCATTGGGGAACAAGGAGTTGCTGTGAAAACTGTGTAAACCTAAGAATTACTATTAACCGTTTTGTTTAAAAGCCCCCTATTTTTTGGGAGACTGTGCACCATATTCGCTTACATTTCCAAACAGATTCAACGCATCTTTCCACGGATACTTATTGGCAAACATAGTAGCGCTCGAGGTAATTGTACCCTGTTTGTTCATGCCCATTGCAGCCCTCCACTGATTTGCAGGAGAATTGGGGTCATAGTCAACCTGCTCGCTATACCTCGCACCTAAATAGCCTTCAAGGTATGCTTTGTTCACCTTCAGACCCTCAGGAATTTCGTTGCGATTACCGCCAATGCTGGCAATCTCTAAATCATCGAAATCGCATACATCCATTCTAATTCGAGTATTGCTGACAGGACTATAGTGTAGATCCTTATCCTTATTCACAAAGAATATGTTATTATCAATCTTTAACCATTCGTTCTTATTGAATCGTGTATGGTCGATAGCAGAAAGAATACTAGCACCAATGATATTATTATGGATGTTGTAATCACACTTAGTCATTACCCTAACACCATAACCCATGTCAAGGAAATCCTTCAAACGACTCCATGTAAAAAGTATTGTATTATAGGCGATTTCAACTTCTCCACAGAGCGATAAAGTGTTGGGTCCGCCTGTACTGGCACAGGTACCATATATTTCGATGGCAGCCATTTTGTTGGCAACAAAAACATTGTTTTTTACAGTAAATTTTCCGCTTCTATGTCCTGCTTGAAGTGCAAAACTTGCACCATTAAGAAAAACACAATTTTGAATTGTAACATCCCCTCCGCTGGTTGCACTAACGAATTGCAGCAGGGGCTCACCAACGGTTGAGTTCATGTTTGCTGGTTTTTCCGTGGGTAGCATCAGTCTTCCACCTTCAACCCCATCGACAATACCATCGTTTGAGCTGTAGGCGTTACGCTCGCCGCTATCGAAAACAATATGATCAATCACAGTTCCAGCAACGTCCTTGGTGAACTTAAGTAGAGCCTTGCGTGATGTTTTTGCACTTTCGTTGTTAGGCTGTATTAGGGTAGGATGCGCCACAATATTCTGCTTGTCAAAATCTTCATCGAAACTGCCATAAAGCCTTATAGGCTTATCGCTCTCAATGAATCCAACATTGAGTGTGCCATAGTAATTTCCGCCTGCAACTTTTATTTCTGCTCCCTTTTCGGCCATGGCTATTGCCTTATCGATGTTTTTAAAAGGTGAACTTTTACTTCCATCATTTCGGTTACTGCCTTTTGTCATTGATACGTAAAGTACTTGATTGCTCGATGTGGGAGAAACATTTGAAACTGTTTCAATTGGTGCCTGTTGTGGTTCCGATTTTGTTTCAGCAGGTTTTACTTCCTTCTTTGTTTCAGCAGGCTTTGTGGTTGGTACTTTTTTCTGAATATCTTTTACACCTATTTGTGCTGATGTTGAAAATGAAATCGTGAAGACAAAGATTATTGTCCATAAAAGGTTTGAAGTTCTCATATTAATTGATTTTTAAGTTAATAAATTTTTTGTGCATTATGGTTTGGTTTACTATGATAATTCATCTTCAAATATGATATGACTGTAGCAATGGCTAAAAGTTCCGGTAGGGTTTATTCTCCGCTCAACATGAATTGTAAATAGTTTACAAGTACTTTCATTTAATTGAGCAATGATTTGGACTGTCGTCTCCTCTGTAACCCATACATCCCAAAACGATTTAGTATTATCAGACCATTTTTCTATTCGCTTGCGTTCCCAGGGTCGAATGATTGCCATTTCCTTTATTTCAGCATTAGGATACCTCTTTATTAACTCATCAATGGCCGACGATTTAGCAAGCTCTGAATTAGGTAAACCTTCTATGTTTTTATTAATTGCAATTCTTCTTTCAACATTTTTTGTCAAAATATTACCTGAATCATTTACTTCAGGATAATTAACAGAAATATTATTTGAGGTTTCTGAAGTATGGTTTAGTAATATTAACTTCTCTTCTTCAATTTTTATATCATTCTTTTTTATAAAAAGTAACTGGTTACCCCCTTGAGGTATTGAACCAGATTTTACTCCCATAGACCTAATAAATGGTTTGATTTTTTCTATAAATTGAATGATTTGTTTCACAGAAGAAACATTTGTTAGGTAAATATTTTGATTTACAAAACAAAAGTATGTGGGATTTGAACCAAAAATAATAAGTGAATCACCCTAATTTGCATAGGTGATTGTAGCAACTGACACTAATATAAATAGTTGGTTAAGAAGAGTTAATGAAGAGTGGTTTCCAAGATAAAATCAACTATAAAAAAATGAAAGGGATTAAAGTTCAACCAATTTATGCTTAAATGCGTACTTTAAAAGTTCGATAGTATTCTTAAGCTCCAATTTTTGTAATAGATTGTTCTTGTGATTTTCAACCGTTCTGGGGCTAATAAATAATTTCTCGGCAACCTCTTTAAAGCTTAAACCGTCGGCAATATGCTTAATCACTTCAATTTCTCTATCCGTAATTTCTGGCATATTATTCAATTCATGAAGTTCTTTAACTTTTCTTGAATAACTGCGATGGATGAGAGTAGAAAGATTTATTCCAAAGTAAGGCTCACCCTCAATAACCTTTTTCATTGCATCAATTAGCTCATTTGCGGATGAATCCTTATTCAAGAAACCATCAGCACCGTTTTGCACAGCTTCGCAAATCGTATCCTCATTCATTTCGGCCGTTAAAATCAAAACTTTTGCATTACACAGCGCCTTAATGTTTTCAATCAATTCAAGTCCAGAAATATCTGGTAACACTAAATCTAAAAGTACAAGATCAGGCGATAAAGAACTTAGTGCGTCAATAAGATCTTTGCCAGAAGCTGCTTCGTGTATAACTTTAAAATATTGATTACCAAAAAGAATAGCTTTTACACCATCTCTTACGATTTTATGGTCATCAACAATAATTATTTTTTTTGAATTCATTTTCTAAAGAAATCTTATTATTCTTAAACTGTAGGAAGGGTTATTGTAAAGCTACTTCCTTTATTTAACTCACTATCAATAGCAATTGTTCCACCCAGCCTATTTAATAGCTCTTTTGATAGAACTAACCCCAAGCCCGAACCTTTTTCTCCTTGCGTACCTGTGCAAGGAGTACAACTTGACAAATCAAATAATTTTGCATACTGGTCAGGTGTCATACCTATTCCATTATCGGTAACTGTAATTGATAGCTGATCGTTTTTTTGAATGGCATCAATAAAAACCTTTCCCCCATTTGAAGTATACTTAACAGCGTTATTAACCAGATTGCGTAGTATTGTATACAAAATATCTTCATCTGTAATAATTGTTAAGCCTTTTTCGATACTATTTTTAACTTCAATATCCTTCTGAAGTGCCGAATAAAAAACATGATTAATTGATTGATTAACTAGTTCTTCGATGTTAACACTTTTCTTGTTAACCATCACAGAGTTTTGTTGCGATTTTGCCCAATCTAAAAGATTCTTTAAGAGTTCTTTTACCGAGGATGCCGAGTGAGATAATTCTCCAAGATAGTTTTTTAGCTCTTCCTGTGACATTCTACTGAAATTGTTGCATAAAGATTCAGTGATATTGCTAAATGCCCACATCGAGTTTCGAAGATCGTGAGCGAGTACAGAAAAAAGTTTATCCTTGGTACTATTCAGCTCATTGAGTTTACTATTAATGGTAGTTAATTGGGCATGGGTTCGCTTTTTAATCACAAACCGGCTATAAAGCGATGCAAGTAAGATCAATAGAACGAGAGAAATACCTATCATAAACAATTTCTGCTGATTTGCTCTATTTAGCTCAAGTTCTTTTGTCAATTTCTCTTGATTCATTATGGCTAGCTCTTTCTCCTTCTGTTCTGTTTCGTACTTAGCCTGAAATTCCATAAGCTGACTTTGGGCTTTTTCATTGTAAATCTTTTGTAGTGTTTTAGTGCATTTACATGATCGCCTGTTTGCTCGTAAAGCATAGATAATTCTTGGTAGTTCTTCAGAATCATGTTTGAAAAGCCTATTCTTTGAGCAATAGCGAGACTTTCGTTATAATAATATGCTGCTTTTTGTGCATCCTTTTTCAAAAGATAGTTTGCAGCTAAATGATTTTGTACTATTGATTTAGATAATTGAATATGATTGACTTCAAATATTTCGAGAGCTTGTTTAAGGTACTCTTCTGCTTGGGTATAATCTCCCATCATTGTGTAAATTTCACCAATTTGATCAAGCCTATAACCTCTTTGCACTTCATTACCCAGCTCAATTTCAATATCCAAGGCTTTTTTAAGCCATTCAAGGGCAGTATTGTATTGTTTTAACGATTTATAAACCGAAGCAATGCCAGCCATCCTAACAGCAACCTGATAAAGATTTTTTTGCTCCAGCGCAATTTGTAGCGACTGATTATAAAAATCTAGTGCTTTGTCGAACTGTCTCCATAATTCATGAATCTTTCCAATTGCATTCAAATCAACTGATACATTATCCCAATCATCATGTGCCTGATCCAATTTCAAAGCCTCCTGGTAGGCTTCCAGCGCTTCATTATATTTACCAATAATTGTATAGCTGTATCCCAACTCCCTATAACCAATGGCCAGAAAAATTGAATCGTTCGCTTTTTCGGAGTATTTTATGGATTTTAGTATATGGGGTATTGACTTTTGGTATTCTCCAGAGCTACCATAGCATTCACTTTTCTTAAGAAAGGCTTGAGATAATGAGCGATAATCGATTGAAACCTTTTTTTGTTCATGGTTAATGAAACTATCTATTAGAGCAAAAGCATCGTGGTATTCTCTATTTTCGATCATTTGATCAACACGAATCAAGATTGAATCTAATACCAAGGGAGAATTTATGGTCGTTGCTGAAGGATAAAAGCAAAAAGATGTTATAAAAAGAATCAAAAGGGATAAGGATTTTGTCATGATGTATTATTATTCTGCCCGAAAATACAATTTTTTATTTTGGTTTGTAAGGGTAAACCTAAAAATCAAGGAGGTTTTCGATTGCTATTCTCTGATAAAATGCTGCATATCTATGGGTATTTCAAATGAAAATTCAACAAGTCCTTGAACAACACCTTCATTAAACCAAGGAGTTTGAAAAATCAGCTTTTTAACACCCCTCTTTTCTATGGTATAGCAATTGGTCTCACCTTTATCCATAAGCGATAGTATTTTTTGCCGAGAACTACTGCTATGGCAA
>CAZDXY010000034.1:0-31739 GCA_964509385.1 uncultured Rikenellaceae bacterium
GCGCAGGGCATCGCCACGGTGGACCCCGCCACGAATTTAGTGACCTACACCCCGATGGCAGGCTTCGACGGCCTTGTGACCTTCACCTACCGGGTGACCGACGTACACGGCGAGTGGGATGAGGCCACGGTGCACGTGACCGTGCTGGAGGAGGGCGTGACCAACCACATCCCGGTTGCCAATGATGATGAGGTAGAAACATTTATGAATACGCCAATCGATATTGACGTTCTCGCAAATGATACTGGTTTAGAAGATGGATTACAACAAATTGAGGTTATCATAGAACCATCTAACGGCTCAACCTATGTTAACGTGGACAATACAATTAGATATACTCCAAATGACATGTTTATTGGAACTGATACATTTGTTTACAGAATTACCGATATTCATGGAGAAAGTGATATGGCTACTGTAACAGTTTTTGTGTTAGAACCATTAATTGTTGCCATAGATGATTATGCAGAAGTTGATAAGAATAGATCAGTAATAATTGATGTTTTGGCAAATGATCAAGGAATTGATGACCTAGAAGTTTCAATTTCAATAGTTATTTATCCAATATATGGATATGAGTTGGTAAATGCTGATAATACAATAACTTATACACCTTATCTTGATTACATAGGATTAGATTCTTTGACCTATGAAGTATGTGCTTCATCTTATAATTGTAGCCAAGCAATGGTAAGAATTGAGGTTAAAGATGTTAAACCAGAAAAATTAATAATCCCCGAAGGTTTCTCTCCCGATGGCGATGATATCAATGAGTATTTTGAAATAATTGGGCTTGAATATTTTGGAAGAGTTACTATTAAGGTATACAATCGTTGGGGTAATTTGGTTTACATAAATAACAACTATAAAAATGAATGGGATGGAAAGGCTAATGCTTCAATGTCGATAGGAAAAACGTTACCAACTGGTACTTACTACTATATCATTGAAATTGTGGATACTAAAGAGAGAATCAATGGCAATGTATTCCTTAAAAGGTAATTGTATTATAAAAGAAAATAATTTGAATTATGAATAATCTATTTAGAAAAATAGTAATTTGTTTAATAGCACTATCTGTCTTTAATGCAGATATTGTAATTGGGCAACAGGATCCGATATTTACAAATTATCTTCAAAATCCAATTGCCTTTAATCCTGCCATTGCTGGAACTATTAATGGACTTAATCTAAGTTTATTATCCAGACATCAGTGGGTTGGTTTGGAGGGTGCTCCTACTTCGTATAGTTTTGGAGCCCATACTCCTTATGTTAAGCAGAACATGGGATTAGGCTTTAATATAATGACTGATAAAGCAGGTCCTTTAAGAAATACTCATATTACTGGTTCTTATGCATATCAAATTACTGTTGTTGAAGGAATACGTCTTTCGATGGGTTTAAAGGCGGGAATTAGTAGCTATAACGCCAAGATTGGTAATCTTTTTGTAAATGATCCTACAGATCCAAATTTCCAGACTGATGAGAATAGAATATCACCAAATATGGGTGTGGGTTTTTACCTTTATGCAAAGGATTACTATGCTGGATTCTCTGTACCACGTTTAATTGAGGCAAAATTAAACAAGCAGTATAGAGAGAGCAAAGAGCCATATAACCCTCAAATGTACCTAATGGGAGGGTATAATTTTAATATCAATCGTGAATGGGAAATTCTCCCTTCCATGCTTATTGGTATTATGCCTGGATCTCCAATGTCAACTGATGTGACAGTTCAGTTTCTTTACTTGAAGCGATTTTATTTTGGAACACATTATAGAATTGGAGATGCCACTGGGCTTTTTGTAAATGTCAAGGTAAACAATGATTTTGCACTTGGTTATGCATTTGATTTTACTTTGAACAAATTATCTAGAGTTAACAGTGGAACTCACGAGATTATGCTAATATATGTTTTTGAGGATATCTGGAATATAGCAAGGGATTTATGGAAGTTTTAGTTTGTTAAATTCTAGTTTTATAAACAACCGACAATGCTTTTTGATCGGTTGTTTTTTTTTCATGTTACACCTTCGGTGTAAGAACCATACTGTGTTATTAAACATTCAATAAGTCTACCCAGAAAATACTCCATTTACTCAAGCCTGCTTGCAACTCGTGATTTCCCATAATGCTATTATTAAAACTTACAATATCTATTTGATTAAAAACCAATATGAAATCCATTGCATATTGATAATTATCATTTTACATCATCCTAAATTATTCATAATTTAGCCCTCAAAATAATGTTGATTTTCTAACCAATAAATATTAACCTATGAATGTTAAGGAAGTTTTTGCCAAAGCCAAAAAGCTTAACCAATGGCAGTACAGCAAGAAAGAGTTATACAGAGGCTATACCGATAAGATTCTCTACATCAACGTAGGAGGTAATGAGATTAAGGAAAAGGATGTTCCCGCTCAAATGAAGGAAAAGTTTATCGGAGGAAAGGGTTATGGCCTTCGCCTGCTTTGGGATGCAATAACCCCATCAACCAAATGGAATGATCCTGAAAACGAGGTTATTATTAGCTCAGGTCCCATTGGAGGCATTACTCAGTATTCAGGTACTGGTAAGTCATTGTTGGTTTCGTTATCTCCACAAACCGATTCGGTAATGGACTCCAATGTGGGTGGTTTCTTTGGTCCATTTCTCAAGTTTTCTGGTTTCGATGCACTTGAACTTCAGGGAAAAGCCGAAAAGGATGTAATTATCCTTATCGATGGCAAGAATGGAAAGGTTGAGATTTACGAAGATCCGGGTCTGGCTAAAGATTCGCATATTTTAGCTGAAGAACTATCTGAAATATTTGCCGATGATGAAAAAGATTATAAAAACATAGGCATTGTTTCAATGGGTGCTGCCGCCGAGAATTCGCTTATAGGCATGGTTAACTTCACCTTTTATGATCCTAAACGGAAGAAGATAAGGCTTAAGCAAGCTGGACGTGGAGGTATTGGTACTGTTATGCGCGATAAGAAGATCAAAGCCATTGTGGCTAAGATAGATGGTGTAAAGGGTAACCTTAATAATGTTGCTAATCTTGAGGCTATTACAGAAAGAGGACGCCGATATCAACAGGAAATTCGCGAGTTAGACGATCATCAATGTCAGATGCGCAAGAAAGGTACTGCTAACATCGCCAACGTAATGAACGATTACGATCTTTTACCAACCCATAACTTCAAATACGGAAGCTCTGTTGATGGTCAAAAAATTCATAGCAATATATTCAGAGATAATTATTTTACTCAGAATATTCCAGATGGTTGTTGGATTGGTTGTGCCATGAGCTGTTCTAAAGGAGTTGATGATTTTGTTCTTAAGACTGGGCCCTACAAAGGGCAAAAAGTTATTGTTGATGGTCCTGAGTACGAAACCGTTGCCGGTCTGGGATCAAATCTAGGTATATTTGATCCTGAAGCGATTATTGAAGCTAACTTTTATTGCGATACCTACGGTATATGTACCATCACATGGGGTACCTGTATGGCATTCGTAATGGAATGCTACGAGAACGGTATCCTGAACAAGGATATAACAGGAGGTTTAGACCTGAACTTTGGACAATTTGAGAACATGATGGAGGTTATGCACCAGCTAGCACGAGGAGAAGGATTTGGGATGATTGTTGGGCAAGGAGTACGCAAGATGAAGGAGCATTTCGTGAAAAATTATGGAGCTGATCCACAATTTATGCAGGATATTGGAATGGAAAATAAAGGACTTGAATACTCTCAATACGTTTCCAAAGAGTCGCTGGCACAGCAAGGAGGTTATGCCATGACCAACAAGGGTCCTCAGCACGATGAAGCCTGGCTTATCTTCATGGACATGGTGAACAACCAAATTCCAACCTTTGAGGATAAAGCAGAAGCGCTTCATTACTTCCCAATGTTCCGCACATGGTTCGGATTGCAAGGTCTTTGTAAGCTACCGTGGAATGACGTTGTACCAAAAGGGAACGCCGAAACGGATGAACCTCATAAAATTCCCGAGCACGTTGATAACTATGTAACCATATATAACGGCGTTACAGGTGGTAATATCGATAAGCATGAACTTATTCGTCAGAGTGAGCGAGTATATAATTTCCAGAGGATTTTCAATATCCGTCGAGGTTATGGATTACGTAAGCACGATGCACAACCATACCGTGCCGCTGGCCCTGTTACCCGCGAAGAGTATAAGAGCCGTGAGGAGCGCTACGATAAGCAGCTGAAAGAACTAGTAGGAGTTGATCCAACGTCAATGAATGTTGATGAAAAAATTGCGGCCTTGCGTAAGTACAGAGAAAATCGTTATGAGCAACTTCTCGATGCAGTTTATAAGCGTCGTGGGTGGAATAACAACGGTGTTCCAACCATTGAACACCTGAAGAATATTAAAATGGATTTACCTGAACTGATTGAGGTAATAAAACCACTTCAGTAAAAATTTAGTCTAAAATAATTTGAAAGCCCACGAATTTTTCGTGGGCTTTTTCTTTTAAATATCTTAACTTGTGTTGAAAATTTATTGCTTTCCATAAAAAATCGAAACCTAGATTTAGAAATTGAAAATGAAGGAAGCAAAATATTATAAAAAGTTAGATGGTAATTTAATGAAATGTCAGCTATGTCCTCATGGTTGTGCCATTCCTGAGAATTTAAAAGGGAAATGTGGTGTACGGTTAAATAAAAACGGGTATTTATACAGCGAAACCTATGGTAATGTGAGTGGGGTTCATTTAGATCCCATAGAAAAGAAACCTCTATACCATTTTTACCCTAATCATAATATTTTATCCATTGGAACATATGGATGCAATTTAACCTGCTCCTTTTGCCAAAACCATCATATATCTCATCCACATAGCATAGATACTTTTTTAACGGATAATTATTCGCCCGAAAATATTATTAAAATATCTTTAGTTCAAAAGAGAACCTGTGGAATAGCCTTTACATACAATGAACCCATTGTTTGGTATGAGTATATGTACGATATTGCCACTTTAGCCAAACAAAATAGTTTAAAGAATGTGGTTGTTTCAAATGGCTATATTAATTCCAAGCCCCTTAGCAAACTTGTTGATATTGTTGATGCTTTTAATATTGATTTAAAAGCGTTTAACAACGAATTTTATAAAAAAATCTGTGGTGGCTCTTTAGTACCGGTAAAGCAAACACTTAAAACAATTTTCAACAGAGGAAGACACATGGAGATTACCAATCTTATTATACCAGGTTTAAATGACAATGAAAAAGAGTTCAGAGAAATGGTAAAATGGATTGCTGGCGAGTTTGGGGAAAACTTACCCTTGCACATAAACCGGTATTTTCCATCTTATCAACTTACCATTGAACCAACTTCACAAAATACATTGTTATCTTTAAAAGAAATAGCTCAGGACCTTCTAATCTTTGTTTATATTGGTAATATGGTATCTAATGGGGATTCCAATACAATATGTCCCAAATGCCAAAGAACTGTCATTGTCCGAAAAGGGTTCAGGGTTAATATAAACGAGATTGACGGAGAGGGAAAATGCAAGAATTGTGGCTATAAAATAGCCATTTGCTAAAAAACCATTATCCTATGGGAAATTCAATTCGTAAGCCAGCATTTGCAGGTACTTTTTACCCGGCCAATAGAAGAGAATTGATAGAAATGTTGACATATTTGGATGCGAACGAAGGTGAAAAGGTTGATCAGAGCATTTCTACTTATAGTATTATTGGAGGAATTGTCCCTCATGCAGGTTATATCTATTCAGGTCGTCACGCTATTCACTATTTTAAGATATTGCAGCATTCAAGGCAGCATATTGATACGATAATAATTTTAAACCCAAATCATAGAGGACTTGGACCAGATATCGCAGTGGATGGTCATTCCTTTTGGGAAACACCCCTTGGTAAAGTTAAAGTTGACAGAGAACTTTGTAATATTCTAAAAATTCCTGTGTCCTCTTTAGCCCATGATCATGAGCATTCTGGTGAGGTTATGATCCCTTTTATTCAGTTTTATTTACCCCAATCGGTTAGCATCGTTCCCATTAGCATTTTAGATCAATCATATACAGTTGCCAATGAACTTGGCAAAAAGTTAATAAAAGCCATTTCTGATAGCTCAAAAAAAGTCCAAATTATTGCTTCAAGTGATTTTTCCCATTTTTTATCAGTCGATGAAGGACAAAAACGGGATGCTTTGGTAATTCAAAAAGTATTAAATCTTGATGCATTTGGAGTTTACAATACTGTCAGAGAAAAAAATATAACCGTTTGCGGTTTTGGACCAATAATGACCCTCATTGAGTATAGCAAGATAAAAAGTGAAAAGCCTATTATAAAATTACTAAGCAAGGGACATTCTGGGGAAGTATCACCTTCAGACAGAGTAGTTGATTATGTTTCAATGATATTTTTTGAGGGATAGTTTTTGAGTTTTCATTTAATAACATCATAAACCAAATGACAAAAGATAAGAGAAAAGATAAATTAAGGCAGTTTTTTATGGAAATGGCTTCTGATCCGAATATAATATCCGGGATTCATAACTATTGCGATCGTTGGTGCGAGCGGTGTACACATACTTCGCACTGCTCGGTTTACAAAATGGAAAATGTTTTGGATGATGAGAACAGTGAATCCGAATCACTGGATATTATTAATCAGAAATTCTGGGAGCAAATGAGCGAAATGCTTCAGGTTGCCGCGCAATTACTCCAAGAAACCATGGAAGAACTTGAAATTGATCCCAATGATTTGCCAGAAATTAAAAAGGAAAAACCAGATCCCTCGAAAGAAAAAGCTGTATCGATTGCACGTGAATATACCCTTGAAATGGTTGATTGGTTAAAGGCCAATCGTGATATAATATCCAATATACATGAACAGCTAATAAATAATGGAGGGGATAATGCACAACAAATTGCTGATAATTTTGAAGTAATTCAGTATTACTTCATGATCATATCGACAAAAACCTACCGTTCATTTTTGCAACCAACCATTGAAAATGAAAATCACGATGCGTTAGGATCTGCCAAGATTGCACTAATAATGATTGATCGTTCCATTGCATCATGGGTGAAACTTTACGAATTACTTCCAAATTATGAGGATGATGCCCTGACTTTTTTAAGGAAATTGACAGTTGTAAAGAAGTTAATACTGGAAAAGCATCCTAATGCCATGAAGTTTAAACGACCTGGATTCGATGACTAATTATTTACATAAATACAAAAAATGTTTAGATTATACAGCAATAAAAATACAAAATGCTTAAATAAAAAAGCATAAATATAATTAAAGAATATTGTGAAATGAATTATCAATAGAATAATTGGGTATTGCCACTAAACATAAAGTGTATTTTTGCTTTACTCTTGTTTATTTGGTTAAGCTCAAAAGAGAAGTTATTCAACTTAAAAAGTTGTTAACATTTCCATAAAAAAAATGAACAAACTGCAACATTTCAAGAGAAATCAAAAAATCTATTGTTAATTTTGCTATTATTGTATTCGATAATAAGGTAAATAACCTATATCAAAAACTATGTTAAAGTATTTTGGACTCTTACTGAACTTGATAGGAATTTTACTTTTTAATATTTTTTCATTAGGCGATGCTTCTCTTTCAATGTCAGTTCCCAAAGAGGTAGGTGCTGGTGCCGAGTTCGATGTTTCTGTTATCTTAAAAAAGGGAGCTGCTGAAAGTTTTGCCCGTTTTCAGCAGGAATTACCAAGAGGGTTAACCGCACAAGTAGTGGACAATCCCAATGCCACTTTTGCTTTCGAAGATCAAAAGGTTAAATTTATATGGTTAAGACTTCCTTCAGATGATGAGGTGAAAATTTCTTATAGAATTCGTGTTGACGAAAGGTTGAAGGGAAGTTTTTCCATTGGTGGTGTATTTTCATATATCGATGGCAATGAGAGGAAGTCTGTAAATCTATCACCAAGTAATATTTCAATTCGACCTTCAGCCAAGATAGACCCAAATCTTATCGTCGATATTTCTGAGTATCAGCAAATGGTACCAATTCAGCCACCAGTTTCCTTGCTAGCTAGCAATGTAAGATGTATACGACAAACCCCTTACTTTATCGATCAAGGAAACGATATGAGGGTTAATATACTTGTAAACAAAGGAAGTACAGAGAAATTTGCAAAAATTGAGGAGATAATTCCTGAGGGATATACGGCAGAAGCAATTAATCCTCGTGATGCAATATTTACCTATAAGGATAATACAGTTAAATTCTTATGGATGAACCTCCCCCCCGAAGAACGTTTCGTTGTAAATTATAGACTTGCCCCTGATGATGGTGTTGGTAAAACGGAGTTACTCTTAAAAGGAACTTTTTCATTTATTCTTAATGGATCCACTCAGGTAATTGATATTATACAGCGCGAGGCAGATTTAACCAATCCAGACCCAAGATATTTGGATGGAATAGTAAAATCCGTTCCAGCACCTAAAATCTTTCCTCCAGTTAGTAGCACAGCAACATCCATAACTTCTTACACAGAAACTGGAGTTGATGGTGGAAGAGATATTCCTGTTCAGTATAAAAAAATTGAGGATAAGCCCCGATTTACTAGAAAGGTAGAGGAATTAGATATTAGTTACATGCTAGAACCCGAAGAGGGAGTTTACTATAGAGTACAACTTGCAGCAGGACATCGTCCTGTCGATATTAAAAGGTACTTTCGCAGGTTGAATATCACTGAAGACGTAAGAACAGAGAAGCATGAGGGTTGGTACAAGTACTCTATCGGTTCGTTTGCAGAGTATAAGGAGGCCAGAGATTATCGGGTAAAGATATGGAATACAACTCCAATTGATGATGCCTTTGTGGCTGCATACAATAATGGAGTACGAATTACAGTTCAGGAAGCCTTAATGATAACAAATCAACAGTGGTATAAGTAATTTCTTATACACGAATTAAAGCAATTGCTTTTGAAATGATTGTCCGAAAAATTTTTGCTTGGATTTTTACTTTAACATTCTTTGTGCTAAGTCCATTTGTACTAAATGCTCAGGATGAAGATGATGAGGATTACTATATGAGTATGCTTATTCAAGAGGTTGAAGTAGAAAATCCTGTATATAAACCTGTAATTGCCCTTGGAGCTGGAGTCCTTCACTATTTGGGCGATATTAAAAATCCAGGTAGTAATCCTTTGACTGGTACACCGGGTTATAAGCTAAATGTATCAACATTTGTGGGTAAAAGGAACTTTTACAAGTTGAATTTTTACTTCATGTATGGCAATTTGCAAGGACATGATTTTAACATCTCCCGTTCAATGCAACTGGATGTTAATAATCTGAATGTTGACGATGATGGTGATTTGATTTATCACAACTCTTCTTTTAGAACTGAATTATTTTTGGGTGGAGTATCCTTTGAATATGGTTTTGGACATTGGCTAGGACTTACAAAACGTTTTAAACCTTTCCTTTCGCTAGGCGTTTCCTCATTCAATTTTAGTCCCAAGGGCAATATTTTCAATGGCGATGAATTGAATAAAAACCACTACCATTTCTGGTCCGATGGTACCATTCGAAACCTTCCCGAAACCCATCCAAATCATTGGAATGCCACAATTGTGTCATTTGATAATGACTGGGAGAAGGACCTTCTAAAAGAGGACTACCATGGAATAGGTAAATACTCACAGTTAGCTATAATGGTTCCCTTTGAGGTAGGAGTAGACTTTTACCTATCCTATAGAGTGAATTTGAGGGTCTCAACCTCAATTAACTATGCTTTTACAGATTTATTGGATAATTACAATCAGCAAGCAGCATCGAAGTATGGGCTTACTTCCAATGGATACGACGACATGTTTCTGTTCACAAGTTTTTCGTTGCACTTCGACCTATTCTCCGATCCCAAGTATATTAAGATTGAACAGGAGTTTGCCGAACTAGAGTACTTCGATTATGATGTGATGTTTGCAGATCAGGATGGTGATGGGGTTTTTGACCGTTTTGATGAATGCCCCGATACTCCTCTGGGTGTTGAGGTCGACTCCTTGGGTTGCCCGTTTGATACGGATGGAGATGGTATCCCCGACTACATGGATGATGAACCAAACACACCGCGTGGTTCTGTTGTAGACGATAGGGGAGTTCAGATAACTTCCGATGTTCTAGCCCAGATGTTCGAGAGTCCAACTGCTGTAAGACGTGAAGAGATCAGAGTATTACCAGTTGCTCCCATTTGGACACGAAGCATAACATTTGAACCGGGTATTATTCCCAATAAATTCAGGAGATTTGATACTGATGGCGATGGCTACATTTCTTTCCAGGAACTTCTAAAAGCAGTGGAACAATTCTTCGATGGAACGCTGGATATGTCTGTGGAGGATATATATGAGATGAATAATTTCTTCTTCTCGCAGTAGAACTTTTTATATTGCTTTCTTATTTCGCATTAAATGTTTTTTCAAGAATTTGGCTGTATAGCCAAAATTCTTTTGTATTATCTCTTCTGGGCTACCAAAGCATACCACTTCGCCACCTTTTTCACCTCCCTCTGGACCCAAATCAATGATATGGTCTGCAACCTTTACCACATCCATGTTGTGTTCAATGACAATAACGGTATTTCCTTTGTCAACAAGCCGGTTGAGAACATCAAGCAATACCCTTACATCTTCAAAATGCAATCCTGTGGTTGGTTCATCCAGTATGTAGAGTGTTTTCCCGGTATCCCGCTTTGCCAACTCAGAGGATAATTTAACACGCTGACTTTCACCTCCTGAAAGTGTTGTAGATGGTTGACCAAGGGTAAGGTAACCTAAACCCACTTCCTTTAACGTTTTTATCTTTTGGGATATTGAAGGGATACTACTAAAAAATTCTACTGCTTGATTAATGGTCATATTCAGCACATCGCTAATGCTCTTACCCTTGTACTTAACTTCAAGTGTTTCACGGTTATATCTTAACCCATTACAGTCTTTACACGTAACGTAAACATAAGGTAAGAAATTCATCTCAATGGTTTGAACACCTGCTCCCTTGCACGATTCACATCGTCCTCCCTTTACGTTGAAAGAAAATCGACCTGCTTTATATCCCCTTATTTTTGCCTCGGGAGTAAGCTCAAAGAGCTTACGTATATCGGTAAAAACACCAGTGTAGGTTGCTGGGTTTGAACGAGGTGTGCGTCCAATGGGTGCCTGATTTACCTCTACCACCTTGTCAATATGCTCTAGCCCATGTATGCTTTTATATTCAAGTGGTTCATCGATGGAATGGTAAAGTTTTTTACTAAGCACGGGTCGTAAAGTTTCGTTTACCAATGTTGATTTGCCGCTTCCAGAAACCCCTGTTATACATATAAAAATACCAAGCGGAAAATCAACTGAAATATCCTTCAGGTTATTACCCTTTGCTCCTACAAGAGTCAAACTTTTCCCATTGCTTTTCCTTCTGCTTTCAGGAAGGGGAATTTCTATTTTATGGCTAATGTATTTAGCCGTTAGTGTATCCGACGAAGCAATATCATTTGGAGCCCCACAAACCACAATTTGTCCGCCATGTCTACCAGCTCGCGGACCCATATCAACCACGTGATCAGCTGATAGAATCATCTCTTCATCATGCTCCACAACGATTACCGAGTTTCCGCTATCCCTAAGTTGCCAAAGGGATTCTATGAGCCGTATATTATCTCGCTGATGAAGGCCAATGCTGGGTTCATCGAGTATGTAAAGAACGTTTACCAGCTTAGATCCAATTTGCGTGGCTAACCGAATCCTTTGGCTTTCACCCCCGGAAAGAGACGCTGCACTTCGTCCTAATGAGAGATAGCCCAACCCTACATCCATCATAAAGGTTAATCGTTCTCGAATTTCCTTAAGTATTTCTGTGGCAATTGCTTTTTGGCGATTATTGAGCCTATCTTCCAAATTACTAAACCATTTTGAAAGGGTTTCAACGTCCATTTTGGTAAGTTCAGAAATATCTTTTCCGTCTATCCTAAACCACTTCACTTCTTCCTTTAGGCGACTTCCCTGGCATACAGGACAAGTTACATGTTGGATAAACTGTTGTGCCCACTTGGGACCTCGACCATTTAGTTCCTCGTTATGGTGGTTTTGTATGTAGTTGATAACACCTTCAAAACTTAAAAAGTAGTTTGATCTTACCCCAAGTGAGGGATGCTTAAGCGTGAATTGCTCCTCGGAACCGTATAGGATAACATTTAGCGCATCGTCAGGTATACTTTCAATGGGATCATTTATGTCGAACTCGTATTTTTGGGCAATGGCTTCCAACTGCCAGAAAATAAGGTTGCTTTTATACGGACCCAAAGGTTGAATGCCTCCCTTCTTGATGCTTAGCTTAGGATCGGGAACAATTCGCTTAAGATCAGCTTCTGTTACAGTCCCTAACCCGTTGCAACGTGGGCATGCACCTCGTGGAGAATTGAAAGAGAACGAGTGGGGAGCAGGCTCATCGTATGAAATACCTGAAGTTGGACACATTAGGTTTCGACTATAGTACCTGATTAGCTGGTTCTCCATATCCAGCACCATGATGGTACCTTTACCATTATTCATGGCTGTGGCCACTGACGATTCAAGCCTTTTTCTATCATCATCTGAAACCAAAAGTTTATCCACAACAAGCTCAATATGATGAATTTTATACCGGTCGAGCTTCATGGCTGGCCGCATCTCAGTAATCTCACCGTTTATTCTAACATGCAGATAGCCTTTACGCCTAAGCTGCTCGAAAAGTTCGCGGTAATGACCCTTTCTGCCTCTTACAATGGGAGCAAGAATAGCAGTTTTTTTGCCATGAAAATTCTTTTCGATTAATTCAACAATCTTCTCGTCGGTGTAGCGAACCATCTCTTCACCAGTAATGGATGAATATGCAATGGATGCACGTGCATAAAGTAAGCGCAGGAAGTCGTATATTTCGGTAATAGTGCCAACGGTTGATCGGGGATTCCGATTAGTTGATTTTTGCTCAATGGATATTACAGGGCTTAAGCCAGTGATCTTATCCACATCGGGACGCTCCATGGAACCGACAAACTGTCTGGCATAGGCTGAAAGGGTTTCGATATACCTGCGCTGTCCCTCGGCATAAATGGTGTCGAATGCCAAAGAGGATTTCCCACTTCCACTTAACCCGGTTATAACAGTTAGCTTATTGCGGGGAATGGCTACATCTATGTTCTTCAGGTTATGTACCCTTGCTCCTTGAACTACAACCTCACTGGCTTCGCCTTTTTGTGGCTCCATTATTGCGAAAAAAATCTAAATAATAATGATGTTTGCTGATAATTATCCTAAATATTACGACCCTATTTCTGCTTGTCTTTATTGGTAAGCACTTTCTCTAAATCCTTCCTCGGGTATTTTAATGGTATATCTCTTTTTGCTCTTGTTGGTTAAATAACTTTTTCGTAACCAGGGGTTTAACAGTTTTAACATTTTGTAACTCGTGTTGTAATTCTGGGCAAATGCAGCAAAGCTGGTTACAGATGAATCAACTTCAACAGTGTAGTACTTTAGCGGTGGGTAAAGATCTTTTGGGTGAAAGAAAAATCCGTACTGCTCGGGGTTTTCAAAAATAACTTTCAGAGCAAGGCAACGGAAAACGTATCGTCCAGTTTCTTCACCAAGAACCATATCGTAATAATCGTTATTATTTTGTCGTTCAATTTGCCTGTTAATGCCGTTTCGCCCAAAGTTGTATGATGCTGCCGTCATCGTCCAGCTTTCGTATTGCTTATGGCTTTTTAGCAGGTAGTTACACGCAGCATAAGTAGATTTTTCGATATGGTAACGCTCATCCACCTCATCGTTTATTTCCAACCCCAATTCTTTACCGGTTCCCTCAAGGATTTGCCAAAATCCTACTGCTTGCGATGGCGATACAGCTTGCGTTAACGCACTTTCAGCAACTGCAAGGTACTTAAAGTCATCAGGGATCCCCTTTTCTTTTAGAATTGGTTCAATTATAGGGAAGTAGCGGTTGGCACGCTTTAGCAAAAGCACTGTTTGAGAATGCCAGTATGTATTTACCTGTAGTTCACGGTCAAGGCTTTCCCTAACATCGAATAGATGAAGAGGAACAGGTTCCCCGGCAAACGATATTTCATTGGGAATAGGAACCTGATAGGTTGGGTTGAGAAAAGGAATAGTATCAAACGTAGTGCGATTTCCTATTAACCTTGAGCAACCTGCAGGAAAGGGATTGACCATAATTGCAGCAAATACTAAAATTATTGCTGAAGATAAAGTTAGGATAAGGACGTTTTTTTTATTGACACTTGCCATTTTTTATTCCTTGTTTTTTTGAAAGCGCAAAGTTAAACCAATTTTATGATTCTGTTTCGAAAAACAGTAACTACTAATACTAATAAGCAAAACAATTTTCTAGCTCAGAAAGTTTCCCCTTTGCTCATAGATTCTAATAAAATTTTCAATGGATCTATCATATCCTATTTCAATATCATTTGGAAAGTAGCATGCCGGGAGTTGCCCTAATCGGCGGTGATATGCAATGCAATCGCAGCAAACACCCTTTTTAGAGCATGAGTAGGTGCAATTGCATCGATCCAGGTTGGTTTTCTTTTTACAGTCCATTTTGGTGATTTCAAATATCGTTTTTTCAGTTATTTTTTTGTTTTGAAATTAGCTTCAATGCAAATTCCATTTCCATATCAGTTTTTTCTACAATAATTGGAATAATGGGAGCGAAACTACTATTGCTCCAACGTTGGCTATAGTTTACGGCTATACTGGTTTTTATTTTCGGTATATAAATCACCTGTGTGCCCCAAAAACCAGTATGCGTATAGGCTGGCATGCCACAAATCTCTGTTTCCCAAATACCTATTCGGTAATCAAGGGTTTGTTTACCCTGATAGTCTACAGGGGTTAGCATTTTGCTTAAAGTAGAACTGTTGCGGAATACTTTATGGTCAAATAGGTATTGAAGAAATAAACACAGATCGTAAGTGTTGGCTAATAATCCGCCACCACCATAGTAGTCCAGTGAAGGATTGATGTGGTATGTATCCTCATTTTCATAGTATTGATGTATGCGTTTACCAGAATAATCCCCTTCAATATCCTCCATGTAGATGTTGGTAAGCCCTAATTGTTTTAGCTTTAACTGTTCAACCATTGCCTCACCCAATGGTTTATGGGTAATCGCTTCGATTATTTCACCTAGCAAAATGTAACCCGTATCAGAGTACAAAAATTTCTCACCTATTTTGCCAGCAGGTGTAGTGAAATTCACCAAATCATTTAGCTGCTCTGTTCGTGTCCATTTACTATTTAGTTTCAAATATTCAAGTTTATACTTTGGGGATTTTGTATGATCAGAAAGCCCACTGGAATGTGTTAGTAAATGATATATGGTGATTTCCTCAGGATCGTAATTTCCTGCTTTTAGGATACTATTATGTTCTTCACTGATATACTTTGAGATTGGATCTTCCATTTTCAGTTTACCATCTTCCCACAATCTCAATATGGTTGCTGCCACAAAAGTTTTGGTCACGCTAGCAATTCTAAAGGTTTGATCGGGCGAAAGTTTTGCTTCATTTTTCACGTCAGCATAGCCCGATGCTCCACTCCATTCGAGATAATTATTTTTATCATTTGTGATGATGCTTACCAATATGCCCGGCATATTTTCATTAATCTGGTCATCTAATTCCGATTGAAAATCCAATGCGTTATTAGCTTGGTTGTTATTAGTGCTTTTGCAATTTGTTAAAAAAGCAACCAACACAAATCCAATGTACAGAATTCTTAAATTCATTTTGTTAGTTTTAAATAATCACTTCAGAAACTTGTTTATTTGTATAATAAAACCATACCATAACAACATATTTTGCAAGAAATTATTTGGTTTTCTCATACTTCTCTACAAATGTAAAAATATTACCCGGTTATCAAATCTTTATTCCTGCTTTACTCCTTACTTTGAATGGTAGATGTTTCATATTCGCTGTAAGTGTATTGCAAATACTCGATAAATATTGTATATTGTGAGCTTTACCAATATTTTGAGCTATGTGCAGGATAGTAATACTGTCATTTCTGACACTTCTAATGGGTTTAGCTCTTGGCCAAACTTTAGATACTTATAGCACGCAAAGGCACAGCATGGTTCGAACTCAAATAAAAAACCGTGGGGTTAAACATGAGGAAACATTAAGGGCAATGGAAACCGTTCCACGCCATCTGTTTGTACCTGCCAGCTATAGAAGTGGTGCATACGATGACAGACCGTTACCCATTGGATATGGTCAAACCATTTCGCAACCCTACATTGTTGCTTACATGACCGAATTGATGAAGCCAACCAAGGGCATGATCGCCCTTGAAATTGGCACCGGATCGGGATATCAGGCTGCTGTGCTAGCCGAAATAGTAGATCAGGTTTACACCATAGAGATTGTACCCCAGCTGGGTCGTTCAGCCGAATCGATCCTAAAAAAGCAGGGTTATAGCAATGTAGCTGTGAAAATTGCCGATGGCTATCATGGCTGGGAAGAGATAGGTCCGTTCGATATTATCATGGTTACTGCTGCTGCCGATCATATACCTCCGCCACTTATTGAGCAGTTGAAGGAGGGTGGGAGAATGATAATACCCGTTGGTTCCCCGTTTCTGGTGCAACAGCTTATGCTGGTTGAAAAAAAGAATGGAAAAGCGAGAACAAAGAGCCTAATTCCTGTCCGGTTTGTTCCATTTACCAGATCCGTGGAATGAAAAGAGAGAATGTTTCCATATTTCTCCTATCCATAGCCATTATTGGATTTCAGCTGGCCATAATCCACCTTTTATCCTATAGTCAATGGCATCACTTTGCTTACCTTGCCGTTTCAGTTGCTATGCTGGGGTTTGGTTCTTCGGGGGTTATTCTGGCTGTTTGGGCAAATTTTTTCCGAAAAGTTGGGTTAAAGCTAATTCCGTGGCTATTCATAGCCACTGGGTTATTCATGTTCATCTCGCCTACACTTTTAGATCTTCGTTGGTTCCGATTCGATACCTTTTTGATCTTTACATCCAATGTCGAAATAGTTAAACTTTTCCTTACCTGTTTTATCCTTTTTCTCCCATTCCTTTCAGGTGCAATGGTTATAGGTCTTTTCTTTATGCTTCGAAGTAAGGATATTCCCATGCTTTATGCATGGAATTTGGCAGGATCAGCACTAGGGGGTGTGTTGCTGGTAATTCTTGCCAACTATTTATTTCCCATGAATCTGGTTGCCATTTTTGGCTTTTGGTCCATTGCAGCCGGTTTAGCTTTATCTCGCTCCCCGAAAATAGTTTTCATAACATCTTCAATAGCAGTTTTGGGTTGCTTAATGCTTGTATTTCAGCCCAAAGTTCCACAAACATCAGAATTCAAATCGTTAAGCAAAGTTCTTTTAATTCCTCAGACAAGAGTAACCCATAGAACATCGCTTCCACAGGGGGCGTTGGAGATGGTAAAATCGGATAACCTCCGTCAGGCCAATGGATTGAGTTTGTCCTATTTTGGAAAAGTTCCCCTGGTTGATATGGCATTTATCAATGCTCAGGATTATTTTGCATTTGAGAAGGATTGGGCAGACTCATCCTTCTATCTTCAAAATCTGTTTGCATTTCCTTATCAACTGTACCATTCGCCTAGAACATTAATGCTTCAACCCAAAAGCACTTTTTTCCCATTACAGGCATTGTTAACGGGAAGTGGAGAGGTAACCATTGTTGAACCCATAGGTCCAATTGCAGATAGCTTGACAGGTTACCCAGCCTTTGATGATCGGGTTAGGCTAGTTAATGCATATCCTAGGGAGTTTCTGTTTAACAGACAGCAGCAATGGCAATGCATTGTTTTTCCATCGGTTGGTAGTTTTGGAGGAGCTGGTCTGTCTGCCATCAGGGAAGAGTATCTGTTCACCACCAATGCCATTGTTAAGGCCTTTGATTTACTTTCGAATGGAGGGGTTTTGGTGTTCTCTTCGTATATGGATAATCCGCCGAGGTATAGCCTTAAACTTTTTTCTTTGGTGGTTGAGGCAGCCCGATTGTTGAGGATAGAGCCTCAGGATCATATACTTTCAATTCGAAGTTGGAATTCGTTATTGGTGTTGCTCAAGCAGGATAAGTTCACAACCGAAGAAAGGGAGAAAATCAATAGGTTCGCCCACGAATATGGTTTTGATCCAGTGACACATCCTCTGGTTGAGGAGTTAAATCTGTTACCCGATTCAACATTTCAGTATCTGGTTAATCAAATTGTTGTAGCTGATGATGCAAAGGACTTGATCCAATACCCTTTCAACCTAAAACCACCATCGGATAATAGCCCATTTTTTTCGCAATTTCTAAAGATTCAGAGGTTTGGGTATTACTTCTCATGGCTCGGCACAGATGGTGTACCTTTCCTTGAGCTTGGGTATTTGATTGTGTGGGCAAGTTTTGCCGTTTGTCTAATCCTTGCGGTTATTGCCATAGCTTTTCCAACAATTCTATCGCTTAAAAAAAGAAGTTTTGCAGTGTCCATTTGGCTCTACTTTTCATTTCTTGGATTAGCTTATATGCTGGTAGAGGTAGCGTTGATTCAACGTTCAATACTTGTGGTTGGCAACCCCATAATGTCCAGTGCTGTAATTATAGGAGCCATTCTCTGCTTCTCTGCCATAGGGAGTTACTACTCATCGTACCTGCAATTCAAAAAAGGGCTATACCTGGCTCTTTTTGGTATCACTTTTTTCATACTGATGCTAATCCTTTTGGGAGATAATATAACTTCCTTACTGGTAGGGCTTCCATTTATTTTTCGTATAGCTCTTTTGGTGATCCTGGTTGCCCCTTTATCGCTTCTGATGGGCATTGTTTTTCCTTTGGGGATGAGATATCTTCATACCAATAACTCCGAGCAAATACCCATAGCATGGGGTGTTAATGGGTTCTTTTCAGTATTAGCAGCGCCAGTTGCAACAATCATTGCTGTTGAAAAAGGATTCTCAATAGTTTTTGCGCTTAGCGCAATGCTTTACTTTTTATGCTTACCAATTGTTATGCTAATACTAAGGCCAAAAAGGGGGTAGTTGGACTTAATAATACTAGAAAAGTTTTGGATGATCGGTTTCGAATTTGTTTAGCACTTTCGAAATAATTGCTTCGCGTAAAAATTTAGATCTGTTCTTAATTCTGTACCTCTTGCAGTAAATATTAATGGCATCAAGTTCCATTGCATTAAAAACAAGTTCTTTACGATGAACTCGTTTTAGTCTATTGTTATTGAAACCTGGGCGTCTATGCATATACTATTGTGGGAAAAATTATCAACCCGTTATTTTTGAAGGCAAAGTAAGCCAAACCCATTAAAATGTTATTTACGAGCGCTGATAAAGAATTTAACATTTTTAGGAAAGTTTTGAACAATGTTCTTTTAAACCCTTCATCAAAGATCAGGATTTAAGACTAAGAGCAATCATGTTTCATAAAAATGGAATGACAGAAGCAGGTATTCTTGATAAACTTTCTAATTTTGATCAAAAATAAAAGAGTGCAACGATACTTTATTGAAATGGCTTACCTTGGAACAAGGTATAATGGTTGGCAAGCGCAGCCAAATGGCAATACTGTGCAAGCCGAGCTGGAAAAAGCTATCTCCACAATTTTAAGGGAAAAAATCTCAGTAACTGGTGCCGGAAGAACCGATACAGGGGTGCATGCATCTTTTTACGTTGCCCATTTTGACACTCCCCAAAAGAACTTAAATTGGGATCAAAAATTTTTTAATAGTCTTAACGAAGTGTTACCCAAGGATATTTCTGTTAAAGAAATTGTTGCTGTAATCCCTGATGCTCATGCGCGTTTTAGCGCACTATCCCGAACATATCAGTATCATATAAGTAGGTATAAGGATCCATTTAGCATTGATACAAGTTACTTGTATAAAGCCGATTTGGATTTGGAAAAGATGAAGATATCTGCTGATAAACTAATTAGCTATAAAGACTTTAAGAGTTTTAGCAAAACTGGTTCCGATGTAAAAACATTCATTTGTAAGATTTATTTCACATCGTGGGAAACTACAGATACTCAGCTGGTTTTTACTATACGAGCCGATAGATTTTTACGAAACATGGTGAGAGCAATTGTTGGAACCCTTCTTGAGGTCGGGAAAGGAAGGATTTCGCCCGATGAATTTCCAAAGATTATTGAAGCGAGAGATCGATCGTTGGCGGGAACGTCGGTTCCACCCGAAGGTCTTTTTCTCACTAACATTGAGTATCCTGTTCATATATACATTGAATAAGGATACTTTTTCGACTATCCAAACAATTTGAAGCAAAATATCTAAGGGAAGGTTTATTCTACTTGTCGCCTCTTAACTTTAAATTTCGATTCTTCTCCCTTTATCAGCCTTTCAATATTCTTTTGATGTGTAAAGAGCATTAAAACGGCAATTATCATTGAAAAAATGATAAGAGAAGGAGTGGTGTCGCTGAAGGCAAATATTAAAATGAATGGGAAAGTAAATGCTGCTACCATAGAGCTGAGTGACACAAACTTTGAGATAAGCAGCGTAATAAAAAATACTGCAAAGGTAAAAAGGGTAGCTAACGGATGTAAAGCAAGTACAACACCCGTGAGGGTTGCCACTCCCTTTCCCCCTCTAAAGCTGGCAAAAAGCGGGAAAATATGTCCAATCATTGCAGTCAATCCTAGCACTAATTGAAAATTAACAAAATTTCCAGTTTCGGGTATGTAGAAATCGGTTAGGTACAATAGTTTAACTGCACCAAACCCTTTTAGCATGTCAATAATAAAAACAGGAAATCCTGCTCTGGCTCCTAATACCCTGAATGTGTTTGTGGCACCTGCATTTCCGCTTCCATGCTCACGAACATCTATATTATAGAAAACCTTTCCGACCCATATTGAGGTTGGAATACTTCCCAGAATGTAAGCAATAACAATTGAGGCGAGCTTCAGAATCCAGTCCATGATGAGATTTTATGCCAGCAAATTACCCAATATTTTTTTGCCTATGCAAATATATTCCGTAGTTTTTATTTATGTCAATAACTACAAATTCTAACTCATTTGGGTTTTCAATCTATGTAAATAAAAAAAAATGAGCTATTTTGCAGAGGATTTTATGCAGTAAAGAAAATTATTTAACAAGTAAATAATAAAGAAACATGATAGCAGGGAAGTTCAACTTACTACGACTTTTTATCATTGTAATTATTTTAAACTCTACTTTAAACCTTAGAGCTGACGAGGGGATGTGGCTTATATCGCTGATCTCTAAGAATATGGAGCAAATGCAACACCTTGGACTTAAGCTCAATGCCGAAGATATTTATAGTATTAATAACGGAAGCCTTAAGGATGCGGTAGTGCTTCTTGACGACGGGGGTTGTACAGCAGAAATAATTTCACCCCATGGTTTGGTTCTAACCAACCATCATTGTGCCGTTGGGGATATACAATTTCACAGTAAGCCTGAGAACAATTTACTTCGCGATGGATTCTGGGCTGCAAGCTATGATGATGAGTTACATGTTCCGGGGAAAACAGCGTTAATCCTCAAACGTGTTGAGGATGTAACTCAAAGGGTCAATGAAATAATATCCAGCGAAGGGGTTGAAATAGATTTTCTTGAACGTGTTGATTTTGCCATCCAAAAAATAGCCAAGGAGGTTGAACAGAGCGAAAAGGGTGTGCATGTGAATGTTGTTCAGATGTATAACCATAATCAATTCTACCTTTTTGTTTACCATCGGTTTACTGATGTTAGATTGGTGGGTGCACCACCTTCATCCATTGGTAATTTTGGGGGTGATGTGGACAACTGGCGTTGGCCAAGGCACACAGGTGATTTTGCTCTTTTTAGGATATACACATCACCCGATGGGGAACCTGCCGATTATAACAAACGCAATAAACCATACAACCCAAAGCATCATTTTCCAATTTCACTTCAAGGACTTAATGTTGGCGATTTTACTATGGTTATTGGATATCCTGGTACCACGCACAGGCAAGCTTCATCTATTCATGCCGCCCACGAGCGCGATGTAGTAGCACCCTGGGTTGATAGCGTGTGGGGAGGTTTTATTGAGGTTATAAAGAATGCCATGCAAGAAGATGAAGGTCAAAGGGTTCATTACACTGATACGCATGATATGCTGGTTAACTTTTGGCAAAAGGACACATATCAGGCAAAGTCGATGTTTAGGTTCAATGTTGTTGAGCGCCTCAAGCAGCGCGAAGATTCATTGCTTACATGGTGTATGATCGACTCAATCGATAGGATGACAAACGCTGAGGCGCTCAAGTCGTTGGATGAGTATTTTTCACATATTCAGGATAATCGCCACGAAGAACTTCTTCGTTCAATTAATGCTCTCCTTTACTGGCCATCGCAAGTGGGTAGTATAATTAATGAATCATCAGATCTAATTTTGACATTGCTTGAAGAAAAGGTTAGTAAACGGCAAGTGCGGAGGGAGTCCAAAAAATTAGCAAAGCAAAAAGCTTCTCTTTTCGAGAACTTCTACCCACAAGTTGATCAAAATCTTTATAGTATTGCCTTTACTAGTTTCATACAAAATCTTTCGGATGAGGAATTAGATCCCCTTTTCAACGAAATAAAACAACATGAGTACCCTGAGCTATTAATTCCAATTTTGATAAATCATTTTTACAGCAATTCCTATTTCACCTCACCCGAAGGTTTTGATAGATTTTTAAAGAAACCAATATTAGATAGCCTGGTTAACGACCCTTTATTTATGATGCACATTAGATTAGAGTTCTTTTTAGATCGGGTTTATGATAGTTTAACTCATCATAAAAACAGTTACCAGTTGGCTTTACGTGATATTTCTAAGGGCCTGCTTGATATGAATCGGAACAAGTTGCAATACCCCGATGCCAATTCAACCATGCGACTTTCCTATGGAAAGGTAATGGGTTACAGCCCATACGATGGGATTCGCTATAGACCCTTTTCATATTTGGATGGAGTTATGGAAAAGGAAGATTCATCGGTTGAGGTATTTGAAGTGCCAAAAAAATTGAAAGATCTTTGGGAAAAGAAGGATTTTGGGCCCTATTCCGATAGTAGTGGGATGCCTGTTTGCTTCCTTACCGATAATGATATTACCAATGGAAACTCTGGAAGCCCGGTTCTCAATGCTCATGGACACCTGATAGGCGTGGCATTCGATGGTAATTATGAGGCTATGGCCTGCGATTTTATTTACGAACCATCAATGCAAAGGACTATCATATGTGATATTCGATACGTCCTGTTTATCATTGATAAGTTTGCTGGAGCACAGCGCTTGATTGAAGAGATGACAATTCTTTAGCTCAGTTACTATACATTTTTATCATTGTCGTAAGGCTATCGGTATTACAATGCCCCCGCCCTTTGAAATGTAAATATCTTAGTCTTGCTCCCGCATTCAGAGGGTGATCGTAGAACTCAAGAGATGAGTGGATAGCGGGAGAGTAATTGAGGAGCGCTGCATTGCATTGCTGATAGGGTGAATGGTTGCTTTTTCAACCATAAGTTAATGGTTTAAAGCCAACCCGATTATCAGCGATTGCGCTCCGCAAGGAGAATCCGCTCAACCGTAGAGTTCGAGAGCACCCTCTGGCAGCGGTGACCTTTTTTGCTACTTTTTTGGGTGGTAGCCAAAAAAGTAGTGAGGAATTCGCATTACCAAGAATTGTTTAACTTGAAACGGGACAGCCAAATTAAGTTTTGCCATAACAATACACTGATTATCAAGCAAATTTTTTATGGGGTTGAAGAGGCTTACAAAACAGGAGATGACAATTCTTTAGCTCAGTTACTATACATTTTTATCGTTGTCGTAAGGCTTATGGCTAATCGGCTCAACGTGAATTGTGGCGTCAACATTCAATTCGTCCTCTAAGTTTTTTTCTACGGCAGAGGCTATATTATGCGAACCTTCAATGGACATGTCATTGGGGAGGTAGATATGCAGGGTTAGCTCCCTATGGTTAATGTAGTTGTGAATATGTATATGATGTGGAAAGATATTGTAACCCACGGTTCGCTGGCAAATCTCAACGATGCTATTTTTTAAATCGATGGAGGGTTTTTCTCCAAGAATAACATTCGATGAGTTCTTGATGATTATTATGGCAGTGTAAAGAATCATTAGGGCAACAATAATTCCCAGAACACCATCGATCCACCAGAAATACTTATTGAGGAAAATACCTACCAGAATTATTATCGACGACAGAGCATCGCTTCGGTGATGCCAACCATCGGCCGATACAGCTCTCGATCCTGTTTTACGACCAATTAGGAAGGAGTATTGGGCCAAAGCTTCCTTCGCCAGAATGGAGACTATGGTCACCACCATGGCAATCAGACCAAAATCTGCAGAATCCCTGTTTTGTAACTTTTCAATCGATTCCATCAGGAAGTTGTAGGAAACCATGGCAAGTAAGCAGCCAATAAGAATTGTGGCAATTAACTCGTATCGGCCATGACCAAATGGATGTTCCTTATCAGCAGGTCTGCTTGAGAGTTTAATACCAACAATTACAAACACTGAACTTAATGAATCACTTAGGGTATGCCAAGCGTCGGCAATAATGGATACCGATCCGCTAACCAATCCTGCCCAGTATTTAATAACAAACAGAATGGTATTCATAATTATCGAAACCCATCCTGCTCTTAGCGAAAGTTTATTAAACGATTTGTTCATTGATAATTCTTGATTCTATCTGCTGAAAACAATAGACTAGTCGTAAAAATTATTTAACAAACCCTTGCCATTAGGGCAATTCAAAGATTACTCCCTCTTTTTTTCCATGTTCATCAATGTAAAGGGAGGGTTTTATGCGATTATCCTCAAGGGATGTTCCATGATCGATTTTAAAAATTTCAAAGTTTTTTGAATACTGAAGCAGATATACCGATCTGTTTTCAAAGCCTCCTCCCGAACCAATCCTTTTGAAGTTATAATCCGATTGCAGTAGATCTACCCTGTGTTGTGGCAAACAATACTGAAAATCAATACCATATTTCTTCATTGCGCTAAGGAAAAAGAATACAACATCATAACCCCTAAATGAGTACTGCGTTGGCTCAGATCGGTATGTCTCACGGTATTTTTCAACAAAATTCTTCACCTGATAGTTGCTGTAATCTATGTAGAAAGGAGAGAATAGGTGTAGTTGAAGTTGGTAGTAGTATTCAACCTGAACGTTACCAAATCGTTGCCAACGGGGGAATCCATATAAGCTTATGGGGTATTTGAAAATGGTTGAAAGGGTGTGAAGGTTTCCAAGCATATCGGCGACGAAAACCTCATTGTTCGATGGAACAAAAACAAGATTTTCCCTGTCGAGTACCAAGCTATGGCTTATTCTTTCCTGTATTTCGGTGGTTGGGCTGCCAGGTTTATAGGTAAACTCCTTAAAATGAATATCATCGGGATTCTCACAGCTTGATATTCTTTGCTGGATCTGGTTTTTAAAGATTTCGATTAAATTTATGTTAGTGCTATCACCCTCATGAAGCAGCAAAATGTTTTGTCCGGTGCAAAAGTCGATTTTTTTGATAAACTCTTCAACTTGTGTTGAAAATGAAGGGTTTGCCTGGTAAAAGAGGGGATTGCTTTCCAAAAGGAAGTTATTTTGAGCTAACGGAGAAACCATGGGAATGCGATTTTCCATGGCAAAATCAGAAATGGGTTTTTGACACTCAGGATAAACAGGGCCAATAATTAGGTTAGCTTTTTGCAAGCCTTCTTCCAATATAAACTTTTTAGCTATTTCGGCACTCTTTCCGGTGTTGAAAACATTAAGGTTGATAGACAAACCCTCTCTTTTCAATGAATCAATGGCCAGCAATGCACCCTGATAAAAATCCAAGAAGATAGAAGTGCTTTGAGAAATCGTACTGCCAGAGATTGAAGAAGTTGTATTCCTGGAATCCATTGAAATATCATCTGAACTTTCGAAAATTTGTTTTTTAGGGTCATCCTGATAGAAAGGGAGCAGAAGAGCAATATTGTACACATCTCTCCAGCGGTTGTAAACAAAAGTATCACACACAAAAGTTGGTTGAATTTCATCTACGGTACTAATTGATTTCGATGGGCGATAAGATGTATGCAATGAGCCATCGAAGTAGATAGTATCATTTGGATCTTTTGGAATTCTGAGGATTGTGCCAAGCTTAATGCCATCCTTTACCAGATTGGCATTATATTTTTTAATCACCTCCTCACTTACTCCATACCTCTGCGAAATGGCAAAGAAACCCTCCCTGGGTTTCACTTCATGATAGATAAACCTTTCCGATTCTTCGGGTTTGGCATCGCCAAGGGTTTGAGTACGCTTTTTGGGGATGAGCACTACTTGACTAATCTTTAGCCCTTCTTCCACTTCTGGGTTAACCTCAATGATATCTTGTATTGATATTTCGTATTTACGCGAAAGCCCAAATAGTGTTTCCCTTCTTCGAACCACATGGTAGATGTAATTATCATCCTGATCATCACCCAGAATTCCCTGTTGGTTTTCCTTGATTGGAATTTTTAATGCTTGGTCAACCTGTAACCCAAGGTAAATGTCCGGATTCTCCATGGCAATTTCAATTTGGCTCAGATTGTATGCTTTGCTTATTGAGTAAAGAGTTTCCCCTTTTCTTACAATGTGTATGTAGTAGTATTTACCATCAATCTTTACCTTATCGGTAGATATTTTTATACCGGCTGGTTGTTCAGGCTCCTGCCCACTTAAAGCAAGTACAGTAATGGTCAGGGTAATGAGTATCAGGATTTTTTTCATTGAGGAAGAATAATTTAGTTTACTTGCACATCGCACAAAGTTATGCATTACAAACCTAAATCAAATAGGGTGCCCATTTTTTTATGATCATTAGGGAATAAACCAAAAACTTATTTAAACATCAAAATTTTTGTTTTCCTTTGGTTAATTATCCATATTTTTATGAACTTTTCAATTTAAGATTATTTGAAACCCAAAAATACTGAATGATGAAAAGATTCCTTGTTGTATTCATTCTACTACCTTTCATTATTAGTGCACAGAATGTTGAAGGGTTGAAAGAGGAGATAAAGGCACTTAGGGAGTATAACGTAACTCTTAATCATCGTATTGATGAGTTGCAAAAAAACATCGATGATATACTTTGGTTCAATCGTTTAGCCGATGTAGCCATTGTTGATAAAGTATACATGTATGGCCCTCCACCTGCTGTAGTTAAAAATCCTACAGCGATGGGAGCTTATAATCATGTAAAGTTCTGGTCTTACGTTTTCATACCAAAGGGTATTGATCTTTCCAAAAAATATCCGTTGCTAGTTCTTCCACATGGAGGCGTTCATGCCGATTTCACTACCTACTACATACACATTATTAAGGAGTTAATGGCTCAGGGGTATATTGTTGTGGCACCTGAGTACAGAGGGAGTACCGGGTATGGACGAAAACTTTGGGAGCAAATCGACTACGGGGGGCTTGAAATTCAGGATGCCCATGCAAGCCGGAACTACATGATCGAAAACTATGAGTTTGTTGATAAGAATAGGGTAGGAATACTTGGCTGGAGCCATGGTGGATTAATTGCCCTCATGAACGTATTTGAGTATCCCAACGATTATAAATGCGCCTATGCAGGGGTGCCCGTTTCCGATATAATAGCCCGCATGGGCTATCAAACCGACCGATACCGTGCCCTTTTCTCAGCCGACTACCATATCGGGAAAACAGCGAATGAGGATGTGGCAGAGTATAGGCGACGTTCACCTGCATGGAATGCTCATAAGCTCAAAACGCCTCTTTTAATACACACAAATACCAACGATGATGATGTATACGTGCTGGAGGTTGAGCACCTCATCAAATCTCTTAAAGCGGAGGGTAAGAGCTTCGATTATGAAATATTTCAGGATGTTCCCGGTGGTCACTCGTTCGATAGGATGGACACCAAGCATGCCAAGGAGGTTAGGTTGAAGGTTTATGCATTTCTTGCAAAGCATTTAAATCCCCCAAAAGTTCTTAAAACAATCAGCGATATTGATAAAGCCGCTTACCGCTAGTTTTTTCATTTACTGTAGATATTGGGGACTGTCTCAGAAGCTCACTGTGTGACTCAGAAAAGGACTCTGTAAACCTCTGCGGAATTGTTAATATATTGTACAACAGTGTATCACAGTGGATACACAGAACTCCACAGAGTAATAAATCTAAGCCTTATTGGCTTTTAAGACAGTCTCTTTTTATTTTTTTTTATGCTACGTAACCCACGCATTGGTTTTTTTGTAATTTTATGTAGTTTTTTTATTGAATTTGAAGACGTTTATCATTTTTATGCAAGAAATGCAATAGAAACCCAAAAAAACCAAATTCGATATGACACCAATGTTATCCTTTTTAAGTAAAACCGCCTTGCTAATGCAAGCAGGCTACCTTTGGGCAATAGATTTTTTATCTCCCTATGCCAACATATTGCTTTCTGCT
This sequence comes from uncultured Rikenellaceae bacterium, assembly GCA_964509385.1. Classification (GTDB taxonomy): domain Bacteria; phylum Bacteroidota; class Bacteroidia; order Bacteroidales; family Tenuifilaceae; genus MWFE01. The sequence continues at coordinate 28,554 of CAZDXY010000034.1, forward strand.
AGTGATTCAGGTGGCGGGGGTGAGCATAGTAGTCACACCAGCATGGCACCTTTGCTGTTTATTATTGTATCCCTATTCATCGGTGTAGCAACACGTTATTGGCTTAGAAACTTAGCTATACCTTACACTATAAGCCTTTTAGTAATTGGGCTTTTGCTCGGGATAGCCTTTCGAGTTGGGTTTTTCTCTTCGCTCTGGGGGTTAGATGCACATAGCGGATTGGCATTTTTCGGCGAATCCATTAACTGGGCAGGGCATATCGATCCTCATGTAATATTCTACATCTTTCTTCCTACCCTGATTTTCGAAGCGGCATTTGCCATGCATGTGCATACTTTTAAAAAATCGTTTACCAACGCATTTATCCTGGCTGTTCCTGGTATTATAATTGCCTTATTGTTGACTGGGGCCGTAGGAATGTTGATTAAGGTTACTAATATTGGTTTGGGGATGTGGACTTGGCCTGTAGCATTAATGTTTGGGGTAATTATAAGTGCAACCGACCCTGTTGCGGTGGTTTCAATTCTTAAGGAGGTTGGTGCCAGTAAGAAACTGGCGACCCTTATTGAGGGTGAATCGTTGCTGAACGATGGAACAGCCATCGTGATTTTTATGGTATTCTTTACCATGCTAACAGGCGGAGAGGGTGGCAATGCCATTGTTGAGTTTGTTCGTGTTGCCCTTGGAGGTGTACTTGTTGGGGTTGCAGTGGGATGGATTGTTGTAACGTGGCTCAAAAAAGTATTTAACGATGCACTTTTTGAAATTACAGTTGTAGTAGGTGCAGCTTACCTTGCATTCTTCATTGCTGAGCATTTTGTGCATGTATCTGGAGTTTTGGCTCTTGTTTCCTTTGGTATTATGATGGCTGGAATAGGACGTACCCGTATAAGTCCGCAGGTGGGACACTTCCTTCACGAATTCTGGGAGTTGGCAGCTTTTATTGCCAATACCCTAATCTTTTTGATAGTTGGTGTTGTTATCGCTTTGCGTGTAACTTACACTGGACGCGATTTTCTGATTCTTATCATTATATACATAGCAATATTGGTAGTAAGAGCTTTGGTGTTGGCACTATTTTACCCTTTGATGAAGCATATAGGCTATGGACTTAGTCCAAAAGATGGAATTATAGCATGGTGGGGTGGCTTAAGGGGGGCCATTGGATTAGCGCTTGCGCTTATCGTAGCAAATGAGTATACCATCGATGCAGAAGTTAGAACGCAAATACTTTCACTTACAGCAGGGATAGTATTTTTAACATCTTTGATAAACGCCACAACCATTAAACCCCTAATCGAAAAGTTAGGACTTACAAAGGTTGGCGAAGCCCGATTACAGCTTTTCCATCAAACCATATCAATGCTTCGCAAAGGAAGCGAAAAGGAGATTACCAAGCTCAAGGAAAATCGGTTTATGTCAGGTGCTGATTGGGATACAGTGGCAACTTACTTACCAGAAGAAAAAGAGGTTAAGGCTGATGCTAAGATTCAGGATACCCTTTTTGAAACCAGGAAGAGGATGCTTTTCAAGGAGAAGGAGAGCTATTGGCGACAGTTTAGCGAAGGTTTACTTAGTTCTGCTGCTGTTCAAAGCCTTTCCGATGAGATTGACCACCTGCTTGATTACAATGGACGTGAATCGCTTGCAAAGCGAAAGGATCTGGAGCAAATGTGGCAAACATCGAAACTTTTGGTATTCCTGCAATCTATACCCATTATGGGAGGTTTTTGGAAAAGGAGATTTTACAGAAAATTGGCACTCAGCTACGACTGTGCCAGGGGTTTTGTGGTAGCCAACGAGGAAAACCTGAAAAGTTTATCAAGTTTAATAGTGGGGTTATCGGGAGGAACTGATGAGGTTACCAAAGAGGTTGATAAGGTTTCTGTCCTTGAGGATGAGATAAATGAGAATAAGATAATGGGATTAACCTTTCTGCGAAATTTAAAGGATACTTTCCCAGAGGTTTACCACGCTATCGAAACACAGATAGCTTCGCGTTCGTTGCTCAACCACCAGATGGTTACCATACAAAAGCTGGAAAAGCAAGGACGGCTTGAACCAGCCGATGCCACTAGCCTTGAGGCTGTTATCCAGAGCCAGATGAAGCAGATAATTGATTCACCACCAGATTACAAGTCTACAGAATCGTTGAGGTATTTACATACATTGCCAGCTTTGCTTGCACACTCTGAAAGCGAATTGGAGTTTCTGGCTTCCCTGTTTCAGGAAAAGATGTTCCCTACCGATGCAAAGATATGCACAGAGGATGCTCATAGCGATGGTTTCTTCGTCATTGTCAGGGGCTCTGTTCGAATTGAAAAGGACAACCAGCTAATTCGGGTTGCCCAACCAGGATCGGTTATCTGTGCTTACGATACACTTCGAAAAATTCCCCTTTGGGCAACTTATACTGCCGAATCGCCAGTGACAGCCCTTAAATTAAATATTACTGCTATCCAGAAGAAGTTTCAGAAAAGGCAGATTCTCAAAGATAAGCTTTGGCTTTTTGCGGGTTACGACATGGCAGAGCGACTTCTGGTGAAAATCCAACCCTGGGCAGGATGGCGTACCAAAAAACTTAGAAATTTCATAAATAAGGGCGAAGTTGTTTTTGCCAAACCCAACGAGGAATTCGAGTTTAAAGATAAGGTTGTGGTTCTGGTGAAGGGAGAGGTTACCGAGCACGGCGAAAAAGTACTCTCTGCTCCCTGCCTTATTACAGGTGGAGGTCTTAAAGCCAATTTCAGTTCAATTCTTTTTGTGCTTAGCGAGGAGAACGTTGAATCGGAGGCATAAACAAAATGAGATTGTGAACTCAAAAACCATTGATTTTAAGCGATGTGGAAGGAATGGTTGAACTTTTCAAAGGGAGAGCGAAATGGATTGATCATACTATTCCTATTGGTTTGCTTTGCCGCAATTTATCCATACATCCATAGAACTATATTTTACGAAGTTTCACGGTTGGCAAACCCAGCCGATTTTCATAGGATAGACAGCTTTTTCACATCGTTGAGATACGAGCCAAAATCCGATAGAAGTTACTTTTCATTTGTTGAAGAGGAAAAACCAACTTTTACCGAACCCGAACTCTTCCGATTTGACCCAAATACCGTTTCATCTTCAGAGCTCGTAAGGCTTGGATTCAGTAGTCGTCAGGCTGCGGTTATCGAGAATTTCAGG
>CAZDXY010000035.1:0-5744 GCA_964509385.1 uncultured Rikenellaceae bacterium
AGTAAAGTCCATTTCCCAAAATTAAACCTTTCCACAAAATTTGCAGTAGAACCAATAATAAAAAGAGTAGTAAATATGGATAGAGATTTTTTGGGTTTAATTATCGGAGAATAATTTTATTTTCTTTAGAATTACACAATGAAAATGGGGCTGAGGATGTCAATTGGTTTGCAAAAACCCGATTTTATAGCTTCGCTGAAAAGTTCATTAATGGCATTTTGCCCGACTTCCTTCAAATCTTGAGTAAAATCATTTACATATAGCTTAATATGTTGGAGCATAACTTCATTATCCATGGTTTGAGCATGGCTTTTCACGTAACTGATCGATTGAAAGGGGTTGGCCATTGCATACTCCACGCTTTGGTTTATTAATGAATTTATTTCCTTTTTAACAGTTTCTGGTAAATATCTTTTGATGGCAATCCCACCAAGGGGTATGGGCAAGCCGGATTGTTTTTCCCAGAATTCACCAAGATCCATAATTTTTTTAAGTCCCTTTTTTTGATAGGTGAATCGGTTTTCATGAATTATCACTCCAGCATCAGCTTCATTGTCAAGGATTACATCTTCAATTGTTGAAAAAAGATACGCTTTCTTTTGCAAAGCATCGGGGAATGCCAGTGTAAACAGAAGATTTGCAGTAGTATTTTCGCCGGGAATGGCAATGCGAGTAAATTTAATTTCATCTGGATAGATTTTCCTTTTGGAAATAAGCAATGGGCCTACACCTTTACCAAGGGCTGCCCCCGAAGTTAGTAGCTGGTAATTCTTAGAGATTAATGGATATAGGGCGAAACTTATTTTTACTATATCGGCATCGCCTTTAATGGCAATTTCGTTAAGTTCCTGTATGTCGGCCAAATGAATATCGAACAATAGCTCGCTGCTTTTACTTATGTGATGATTAACTAAAGCATCGAAAATAAAAGTATCGTTTGGACAGGTGGAAAAAGCCAGCTTTAGCTTCATTGTAGATTTTCAATTAGTTTTTTTGCTTCAAGGCAAACATTATTTATAGCCAAGGGGAGATTCCAATTCGAAACGTTACGAGGTTCAACCAAGTTGGAAATTCCTCTAAGGCAAATAAAAGGTATGTTCATCATGCAGCATGTATAGAATACTGCTGCTCCCTCCATAGTTTCAATATCTGCTGAAAATTGATTTTTTATTCTGCTAATAACCTCTGCGGATCCAGAAGCAGTTGAAACTGTAATACCTTTGGCCTTAGGTAAATGATTTACTAGAGGAAAATATTCATTTGAAGGCCAACGGATCCAGCCATTCTCATAAGGAAACTGATTTGGATTTGCTAAATTCTTATCGAAAATGGAGTAAAAATGACCATTATCGTCAATCCCATAATCGGAAAAAGTTTCCTTTTCAACCATTACTACATCGCCTATACTATATTTTGGGGAGTAACTTCCGGCAACGCCAATATTTATAATCATTGAATACTGACTATTTGAAATTACCGACATCAAATGATAGGTGGTTGGAACTGCTCCAACTCCTGTTATTAGTACATTAACATCATTGCGAAAACCAATAGATAATGGATTTATAACTCCGATTGTTAAACTGAAATCTGGGCATAATTGCTTAACCTCTTGTTGTGTGGTTGAAACTATTAGTATCATAACTTAGGAATAAAGAAATCAGGTAAAGATAAATCATTACCTGATTTTTACTGAATTTGTTTTGGAACAACGTCAAATAATTTCTTGAGTAATTAATAGTATATTTGAACCTATCGTTGATTTGAGCCTAAAGTTTGAGTAAAAAATCAACTAAATCGAACTTATATACTAGGTTAATTTTAAATGATCGATGTCTGTTCTTTGCACGGTCAGAAATATGTGCGTCAAGAAAACCCATTTCATAGCGAAGGTCAAGCCCAATTACGCCCTCTTTCAATGGATATTCGGCACCTGCTCCAAGCATAAGGCCCCAGTCAATTCTTCTCCACCCTTCTGAATTAAGGGGTTCATTATAATCGGTTGAAACATAAGATCCTCCTGTACGAATGTTCTGATAACTTCCACCCATTGCATAAACTTTTCTTAGCCCTAAAACTCTAAATGACATTCTAGCTAACAGAGGAATGCCTATATATTTTGTTTTTATTTTTGCATCAAAGTTGGCAGCAGAGGTGTCGTCCAATCTAGTACCATTTGAAATGAATGATAACTCCGATTGCAAGGAAAGTTTATTTGTTATACCAATTTCACCAACTGCACCTAACTGGTAACCCGTTTTTGTTTTATTTTGAACACTCCCAAACTCACTCCAATTTGTTATTTTCGAAAAGTTCATGCCGAGTTTGGGCCCTGCATAAATAAACCCAATCTCATGTCCTGCAATTTTAAAAAGTTGAGCAGAGAGAGAATGACCGAAAAACAATAGTAATGAAATGAAATAAAACTTTTTCATATCTAATATTTTTAAGTTGAGTAGTTGTTTTTAATTATAGTTCAAATGTATGTAAAGATCATATAAGAATTCAAATTTTACATCATTAATATTATGCATTTTATCAAAAGGTTTATGAATTGTTACTATTTTATAATTTGATAGATTACTTTCGTTACTTATATCTTAAACGAATGTTAATTTATTACCTTAAAAGCTTAAAAAATATAAACTGCCATGAAAGATATTAATGGAATTCTCGAGTTTTTAAAACAAGTTGTTATCACAACCTTTGGCCAGCTTATCTGGTTGTTAGGACTTCTTTTTATTTTTGGACTTCTCTTGTATGTTTTTGCCCGATTTACAAGGATTACATATGTTAAATCAGTAGGACAAAAATTGGATATCATCTTTACGGGATGGATAGGTACCCCGGTACACGAATTGGGGCATGCCATATTTTGCATTCTTTTTCGGCATAGGATTGTGGAGATGAAACTATACAGTCCTAACTCAGAGGATGGAACTCTTGGATACGTAAATCATTCCTATAATCCAAATAGTACGTACCAAAAGATTGGCAACTTCTTTATAGGTGTTGGACCCATAATATTTGGCGCATTGGTACTTTATGCGGCTTTATACTATTTAGTCCCAAATACAAACGAAGTATTTTCTGGGATTCAAGCGCAAAGCCAAAGCCTTGTCAAGGGAGTTAGGGGGGAATATAGCGGAGTCTTCACAACTATGTGGAGTACTGCTAAAGCAACATTAAGTAGTCTTTTTAGTATCGGTAACTTCACAGATTACAGGTTCTGGATTTTCTTATACCTTGCTATTTCTGTTTCATCGCATATGCAATTGAGTCCTCCTGATATAAAAGGGGCAAAAGGCGGGCTAATTACCCTTGTCCTTTTCTTTTTGGTGGTTAATTTGATAATTCTTGGTCTTGAAGCTACAGGATTAAGTGCACATTTTGGGAGTTGGTGGAACTATGTTAAGCTCGAAAACTACTCTACGGGCATAAATAAATGGGTTGGAACGTTTGGTGCACTTTTTGTTTTTGCCACAATAATATCTGGACTTAATTTTATCGCTTCATACATTATTCTAACAATTTACAATCTTGTTAGAGGAAAAGGAATGATCAATCCTGCATGGTAATATTAAATTGTGCTACATATCCTTTGAATTAAATAGATATTTAATGCTTCTACAAAGTTTAAAAATTGATATTTTTGTGCCCTAAACCAAAAAAAAAATTACATGAAAGCTTACGTATTTCCAGGACAGGGAGCACAATTTGTTGGAATGGGGAAAGATTTTTACGATAATTCCCAAGTTGCAAAGGAACTTTTTGAAAAGGCTAATCAAATATTGGGCTTTAGAATTACCGATCTAATGTTTTCAGGAACCGAAGAGGATCTGAGACAAACAAAAGTTACTCAACCTGCAATTTTTTTGCACTCGGTAATACTTGCAAAAGTTTTAGGCGATAAATTCAAACCCGAGATGGTTGCCGGTCACTCTTTGGGTGAGTTTTCCGCATTGGTAGCAAATGGCACGCTAACCTTTGAGGATGGTTTAGTGCTGGTGTCAAAGCGAGCAATGGCCATGCAGAAGGCCTGCGAAAAGGAACCCTCAACAATGGCCGCTATTCTTGGACTCGATGATGATGTGGTTGAAAGGATATGCGAAGCAGTTGAAGATGTTGTTGTTCCAGCAAATTATAATAGCCTAGGGCAACTGGTTATTTCAGGTTCAATGAAGGGTATTGAAATTGCTTGCGAGAAGCTTAAAGAGGCCGGAGCAAAAAGGGCACTCCCACTGAAAGTGGGTGGAGCATTTCATAGTCCCTTAATGGAATCTGCAAGGGTCGAATTGGCTAAGGCCATAGAAGCAACTACTTTCAGGCAACCATTATGCCCGGTTTATCAAAATGTTGACGCAAAACCTCACACAAATCCTGACCAGATTAAGAAAAATCTTATTTCACAACTCACATCACCTGTTCGATGGACTCAGATTATGATTAATATGCTCGAAGGAGGTGCAACCAGCATTACAGAATTAGGGCCCGGTAATGTATTACAGGGATTATTTAGAAAAGTTGATCGAGAGGTTTATATAGAAAGCCTTCAAAGCCTTTAGCCCTCAAATAACATCTTAAAAAAGCTGCAAACTTGATTTTGTTTGCAGCTTTTTTTATCACACTTTTTAAAGTATTTATGCAGTTAAAATGGCCTTACGTAAAAAATGATTATTTTTTTAATAACTCACTGCTATATTTTTATAACTTTACCTAACGCATTCACTAATTTAAGCCTTTGTATAATGAATAAATACAGGTGTTCAGTAAGCATTGTTAGTTTATTTTCAATCTTTTTTATTTTTACAGACATTGTCAATGCCCAATCGAAAGAAGAATTTGAAAAAATCTTTATAAAGGAAACAGAAGGGAAAGGGCATAACATAGAGTTAGGTAGTTTTAAAAACGTATCTAGGTTAAGCTATTATCCCGACACCCTTCCAAGTTGGTTTTTCTCTCCGCCACAGTCAACAACTGATTATGTCTATTCAATAGGCATTTCCGATCCCGATCAAACCCCTGAGGAAGCAACCTTACAGGCAATTTATAGAGCAAAATCAATGGCGGTTCTACTTAATAAGGCTCAAATCCAGTACTTTAGAGATGTTTATACAACCGAGTATCAGGAGGGAAAGCAAACTAATTATCGCCAGCGTTTTGATACATATTTCAAGGTATCTGCCACTGGAAGTGCCGATAGTTTAAGTTTTTCAGTTATTGATCAGCATTTTACCCGTTACAATGAAGCAATAGTTTTAATTCGGTATTCATTTTCTCCTTATGCAAACCGAGATGCTATTCCTATGATGTCTACTGTGGGTACTGTTCTGTATATTGAAGCACAGGTTGGAGAAGCCTTTGAACCTCAGGCAGAATACGAGATGATTTCTGCATTAAGGGTACCCAATTCACCCCTTATTACTGCTCAGTTTACATATCGTGAAAAGGGAAATAGGTTTCTAGTTATTTCTGAATTTATGGGGAAAGATATAAATACTCCCCTCTTTATCTATAAATATTCCAACCCATCGTGGGCTCCAAATACTCAGCCCTTGGTTAGCTACAATGGACTTTGGAGTATTTTCTCTCAAGAGTTTCTTCGACACCTTACCCTATCAACAGAGCAATCTTCAATTAAAATAAAAACACTAGGAGAGCAATATAGCCCTCAGATGTCAAACCTCTCTAGAGAGGTGGCAATAAAAACTGCAAAAATGTTTATTAATGGCATTGAATTTGGA
>CAZDXY010000035.1:5888-31401 GCA_964509385.1 uncultured Rikenellaceae bacterium
GGAGTTGAACTTAAAACAGCTGGGTGAAAATGTGAACATTGAATACTCAATTGTTGGTGAACAGCTTGGACAGCTTTTCAACATTAATCCTACCTATTCTTTAGATGGTGGTAGAACATTTCAACCCATGAAATCGGTTTCTGGTTACGTTGGAAAATCGATTACAGGGGGTAAAAATCAAGTGATCATTTGGGATGTTCTTAAGGACCTCCCTTCACTTCAGGGTGATGTTGTTTTCAAAATAACAGGGAACACCCAAACTACACAACCTCTTGAGGATGATTTTAGTAATGTGGTTTTCAAGCTAATTAGCCTCCATCGAATAGGCAATAATCAGCTAGAGTTGGTACTTAACATAACCAACAATGGAGAGCCTCGCGATTTGAAGCTTATTAACGGGTTAATTACAATTACTGATTTTAGTAAGCGAAATTATGATGCTCAACGAGGAAAGTTAGGAGAAGTAGTTGGCTCACAACGTCATTCTACACCCCAGCGCACCATTAAAAAAGGTGAAACTGTACAGGCTAGCTTTACTTTCGACAGAATCCCTTCAGATGTTGATAGGGTGATGAGGCTTAGTATTGGTGCCGAACTTCTTACAATATCACGTTTTGGACTGGACAATCTCGAGATCAGCGCACTCCAATTCCGCGATTTTCCGATCTCTGATAAGCCAACCACTTCCATGTCTACTAGCGTATCAAAAAAGTTTGAATCAACCATTGCCGCCAAACTGAATATCCAAAAACCCAAGGTTGCAGAGATTAAGGCTGATACAAAACCCCCCATGGTTTCGGTTTTAGTACCTGAAGGAGTTACTCTAATTGGGAGAGAGGCCACAAGGGGTAGACCATACGCACAATCATCGGCAGGGGGATTAGATGATAGACGCTTAAGATCCATTGGTGACTCTAATGAGTTAACCGTTACTGAGGAAACCCTTTTTGTTAAAGGAACAGCAAGCGATGAGAGTGGAATTTTCGAAGTGGTTGTGAATGGTAGAAATGCTACCATTAAACCTGATGGCATTTTTGAGGCACACGTAGCGCTAAAGATGGGACGTAATGATATTATAATACGTGCCATGGATATATTTGAAAATAGCGTTGAGAGACGGTTTATAATTCACCGCAAGGACGTGCCTGGTCAAAAGGTTGCTTCCGATACAGAAGAACTTGATCTTATTTTCGATGCACCCAAAGCACCTAAATACTACGCTTTAATTGTTGGAGTTAATGAATACCCTGATCAGGGGATTGCTACCCTCGACAACCCGGTAAGAGATGCCGTTAAGTTAGGGAAGGTTTTGGTTGATAGGTATGTGTTTGATTCAAGGGATGTAGTGTTTCTTAAAAATCCTACCAGAGGTCAGCTTATTGATGAGTTAGATAAACTTACCCGAAGGGTAACAAAAGACGACAACTTATTGATTTTCTTTGCCGGACATGGCTATTTTGATACTGAAACTGAGTTTGGTTACTGGCTACCGTCTGATGCTTCTGCACAAAGCACAGGCAATTGGATAGCCAACAGTCAGCTTAGAGATTACATTGCTGCCATTAAAAGTAAGCATACTCTTCTTATTACCGATGCATGCTTTGGAGGAGGAATCTTCAAAACTCGTAAAGCATTTGCTGATGCTACAGATCAACTAAATAAAGTCTACGACAAGAAGAGCCGAAAAGCTATGACAAGTGGAGCTCTTACCGAAGTACCCGATGAGAGTGTTTTCTTAAGATTGCTTGTGCAAAGGCTTGAGGAAAACACCATGGATTATTTACCTGCAGAGGAACTATTTAGCAGTTTTAGAACAGCAGTTATGAATAGTAGCCCAACAGTTCCAATGTATGGAGATATTAAAGGAACTGGAGATGAAGGTGGTGATTTTGTTTTTGTTAAGCGTTAAGGATGTTTAGCTTGTTAAATTTCTACGGGGGGGAAGACCCCCCGTATTTATTTTAAAAAATATTCGAGAATTTTTAGCATGCAAAGTCACTATTTCATATTTTTATGGTTGTTTTAAGCTTGATTTTTTCACGAAAAACTGGTACAATGAGTTCTACTTTAAGTGCAACAATCACAATTTTGTTATCTGTCCTTACAATAACAAGTTATAGCCAGGATGATAAGATAACAAGGCTTCAGGAAAGGGTTGAAGCAGCAAAACAAAGGATTGAAGCGACTGAGGCGTTAATAATTTCGGCTGATAGCCTAATTTCAGTTGGAGAGGGAATGGTTTCTGAAGCTGAGGAAGAATTAAAGTTACTGGCTCAGCAGAAAAAGAGTATTGAAAGAGAACATTTCAATGCTCGTAAATCCTTGGAAAAGCAGTTGAGGTCTAAAGAGAAGGAGGAGGTAAATCAAGCTAAGGAGGAGCTAAAAGAGGTTGATAATCAGAATAGAGAAGCTGTAAGGAATTGGAATAATGATTATAAGGTATCAATTAAGAAATACGATACCGGGAAAAAAATAGTGCAGAAGGGCAAAGAAAACCTTAAAAAGGCAAAGGTAAGAATGAAAGATGCTGAGACTCGGTTAAAGGATGCAGAAAAAAACCTTGAGCAGGCAAAACTCCTAGAGCAGGAAAAAATAATGGAACAGGAGAAGAAACTTGAGCAGGAGCAACAGTAACATTTAGTATTCAATTTTTTAATGAATTATTTTCAATAGTTTAAACACTATCATTTTTCGAATCTCTACTAGATATTCTAAGTTGTACAAAGAATTTGGTGCCTACATTCTCAAGGGTTTCAAACCATATTTTTCCTTCAAATGCTTCAATAATCTCTTTGCTAATTGCAAGACCAAGCCCCATACCTCCTGATTTAGTTGTAAAGTTTGGGCTAAACATTTTAGCCTTTGAATCAGAAGAAATGCCACAGCCGTTATCCTCAATTAAAATGGTTATATGAGACTTAGATGTTTTATAAGATATATCAATTAAACCTTCCTTATTCCGATCAATTGCCTGAACAGAATTTTTAATTAGGTTAACAAAAACTCTGCTTAATTGTTCCTTATCAGCCAAAATGAAAATGCTTTCAATTCCCGTAAGATTGCTATTTATGATAATGTTTGGATAGCCAGTAAAAAGGATTACTACATCATCAACCACTTTTTTAAGGTTTACCTGTTTAAAACTTCCAGATGGCATTTTAGCAAAATTGGAAAACTCTGTAGCAATTGTACTTAAAACATTGATCTGGTCAACAAGGGTTATGGCAAAATTATCGAAAAGTTTTTCCCAGTCTGGGTCATTTTCCTGTTTCGCTTTTACTATATGTTGAAGATTTAGTTTAATGGGAGTTAATGGATTTTTTATTTCATGGGCAACTTGCTTTGCCATTTCACGCCAAGCACTTTGACGTTGGCTCAAAGCAAGCATCTGTGCGCTCTCAGTAAGTTCAACAATCATCCTATTATATTCATTTACCAAAAGTCCTACTTCATCCTTGCCCACGTAGTTAATCGGTTCGTTATGCTTTGTGATATCAATCTTGCCTAACTTTTCACGTATTAATTGTAATGGTTTAGTGATTTGATTACTAACAACAATGGCAACAAAGAGGGTGATGAGTGTTAATAGTGCATAAAGATTGACCAAAGCAACTATAATAGTAAAAACTTCATTGATAAACTCGCTTTGTCTTGTAAAGTATGGCAGATTAAGATAACCAACACTTTCGTTATGTATGTTAACTAGGGGAACGTATGCTGAAAGATACCTCATTTTACCTATCTTTTCAGTATGGATTAATCTAGCTTGATGTTTGAAAGCAATTTCATTCCAAGCAATTGGATTAATCATGGTACCCATTAGTTTTCTTTCAAAGATTTCGGGTCGGGAGGAGGATAAAAGTTTACCATTTGAATCGTAAAGATTGATATCACTATAAAATACGTTTGAAAGGTGAACCAAATAGTAGGTAATGTAATCTGAATAATCTGAGTGTAGAATACCTTCGTTAACCAAATTGTTCTCGATTTCTACCATTGTTGACGAGAGTTTTTCCATTAGGTTATTGAAGTTCTTTCGTTGAAAACTTTTTACATTGTATGTAATTGTAACGATTCCAACCATCACTAATGATAGCAAAAGAACCTGAACCATGGCTTTTTGAATACGATTCTTAAAACTTGGAAAGGAAGAACTCAAGTCAACACTGATACCACTAATCTTATGCAAAAGCACTAGTGATAGATAGAAGAAAAGAAAAACCCAGGCAAAGGAAGCGGTTACGTTGAACAAGCTGACTTTTGGACGACTTAAGACTATGGATAAATCTCCTTCGCTGTTGTAAATTAGGTGATTAAAACCATTCAGATTTACATAAGAGTAACGATTTAGCGAATCCATCTCAAATTGATTTATAAGAGGATAATCGTATTCTCCTGTTCTTGCAATGAGTTGTTTATTGCTATACTTGGCAGTGGAATAATTATCAATAGCAGATTTTCCGGTCAGTCTCCCCTCCAATAGTAACTCTGGATACCCAAGAAGATCATGGCTTATCTTTGTGTCGAGTTCAAGGTAAATGCATATCTCGCTTCCATCCGAGAGGACATACTCAAGCATTCCAAGGTAGCTTATTCGGCCATTCTGATTGCTTAGATGAAAAAAACTGGTTCCAGGAATTCGTAAGCCATATTCGTTTATCATATCCTCAAAGAAATCGTAGCATCGAGTAACCTCCCCGGTTTTCTCAATGATAAGATCCGATGTTGATAGGCAAATGGTTATTTGGTAATCGTATTTCTTAAAGTAACCTCCAAGATAGTTATCGTTTAAATGATCATAAAGGTTGTTCTCGTTCTGAGCAATATATTCCAGATAACGTTTCACCTCTTCATCAGCGTGAAGCTTTTTGGCAATGGCAGGAAATAACACTTCGGCAATTGGATCTCGCTCATTGCTTAGGTTAATAGCCAGAACTTTTCGAATATTATTATCCTTGATATCAGCGTAATCTGATACTAAAAGCACAGTGTATATAGAAAAGATAGAAACCAGTAAAAGGATATAAAGGGAGGGTAGTACCTTAATCCTGCCATAGTATTTCAATATGATCAATGCTAAAATCACAGTTATGATTATTCCATATATAGTTGGCAGATGCCCAAAAAGGGCAAAAACCCCAAGGGTTAAGATGTATGAAATGGGTGTTAGCCAAAAAATTGTAACCCGATTTGCTCTGATCAGCTGGTTTAATGTTCCGTGTAATATCAAGGTCCCAGTAGCGAACCAAAGAGAAATTGATAGATACCCTATTACCGAATAAAATGAAAGGTTAAAAATTTTATATGCTTCAAGAACGATTGTTGAATTAAGGATTAAAATTGAAAATAGATGATCGATAATGAAGAATGTTGAGAAGTTTAAAACACCCAAAAAAAACAGTAGAATTGTATCTGCAAATTTTTTCCAGTTACGAAGGCTAAAAGATAGGTTCCAATAGGCATAACAAGTAATGGCAAATATAATTATCGAATTAAGGAAAAAATCTCCTAATGATGGGAACATCCATGAATAAGCAAAAATCTCAGGGCCAAAAAGCGACCAGCCCGTTTGGGGAAGCCAATGGAGGTAAAGTACACCTATTCGAAATGCTGAAAGTATAACGATTAGCATTATTGTACTAAGTAAACCTTTCCTTCTAAGGGTGGGTAGCCAGAATAATATGTAGATGAGTATTAAAAGTGAAATGTAACCAGTCCACATTAATGTTGCTTCTATTTTACCACATTCTTTATCAAAGAATTGAGGGATGTGACTAAGGTAAAAAACAGGTTGAGTTGAAAAAAGGGATATTGGAAAAGCACCCTCTATTTGAACAGGTGAAATGGAATAACTTTCTAAAAAGGATAATGAATTATGGTACTGGTTTTTTAAAAATTGATTTTGGAAAGGATAGTTATATTTAACCTTTATCAAGAGTAAACCCTTTATGTTTTCGCCAGATAGCCAGTAGGAAATACACCAAACGTTTTGTGCAAAAACCAGTTTTGCCGATTCTTGGGGAATTGTAGAAATATCCAAATTCTCAGACCAAAATATCAGCTCATCATCTCGAAAGAGAAAAATGGCTAACCCTTCATCCTTAAGCTTATCTCCAAGATTTTTATTCAGATTATCAAATGTTTTTGGGAACCCCATTTCTAGAGCCTCCTCCATCAGCTTAGCTGTGTGGTCAAGCCCTTTTTTCGTTCTATCAATTAGGATTGTCTGTGTTTTCTTTACCCGTGGCGGAGTTGCTAACTTCTTGGTTACCAATGCAGGGGTAAATCGTATCAAAGAAAACGAAAGTAAAGAAATTATTGAGAAAACAATGAGAAGTGCTTTTATTGTTCGTTGTCTCACTTTTGTATTGGCTTGATATGAAATAAAACCGGATTTAAAAACTATCTATGACCCTATTAATTTATGAATCGTGTTAATGACAAACTTAATGAATTAGATTAAACTATGGCCTAATTTATACAAAAATTAAGCCATTAGGAAACTGTTTGTAAGATTCATTAAGTGTGATAAATGAGCATTTGTTAAATAAGCGTTTTCTTATTCAGAAGTTTCCATAGACATTACTCGTGATGATATGGTTCCCCGCGAATAATTGTCATGGCTCTATATAGTTGTTCAACGAAGATAAGTCGCACCATTTGGTGCGAAAAGGTAAGGCGAGAAAGAGAGAGGGTTGTTTTAATATTTTTCTTAACCTCATCAGAAAACCCGTAGGGTCCCCCAATAACAAAAGTAAGTTCTCTAGTTCCTGAGATCATTTTTTTATTAATCAGATTCGCTAATTCAGATGATGAGGGTTGCTCACCTCTTTCGTCAAGGAGTATTGTATCGGAATTTCTATTTAGGAATTTTAAGATAAGTTCTCCTTCGATTATAACTAACTGTTTTGGAGTTAAACTTTGGGTGTTCTTTGGTTCGGGAATAACCTTAAGATTGAAATCTAAGTAATGTTTTAAACGGTTCAAATACAAATCAATACCATTTTCCAAATAACTTATGTTTGTTTTCCCTACAACTAGTAAATTAATCTTCATGGTTTTTTCAATGTTTTTAAGTGTTCACATCACTGTAAAAGAAAAAGCAATAATATGTTTGAAAAGTTTTTTTGATACTAATTTGATTTTTTTGCAAAACTGGGGTAAATTTACAATTTAAACTAATGATTTTTAAACAAATTATTTGGTCTGAATTTTGAGGTATTGTTGGGATAATTTATATGAGATCTGTTATTTAATTGTTTGTATTACAAAATCATATGTAATAGTTAGTGATGAACCATTAAAACAAAGCAAATGAAGAAACACTTGTTTATTATAATGTTGATGGTGCTTGTAGGAATAGTTACAGGGTTATCCGTTCCAACCGATCCCCCAGATGTTATTCAAAAAGTATCCGAAGCTATGGCGAATGGCAATGCAAGTGAAATCGCAAAACACTTGAATCCAACCGTTGAGTTGGAAATACTTGGGGAAGATAATATATACAGCAAAGCTCAAACTGAACTTATGCTTAGGGATTTTTTTACAAAAAATAAACCTAAATCTTTCAAGGTGAACCATCAAGGAACAAAAGGAGCCACCAGTTTTGCCATTGGTGTTCTTGTTTCCGAAACGGCCAGTTTTAGGGTATCAATCTTTTTAAAATCTGAAAAAGAAAATTTATTAATTCACCAACTTCGTATTGAGAATGGCGAGGATGGAACTATCCGTTGATTTTTTTCTCCTTGTTTATCATACCTCCGTTAAATCTTCTTTTTTCTATTAGCGATTTGATCATTTAAGTGTATTTTTGAGGGTATAACAAATGCTTTTGTTTGGGATTAACCCTTTAATCGATTTTTTACGGCTATTTTGTATAATAAAATGACCATGTCACATATCGAATCACTTATTAACATTGCCATTGCTGAGGATATAGGCGATGGTGACCACTCTTCTCTATCGTGTATTCCAAGTAATGCAACAGGAGAAGTTCAACTTAAATTAAAGCAACAAGGTGTTATCGCTGGTTTAGAAGTTGCCTCAAACGTTTATAGGCGAATAGACCCTGAAGTTGTTTTTACACCCCTTGCTAATGATGGAGACTTTTTGAAGGTTGGAACAATTGCTTTTAGGACTTCAGGTAGAGTTCATGCATTACTTCAGGCAGAGCGAATAGTGCTGAACATACTTCAACGTATGAGTGGCATTGCTACACAAACTCGAGAATATGTTGAGAAAATCAAGGGAACTAAGGCAAAAGTGCTGGATACACGAAAAACAACTCCGGGGATGAGAGAACTTGATAAAATGGCAGTTCGTATGGGTGGGGGTTTTAACCATAGGATGGGCTTGTATGATATGATTATGCTTAAGGATAATCATATTGACTTTGCCGGGGGAATCGTACAGGCAATTCGTATGGCAAATAAGTATTTAAAGGAAAACAACAAATCTTTGGACATTGAAATCGAAACACGCAATCTTGTTGAGGTTAAATTGGTATTGGAAACAGGTGGCGTGCAAAGGATTATGCTCGATAATTTTACCGTTGATGATACCCGAAAGGCTGTGAAGTTGATCGATGGGAGATTGGAAACCGAATCATCGGGGGGTATTACCCTTGACACAATTCTCCAATACGCCGAAACAGGAGTTGACTTTATCTCTGTTGGAGCCCTGACCCATCAGATCAAAAGCTTGGATATGAATCTGAAGAAGATATAGTTTTGTACTTTTTTCAAAATCGATGAAGAGGCACCCAAAATCAATAATCCGAAAGTTTTCCATTTTATTTCAATTTGCCCTTCGAAGGGCAAGGAGGATTTCAATTATTGGCTTTCAGGGAGTGCCAATATACGATGTGCTTAAATTCTTTTTCAGGGGTATTGTTAAGGGAAGTATAACCACAAGGGCATCGGCAGTGTCGTTTGATTTCTTTGTGGCGATTTTCCCAACCATCATTTTCATCTTTACCCTAATTCCCTATATTCCAGTTCAAAATTTTCAAGATCAACTGCTTAACCTTATTGAAGGCATTATTCCATCCATTGCTTTTGAGCTTATTGAGACAACGCTAGTTGAGGTGGTTACACAGAAAAGTTGGGGTTTGCTATCATTTGGTTTTTTGGCAGCATTTTTCTTTTCTCATAACGGGATCAGTGCACTTATCGATGCCTTCAATGCTACCTTCCATACCATCGAAACCCGAAGTTTCGTCAACAAGCATTTGGTGGCCTTTTTATTAACCTTTTTACTTCCAACACTAGTTACCATAGCAGTGATCTTAGTTATTTTTGGTCAGTGGCTTCTTACCCTTCTGGTGGATAATAATGTGCTTGCCTTGAACTTTACCTTCTACTTGATTGTTATTATAAGGTGGGTAATAGTAATTGGACTATTCTTTTTTTCCATTTCGTTCCTTTACTATTTAGCGCCTGCAAAGCGTACAAAGTTCCGTTTTATTTCGGCAGGCTCAATCATGGCAACGATGATGATCATGGTGACTTCCCTAGTCTTTTCGTTCTATGTTAATAGATTTGGGCAGTACAATGCTTTGTACGGTTCAATTGGCAGCCTGCTGGCACTGATGTTTTGGCTATATTTCAATGCCATTGGTCTTATTGTTGGCTTTGAACTTAACGCTAGTATTTCCAGCGCAAGACACAAGTTTGGACTTGGTAAAGAGGATTTGCAAAATGAAAAAGCAGAAACTATCCGAAATAAGGAAGGAGTATAATCTACGGCAACTAGGTAAGCATGATGTCGATCACAACCCCTTAAAGCAGTTCGATTTATGGTTTTCAGAGGCATTGAAATCCGACTGCCTTGAGCCCAATTCCATGTCGTTAGCAACCTGTACATTCGATGGGAAGCCGTCGAATAGAATAGTTCTTTTAAAGGATTATGGTGATAATGGATTTTCATTTTTCACTAACTACGAGAGCAAAAAGGGAAGGCAAATACTTCAAAATCCTTTTGGTGCCATTGTATTTTTTTGGCCAGAATTAGAACGACAGGTTAGAATTGAGGGAAAAATCATTAAGTTAAGCGAAAAAGAATCAGATCGATACTTCTATACTCGCCCTGAAAAAAGTAAAATTGGAGCATGGGCTTCGCCACAAAGCCATGTAATACCAAATCGCAAATACTTGGATAGTCTAAAACACGACTACCAGGAAGAGTTCTCAGGTAAAACCATTAAGCGACCACCCAATTGGGGTGGATATTCCCTAATTCCCAATCTTTATGAATTTTGGCAGGGACGACCAAATCGTCTTCACGATCGCATTCAGTATACATTGATTAACGATGAGTGGCTCATTGAGAGGTTAGCCCCTTGATTATTCCTTTATGCTAAAGCAATACAAGTTGCAGCTCAAACTTTAACCGTTTGAAAAACCCTGACAAACATCATTGATTACAAGATCAACTAGTTTTAACTTTAAACCTTCAAATTTAATAGAAGCTTTAATGCTTAAAACTTTGTAATATGCTCAAAATCAAGACTCATCCAATTCTCGAAGTACCAAGCCCTGAAAAGGTTACGTTTACTTTTAAGGGGAATACTATTGAAGGTGAAAAAGGGTTTACCATAGCCGCTGCCTTGCATCAGGCAGGATTTCCAATACATAGCCATAGCCTCGATAATCGTGAGCGTAGCCTTGAATGTGGAATAGGGAAATGCGGTGCTTGTGAGATGCTTGTTGATGGTCAGATCAAGCGTGTTTGCATTACCCCAGTTGATGGTGTAAAGGAGGTTCGTGAAATTCCTCACGAATATACACCTTCCGTAAAGGAGCCAAATAAGCAACTTGCAGCTAAAGTTTATAAGACCACAGTTGTAATTATAGGAGCGGGACCCGCAGGATTGGCTACCCGTGAAGTTTTGCTTGAGCATGGGATAGAAAATATCGTTATCGATAATAATTCTACCATTGGTGGACAATTTAATATGCAGACCCATCAGTTCTTTTTTTTCGAGACGGAAAAGAAGTATGGTGGGATGAGAGGATTCGATATAGCAAAAACTCTTGCTGGTGAAATCCTTGAGGGTATTTTTCTGGATAGCACTGTTTGGGATATACTAGATGGTAAACGGATAGCCATAAAAAATATTAAAACCGAGGAGATCTACTACGTTGAGGCCGATCATTTGGTGGTAGCAACGGGAGCAGTACCTTTTATGCCTACTTTCGAGAACGACGATGTGCCGGGTGTATACACAGCAGCTGTAGTTCAGAAAATGATGAATCAAGAGTTTACGCTGCTCGGGAAAAACATACTAACAGTAGGTGCAGGTAATATCGGATACCTTACCAGCTATCAGCTGATGCAAGCCGGAGCAAAAGTAAAGGCAATTATTGAAGCAATGCCTCGTGAAGGAGGTTTTCCTGTACAGGCAAACAGGGTGCGAAGACTTGGAATACCTGTGATGCTCAGCAAGATTTTAGTTAAAGCCATACCCAACAAGGACAAATCGGGAATAGTAGGTGCTGTAATTGCCGATTGCGAAAATTTTAAACCAGTACCCGGCACAGAACAGGTAATAGAGGGAATTGATGCAATTAATATTTGTACCGGATTGGTACAAGACGATCAGTTGCTCATTAAAGGCAATGAAATTTTCGGGCGTTTCTGCTATGGCGCTGGCGATGCCATTCGTATTGGTGAGGGAACAAGTGCTGTTCTTCGTGGGAAGCAGGTTGCCTATGAAATACTTCAAGAAATGGGTGAGCGATTTAACTACGATAATTACCTTGCCGTTAGCAAAGAGTATATTGATAGCCAGCAACATCCGATAAGGGTAATCGAAGATGTTTACAAACCAAATGAAGAGCGTAAGCTTCAAAAGCCATTTGTACTAATAGATTGCCTATACGGCTTTGCGTGTAACCCGTGCGAATTTGCATGCCCGCATGGCGCCATTACAAAAACATCCACCAGCACTGTTCCTCAGATCGATTTTGATAAATGCATTGGATGTATGGATTGTGTTTATCAATGTCCTGGTTTAGCCATTTTTGGTTACAGTTTCAGAAAGGATTGGCTTTTCTTACCCATTGAATATGATGTTGATGAAGAGGCAGAGGTTTTCTTGGTTGATAACAATGGAAAAAAACTTGGTGAGGGTGTAATAGAAAAGATTTTAAGAAAACCCAACAAAACTAATATTGCCAGGGTAAAGAGCAAGGATATTCATGATGATAATTTGATGGATGTTCGTGGTTTTATTGCTAAGAGTGACTATCCAAAACCCGTTAAAATGAGTTTTGTTGATTACGAGCCTGAAGAAAAAACCTATGTTTGTCATTGCGATGATGTGAGCATGGACGAAATACTTAAGACCATAGGCGATAGAACTTTTATATCGGCAGATGAGGTGAAGCATACAACACGACTGGGAATGGGAGCCTGTCGTGGTAAGCGATGCATTAAGCGTTTGAAAACAGCATTAATTCCTAAAGGTATTCAAATTGTTGGTGATGCCACACCACGAGGTCCTTTGAGCAATCAGGTAAGCATGGGCGAACTTTACCCAAAGGATGTTCCTGAAACTTATATTACAGGCATTAACGGAAAACCTGCAAGGGTTGAAAAGGTTCAAACATTGATTGCCGGTGGAGGAATTGGAGGAAGTGCCCTATTCCGGTATATGGCAGAAGCAGGGTTGAAACCAATTATGTTGAATTATGGCAGAGGAGCAAGTTGGAGGAATATTGCTGGAGGACGAACAGCTTTTTCTATTCCAGAGATATCACAGATTGCATCTGCAAATCATCAAATATTCAGGGACCTTCAGGTAATTAGTAATATTGACTATCGCCCAATTAACTATGTAAGTTTTGCTCACGATGATGCGACCTTTAAGGCCTTAGATGCTTCTCGGGCATGGAGCGATGCTCGCATGGTTGAACCCAAAGATTTTAGCAGAGAGATATCCCCTTATTTCAACCCCAATCTGAAAACCTATCAGGTTGCCTTAATAACTAGAGATTGTTGGCAGGCAACCCCTGGAAAGGTTGTTGATTTACTTCGTAAGATGGGAATTAAAAAGGGGGGGATAGTTAAAGAAGATTGTGAACTTATCAGTGTTCACCGAAATGGTAAAGGGTTTATTGCTCTAGTTCGCGACCACGACAAGAGCTATATTGAATATCATGCAGAGAACTTTGTCAATGCTTTAGGCCCTTCGGGCGATAAGTTTGCCCGCCAACTTGGCATCAATACTGGCACTTATCCTGTTAAACATCAGGCTTTTATTACCCGTCGATTACCATTTATGGGAGTGAATGAAACACCCCTTGGCATGCTTATCGATCGAAGAAACTATAAAGGTTTTGTGGCGGTTTATGGTCAGCAGCTGGCAGAAACCGGACAGATTATTGGTTGTGCTTCTCCTGCAGTGGATCCATTGGAAACAGAAAAGAATTTGAAGATCAACTCTCAGGAATTCCTTGAAATTGCTTCAGAAGTATTTTCCAACTGGATTCCCGAATTAAGCGCAGTGGGATTTCAGGCGGTATGGGCAGGTTACTATATTGAACCCCGCATGTTTATTGACCCTGAGCATGGTCTTTTCACAGGACTTCGAGGGCAAGGTTTTATGTTGGGTATAGGTTTGGCTAAAATGTATGTTGATGCTTTCACAGGAAAACCTGTCCCCGAATACTTTTCAAGGCTAAGCCTTATGGGTGATGGTTTACCTGAAAAGGCTTTCAAATAAGATTTGATGGCTAATCTCCCAAGTTTTTTTAGTCTTTGCTAAGATGTTTGGATATAAGGGATAGGAGTTGGTCGCTATCAATAGGTTTTGAAATGTATTCATCGCATCCTGCTTGAAGAGCTTTTTCCTTATCGCTTGAAAAAGCATATGCCGTTTGGGCTATAATGGGCAGATCGATTCTTAACTCTTTCAGAGTTTTTGTTGCCTCATAGCCATCCATACCTGGCATTTTTATGTCCATTAGCACCAGATTAATATTTGGATTATCTTTAACCGATTCGATTGCCTCAAAACCATTCTTGGCTCTGATTATATTCACATCCATATTTGCTAGTATTTCTTTGATATATAAAAAATTGGCATCATCATCTTCGGCTACAAGAATAATCTTTCCAGGTTCAATTTTTTCGATAAATGGCAGCCCATTATCATCAGTTGGTTGTACTCTCGATTTTAAGGGGTTATAAGGTATTGTGAAATAAAATGTTGAGCCTTTATCTGGCTCTGACTCAACCCAAATCTCTCCACCCATTTTATTTATGTATGCCTTAGATATAGCTAACCCAAGACCAGTACCACCGGCTTGGCTTGAAAGACTAGTCTCAACCTGCCTAAAACGATCGAAAATTACTTCTTTGTGTTCATCAGCAATACCAATTCCGGTATCCTCGATAAAGAACTCAAGCTTATCATTCTTTTGAATATAGCCAAATTTGATATATCCTTCCTTTATGAACTTAAATGCGTTGCCAATAAGATTAGTTAATATCTGTTTAATGCGATTGCCATCGGTTATAACTTGGCAATTAGAATCAGGTAATCCACATGAATAGTAGAAATCAATATTTTCATCTTTTGCTTTATGGATATAAAGTAAGAAATGCTCATGAAGTATGTTGTTGATGCTAACATCAACTTCGTTTATGATGATTTGGTTTGCCTCAATTTTTGAAATGTCTATCAAATCATCAATAATTGTTAGCAGTTGATTTCCACATCCTTCTATTACTTTAACGTATTGATGGATATCAACCTCAGGGACTTTAGGGTTCTTTAGTAGTTGTGTAAAGCCTAGAATACCATTCATTGGTGTACGGATCTCATGGCTCATATTTGCCAGAAATGCTGATTTCAGCTTATCGCTCTCCTCGGCTTTTTGCTTGGCCATGAAAAGTTCTTCATTGATAAAACGATATTCAACGTTTTGTGACTCGATTTCTTGATTTTTAACCATCAATTCTTCCTCAACCCTTTTTCTATCGCTTATGTCACGGTAAATACCGTAAACTGCAATCTGACCACCCTTAAAGCCTATTGGCTTTCCCAGAATGGAAACGTGGATTAATGAACCATCCTTCCTCTTTCTCTGGGTTTCATGCATTACTAGTTTCCCGTTAGTTACTGTATGGGTAAGCAGGGACCCTTCTTGCTGAAGATTATCAGGAACAATTAATGAGTTGATCTCTTTTCCCTGAACCTCTTGAGCTGAATAGCCAAACATACGTGAAAATTCCTCGTTGCAACGTATGACACAATCATTTGAATCAAGAATTACTATGCCCTCTGGGGAACTTTCGAATAGTTGTTCAAAGTATGTACGTTCAAGTTGGATAGCTTCCTCTGCGTTTCGCCGTTTAGTTATATCCCTGACAATTGAAATGGCTCTGTCATCATCCATCTTTACCATTCGAGCTTCATATATACGAGTTTCATCATCAATTTTGAGCTGATATTCGAAAAATTGGTTTTCTCCCGTATTGAAAAGTTTGGCTAGATGTTGTATGGTCAATTTGGCAATATCTGTAGAAAGCACATCTTTAATATTTTTACCGATGAACTCTTCAGGAGTTAATAAGAGTGCCTCTTTATTAGGAGCGTAGAAATCTTGAAATACTCCTTCCTTATTGAAAATGAACATTAAATCAGGAATTGCCAACAGTAACGCTTTGTTGTATGTATAGATATCTAATAGTTCATCTTTAGCCCTTTTACTTTCAGTTATATCTTCATAAGTGCCAAGAACTCCCTGAATTTTACCATCGGCGGATCGCAGGGGAATTTTACTTGTTCTTAGCCAAATGATATATCCATTTGGAGTAGTTTGGGGCTCTTCGTACCCAATCTTTGGGGACCCCGATTTTATTACGGCCATATCATCGGCACGGTACAATTCAGCCTGATCGTGCCATCCCATTTGGAAATCATTCTTTCCAACCAATTCTTTTGGATCATTGAGCCCAGAATCTTTTGCAAAAGGTTTATTGCAACCCAGATAGTTTAGGTTTTGATCCTTCCAGAATACCCGAACGGGAATGGTGTCCAGTATTGAAAGAAGCAAATTTTTTGATTCTTTAAGCTTTTCTTCAGCGATTTTTCGTTCAGTAATATCTGTAAGTGTTCCCAAAATGCGAATAGGATTCCCGTGTTCGTCTTTCTTTACAATTTTTCCTCTATTGTGTATCCACTTATACTCATTATTTTTAGTTTTATGCCTTATCTCAACATCAAATTCGTTAAGCCCTTCGGCAAAAGTTTTTCGAACAAGAATCGTAGCCCAATTGATATCATCAGGGTGTATCAAACTTTTCCAATTTTTAATATTTGGCTCAAATTCTCTAGGTTTGTATCCAAGCATGGTGTAAAATCGGTCGCTGAAAAAAATGTGAGAAGATTCTGATTCAATATCCCATATGGCATCGTTGGTGGTATCAATTACCATTCTTAATCTTTCCTCACTCACCCTTAGAGCTTCTTCAGTACGTTTCCTGTCCGTAATGTCCCTAGATATTCCAAAGGTTCCAATGATTATCCCCTGCTTGTCGTAAAAAGGCATTTTGGTGGTGGATACCCAGGTAACTCTTCCATCTGGCCAGGTTTCCATTTCTTCAAAATCGATAACTGGTTTGCCTGTTTCAATAATTTTCTGCTCAATTTCATAGGCGAATTGAGCATGTTCTTTGGTGAAGAAATCAAAATCACTTTTTCCTACGACCTCATTTGGGTTCGATAAACCAAACCGTAATGCAACGTTGTTGCTAACCCTAATGAATTTGCTATTTAAATCCTTAAAGTAGATTTGGTCGGTAACCTTTTCCATGAGTGTACGCGAAAAGAACTGCTCGGTGGAAAGTTCCATCTCAACCTGCTTACGTTCAGTAATATCACGTGCTACGGCATAAATAACTTTTTCTTCGGAATAGGGATAGGAATTCCATGATAGCCATCGAATTGAACCATCCTTGCATAGGTATCTGTTTTCGAATTGATAAATGTCTTTTCCATCCACAAGTTTTAATCTGGCATTTGTTGTAGTTTCCCTATCATCGGGGTGAACAAATTCGATAAAAGGCTTTGCAAGGAGTTCCTCATTACTCCACCCCAGGGTTTTTGCCCAGGCAGGGTTAAGTGTTTTAAAATACCCGTCGAAGCCAGCAATGCAAAGCATATCCATGGAATGGTTGAAAACGCGGTTGCTCTTTATCAACTCCTCTTCAGTTTTCTTACGATATGTTATGTCACGGATTATTCCCTCAATCCCTAGAATATTGCCTGTGCCATCCTTAAAGTATGATGCAGATACAGCAACATATATTGTTTTTCCATCAAGTCGTTTTACGGTGGTTGTAAATTCCTTTACCCGCCCATTTCTTTTTAAGAGCGAGAAGAATTTTTCCTTTTCCTCAGGATTATTCCATACATCATTTAGGGGAAGCCCAATAATTTCATTGGTTGATTTGTAGCCTAATAAGCTGGCACCTGCATCGCTGATCATGATCACACGTTCTTGAACATCAATACGATAGTAAACATCAGTGATGTTTTCAATAATGGATCGGTAAAGGTTTTCACTTTGTCTTAATGACTCTTCGGCTTTTTTCCTATCGCTTATGTCGCGAACGATTGCTTGTATCACAGAACCTTCACCAAGCACAACCTTATTCAAGCTAACATCGGCAAAGAAAAGCGTACCATCTAACTTAGAATGAACCCATTCGAATGACTGGGGTGTGCCTCCTAGGGCAGCATTTATTTTTTCTCTAGCTTTATCGCTTGATAATCGACCATCAGGTTGATACTCTGGAGAAAATTCTGCTGGAGAATGTCCAATAATTTGCTCTTTTTTACAGCCAAATATTTTCTCAGTTTGGATATTACAATCGAGAAAAACCTTGCTATCCATAACGAATATGGCATCGTTGGCGTGGTTAAAAATAGCTTTAAATTTTTTTTCACTCTCCTTTAATTTCATCTCCGAATGCTTTCGATCAGTTACATCCCTCACAATTGTCTGATATGTTCCATCGGGCATCTTTTTGGAGTGCATCTCAATAAAAACCACAGTGCCATCAGGCTTAAATATTTTTCTTTCGGAGACAATGGTTTTACCTTCTTCTAGTAAATCAAATCGCAAAGGCTTCTCTGCTAAAACATCGGGGGGGAAAAAAGAACTTATATGTTTTCCTTTTACATTTTCCCATTTCTTACCTGAAATTTCAAGAAGTCGCTGATTTGTTAATGTTATATTTCCTTTTTCATCACCAATGAGAAAACCATCAACCGCAAATTCAATTATATCGCGATACTTATTTTGACTCTCAAGGAGTTCTTTATCATACTGCTTGCGTTGCTCAATATTTCTGAATTCTGTTACTCTAACAGTTTTTCCCTTATAGGGAATTTGCTTTCCCTGAATTTCAAGAGGATATAGAGAGCCATTCTTTCTTAAACCTATGGCTTCATAAGGGTTTTCGTAACCTGAGAGAATGTTATTTAAAACCATCTCCCTATAATCTGGGGCAATCAGCTGTAAACCATCCATCCCGATTAGTTCATCGTGCTGATAGCCAGTCATTCTTGAAAGTTCTTGGTTGGCCTCAATAATAACACCCTTATCATGAATCCCAATTCCTCCAAATGATGCCTCGGCAAGTGCTTCAAAACGTTGCTCGCTTTCGATTAGTGATAATTCAATACTATCAGTTTCATTAATTTTTGTAAGGGTAATGATGACATTGATGATTTTTCCTTTGTTGTCAAGATTAAAAATACTCTCGGTTAAAGAGTAACCAAGCCAGTTACCCTCAGATCCCTTCATTCTTATATCATGAGAGAAAGTAGTAGTTTTACTTTCGGGAGCAAAAAGTTCTTTCTCAAGTTGCTTTATGATTTGATAATCTTCAGGGTGAATGTAATCGATCCAATCGCTTGATTGACCTTTATTTGATGAAGGAATACCTATAAAATTTTTGATATCCTGGTTGCAAAAAACGACTTTCCCATTACTAACATTCTGAATGATCAGCAAAACGGGTATTTTACTATGAAGGCTAGAATTTTCGATTTTGTCTTTTTGGATCATGGCCATTGAGTTGATAAGATTTTTTAAAGATAATTCAAAAAAACAATTTGAATTGATGATTTTACTCAACTAGTTATTGTGAAAGCACATAAGAATCTTTGATAGAATGCCAATTAATCAGCACATGGGAGTGTAAAGTAAAATGTACTTCCTTTATCGGGCTCGCTCTTAACCCAGATTTTTCCACCATGTTTTTCAATTAACTCTTTGCAGAGGATTAACCCTAAACCAGTACTAGGTTCTTGCTCTGTTCCAGGACGGGAAACCTTTTGGTTGATTTTAAAAAGGTTATCTACTAATTCGTTGGACATGCCAATACCTGTATCCTGAATAGAAACTAGAATAAAACCATAAGCAGTACTTTCCGAAGTCAATTTTATTAATCCTCCTTTAGGCGTAAATTTAATGGCATTGGATATTAAATTTCTGAAAATTGTCTTTACTGCTTCTCTATCGGCTAATACATCTACGTTACTATCAATATCATTTCTAATTGTATGATCTTTTTGTGACGCCTGGTGTTTAGCAACATCTATAACCGATTCGGCAGCGGCTTCTAACCTAATTTTTTCTGCATGGAAAAGTTTGTTTCCTCGTTTCACCAATGCCCAGTTAAGAAGGTTTTCCAAAAGTTCATAAAGATTTTTTGCAGTAAACAGTAGAGTCTTAGAAATTTCCTGAATTTCTTCCCTTGACATTTCAATAATCCTTTCGGTCATTATCTCAGTAAGCCCAATAAACCCCTGAAAAGGACCCTTTAAATCGTGAGCAATAATTGAGAAAAACTTATCCTTTTCGGCATTTGCCTTTTGGAGATCCTCGTTCTGTTTCCTTATTCTCTCTTCAATCCTTTTTCTGTCGTTAATGTCTAGGGTAAGACCAATGAATCTAATCGGATTTCCTTTTTCATCCCTTTCCACAATTCTTCCATAATTGGCAAACCAATGAAAATTTCCATCTTTATCTTTTAACCTAAAGTCAGAAGTGTATAGGTTTGTTTTACCAACGATGTGATTATTAATGCTTTGCTTTACAGTTTTTATATCTTCCGGATGGATTAAGTTAAAGAGTTCATCGATGGTTAAGGGTATCTCGTCCTGTTCATACCCTAAATCATGAAAAATTTTATCGCCACCAATCCGTGTTCCTGTTACCAAGTTATTCTCCCAGGGATCGAGCCCTGCTGCTATGATAGCCAATTCGAATCGATCGCGTGTTGCCTGAAGTTCGCTTTCAGTTGACTTTTTTTCACCAATATCTCTGAAAATTAGCAATAGGCCTGCATTTTGCCCGTAATGGTTGAACATAGGTGTATGCGAAAATTCAATGAATCTTCCATTAAACTCAATTTCAACAGGGTATTTTTTGCTCTTATCGAAGATTGCATGAAAAGGAGGGAAAACCGTATCAATTGAGTACTTGTTATTAGACTTTTTTTCAGTTATACTCAACATTTCTTTTGCCGATTCATTAAGATCGACAATGGTATTATTATTATCTAAGACAATAATGCCGTCGGGTAAGTTTGAAAAAAGTGTATCAAGCGCCAGGGGCATTACGCTAAAAAGATTTTTTGAATAGATCCCCCAGAAGAAAATAATCCCACTGATGGTAAAGGCAACAGGTGTTAGATCAGTGTAAGGGAATGGTTTTACTCCCACGATATGAGTAATGTTGAAAAATATGGGAATTAATGAACTTAAGAGGATTAACCAAATTTGATCGCGTTGTTGTTTATGGCTGCCCAAAAGCATTTGGATAAACAGGATGATGGATGACATAATCAAAAGGTAGGAGTAACTGGTGTGTACCCACCACCACAGACCATGTTCTACAATTAATGTTAAATATTTTTCAGTTGTCAGGTAAGTGATACCGGAAAAGAAAAGTGAATGATAGCTGTTGCTTATAAGCATTAAAAAGGAAATTAAGGGCATAATCCATACATATACTCTTAAGCGACGATAATTTTCCCTGAAAGTACCAGTAAACTCCATGGCGAAAAGGAAGAACCATGGTGGCACTTGGATTATTGAGAAATAGCAGATATTGTTGAAAAACCTTTTTAATTCTAGGGTTGGTGATGCAATTTCCAATGCCGATGCAAAGGTCCATAGAGAGATTGCGATGAGAAGACCACCTAAAGAGGGTGTTCCATGGTAGTGCCTTCTCCTCCAAATAAATACTGCTAATATGAAAGAAAGAATTGATGAAATTACCAGTATCAGTTTTATGATATTAAGTTCCATAATTGGTTGCTAATATGCGAATCAAAAAACTACTAATGATTATTCCATAAATATTAATACTTATAAAGGTAAATAATTATTTAGCCAATTAGATTGTACAACTGTATAATATACTTTACAATGTACAATTTTTTTATTATAACGATAACACTATATGTTTGTTAAATAAAAAAGGTTCCTTTTTAGGGAACCATTTAAAATATATTGATTAGATGTTTTTTAATTCTCAGATAAAGAATCCAATCTTTCTTGTAATGCGTTAATTTTTATTTCAGCATCCATTTGCTTGCGACGTTCATTTTCAACCACCTGAGGGGGGGCTCCATCTATAAATTTCTGGTTACTTAGTTTTTTCATAACACTGGTAAGAAAACCCTTGTAGTAATCGAGTTCGGCATTCAACTTAGTGATCTCCTCTTCAACATTGATAAAGACCTGCAGGGGTATAAAAAATTCCGACGTTTTTACCATAAAGCGGCTGCCTCCATCAACTTTATCGGTTACATACTCCAACTTATCAAGCCCTGCCAGTTTTAAAATAATGCTTTCTGATCCAAATTCAATTTTTTTCTCAGCCTTAACAAAAAGGGAAATTCTATTCTTATTGGGAATATTTTTTTCCTGGCGAATGGTTCTGATGTTGGCAATGATTTCCTTTGCAGCCTCAAATTGCTCTAATTGTTTTTTGTCGAAGTGTTTTGCTTGGGCTAAAGAACAATTCATTATGCTATCACCTTTGCTACGCTCTTTTAGAAGTTGCCATAGTTCTTCCGTTATAAATGGCATAAAAGGATGAAGCAGAATGAGCAACCTCTCGAATATTGAAAGAACAGCGCGATAAGTATCTCCGTCGATGGGTTGTTGATAATCAGGTTTAACCATTTCCAAAAACCATGACGAGAACTCATCCCAGAATAGTTTATAAACATTCATCAATGCCTCGGAAAGGCGATATTTTGCAAAGTCGCTGTTTATCTGAGCAGTCGCTTTATTGAGCATGTTATCAAACCATTCAATGGATGCTTTTGATGCAAGTGGTTGCTCCAGCGTTTCGTCAACTTTCCATCCCTTAACCAAACGGAATGCGTTCCAAATCTTATTGCAGAAATTACGTCCCTGTTCGGGGAGGCTCTCGTCGAACAGCAAGTCGTTTCCTGCAGGCGAGCACAGGAGCATTCCAACGCGCATGCCATCGGCACCATACTTTGCCATCAGGTCGAGGGGATCGGGGCTATTGCCCAGTTGCTTGCTCATTTTACGGCGTTGCCCATCACGAACGATACCAGTAAGGTAAACGTTTTTGAAAGGCTTTTCACCAAGGTATTCGTAACCGGCAATGATCATACGGGCTACCCAGAAGAAAAGGATTTCTGGTGCTGTAACCAGCTCGTCGGTAGGGTAGTAGTATTTAATATCCTCATTGTTGGGATTTTTTATCCCATCAAAAACCGAGATTGGCCATAGCCATGAGCTAAACCAGGTATCTAGCACATCCTCATCCTGATGCAAATCACTAAGGGTAAGGTTTTGATTGCCAGTTTTTTTCTTGGCAATCTCTAAGGCTGCAACCTCCGATTCAGCAACAACAAACCCTCCTTCGGGTAAGTACCAAGCAGGTATACGATGTCCCCACCAGAGTTGTCGAGAGAGGCACCAGTCCTTCACATTCTCCATCCAATGACGATATGTGTTGACATACTTATGAGGATGCAACTTAATGTCACCGTTGATTATCGCATCGAGAGCGGGTTGTGAAATCTCTTTCATCTTAAGGAACCACTGCATCGATAGTTTCGGTTCTATAACAGCATCGGTACGCTCACTGTAACCAACCTTGTTGGTGTAATCCTCAATCTTGGCAATGTGACCTGCTGCCTCCAAATCCTTAACAATTATTTTTCTTACCTCAAACCTGTCCATGCCAATGTAGAGTTGTGCAGCAGGGCTCATGGTGCCATCATCGTTGAAGATATCTACGGTTTCGAGGTTGTGCTTGTCGCCCAGCATGTAGTCGTTGATATCGTGAGCCGGGGTTACCTTAAGCGCACCGGTGCCGAATTCCATATCCACATACTCATCGTAGATGATGGGAATACTCCGCTTGATAAGCGGAACCAGAACTTTCTTTCCTTTGAGATCTGTGTAACGTGGATCGTTGGGGTTAACGCAAAGAGCAGTATCGCCCAGTATAGTTTCAGGACGAGTGGTAGCAATTGTTACATGTCCATCCTCGCCATCAATTTGATATTTAAGGTAGTATAGTTTACTTTTAACCTCCCGGTAGATTACCTCTTCGTCGGATACGGCAGTTTTTGCTTGGGGATCCCAGTTTACCATTCGCACACCGCGATATATTTTGCCCTTATTGTAAAGATCAACAAAAACATGAATAACGCTTGCCGACAGCTTCTCGTCCATGGTGAACGCTGTTCTCTCCCAATCGCATGCTGCGCCCA
Source organism: uncultured Rikenellaceae bacterium (assembly GCA_964509385.1). Taxonomy (GTDB): domain Bacteria; phylum Bacteroidota; class Bacteroidia; order Bacteroidales; family Tenuifilaceae; genus MWFE01. The sequence goes on from CAZDXY010000035.1 coordinate 29,679, forward strand.
TCTTCTTGAGCTGCTCAAGGATAATTCCGCCATGCTTCTCCTTCCACCCCCATGCATGTGCAAGGAACTCCTCTCGGGTTAGCCTGTTCTTGTCAATCCCCTCGGCCTTTAGCTTAGCAACTACCTTTGCCTCGGTGGCAATGGAGGCATGATCGGTACCCGGAACCCAGCAAGTGTTTTTCCCCAGCATCCGTGCACGACGAATAAGCACATCCTGAATGGTATTATTGAGCATGTGCCCCATGTGCAAAACCCCAGTAACATTGGGAGGGGGTATAACAATGCAGTATGGCTCACGCTCATCGGGGACTGAACGGAAAAACTTGTTATCCATCCAGTATTTATACCATTTATCCTCAACCTTTGCAGGGTTATACTTTGCCGGAATTTCCATCATTATTTTTTGTTAATCGTTTAAAAAACAGTTGGCAAAGATAAGAAATTTGGCATATTTGCAGTGATATTGATTTGATAAAACGTAAAAAAAAGTTACTTCAGGACATCTAAACATTGAACTTGTAAAGAACTGATCGAATGAAAACTTCAATTCCCTGGATAATCCTTTTTATTGCCGGCCTTTTCGAAACAGCATGGGCTATTGGTCTAAAATATTCCAATGGTTTTACTAGGCTTTGGCCTTCGATTTTCACAGCTATATGTATGGCAATTAGCATTTGGCTTTTGTCCATTTCGCTGAAAACCCTACCCGTTGGAACAGCCTACGCCGTGTGGACAGGGATTGGTGCCGTAGGAACCGCTATTCTGGGAATAATCCTTTTTTCAGAATCCCGAGATGTTCTTAAAATACTGTTTATCCTTATGATTGTTGCTGGAATTGTTGGGTTGAGGCTGGTGGGGAGGTAATAGAGTTCCGGGTTACGAGTTCTCACTTCCGTCTTCGGACTTCGGGCTTCGGACTTCAGACTTCAGTCTTCAATCTTCAATCTTCAATCAGTCAATCATACCCCTTATCTTTTCTCTTTTAAACCTTTCCCTTAAACTCTTTAATGTAAACATCACGCTGCGGGAAGGGTATTTCAATACCCTTTTCCTTAAACTTCTCAAAAATGGCGTAGTAAAGCTCACTTTTAAGCACTCTGGGTTTGCGGCTGTACTCGTTGGTGTAAATTCTCAGCAGGAAGTTGAGACTGCTATCGCCATACTCATCGAAAAGCACATCCGGTGCAGGATCGTTTAGCACCCCTGGGTGACTTTTTGCTATATCAACAAGAATTTTACGGATTACCTCGGGATCTTCCTTGTAAGATACACCAACAGGAATGTTGAATCGGACATTGGCATCGTTGTAGCTCCAGTTAATGACTGTATCGGAGATAAACTTGGAGTTGGGGACAAGAATGGCAATGTTATCGTTGGTGATAATGGTTGTGCTTCGAGCCGAAATATTTACCACATCACCAGTTAGGTTATCCAATTCTGGCAGTTCAACCCTATCACCTACTTTTATTGGTCTTTCGAAGAGAATGATAATACCGCTGATGAAATTATTGGTAATGTTCTGGAGGCCAAATCCAATACCTACCCCAAGTGCACCTATAAGTACCGTTATAGCACTTAAATCAATGCCAGTTGCCTGAAAGACAATGATCAAACCTACTACAACAAATACGTAACGAAATATTGTTCCAACTGCGTGCGAAACTCCCTTATGAAATTTCCTGAAATAGGTTGACCAAAAATTAGTCAACTTAATACCAGGAAA
>CAZDXY010000036.1:0-30392 GCA_964509385.1 uncultured Rikenellaceae bacterium
GGGTGTTCCTCCGTAATTTTCAAAGTTGAATTGCTCGAAAAAGGGATCGGATATATTTCGTTTCCTAAGAAGATGATAAAATGCTTCAGCCTCTTTAAGGATAACATTTCCTACAAAACCATCACATACAATCACATCAGCCTTAGTGTCAGAAAATAAGTCGTTCCCTTCAACATTTCCAGCAAAAACAAATTCTGTTGCCTCCTTCATAAGTTCGAAGGTACTTTTGGTTACCAGATTTCCCTTTTCTTCTTCTTCACCAATATTTAGCAAACCAACTCTTGGTTTCTCTACACCAAAAATAAATTTTGAATATAAAGACCCAAGAATTGCATATTGATAAAGAACATCTGGTCTGCAATCTGGATTAATGCCTACATCGAGAATAAGGTTAAACTTATCTTCCGATACAGGAATATAGCTGGCAATGGCAGGACGAATTATGCCAGGGACTGATTTTATTGTATACATTGTTCCCACTAGCATTGCCCCCGTGTTTCCTGCACTGGCAAAGCCGTCAATTTTTTTCTCTGCAAGATACTTAAACCCAACAGAAATGCTTGAATTTGGTTTTTTTGAAAAGGTTTTGGCTGGGTTATCACCCATTCCGATCACTTCTGTACAATTCACAATTTTAAAATCAGAAGCATTCGCTTCCTCTTTTTTTAACAATTTTATGATCGCCTTTTCATCCCCAAATAGAATTATCTTTTCCGAGGGTTTAAGTTGCTTTTGGGCAAGAATCACTCCTGCAATAACTGCATCTGGGGCAAAGTCTCCCCCCATTACATCTACGCCAATATTCATAACAAAATTTTTGGTTTGTTATTTCGGCTAAATAAAAAAACTAGGCTGTTACTGCTTTTTCTACAGCTAGTTTACCGCGATAATATCCACATTCGGGGCAAACACGATGATACTGAGCGGTTGCACCACAGTTTGAACATTTTGTTAGGGTTGGTTCCTCTGCTTTGTAGTGTGTCCGGCGCTTGTTTTTTCTTTGCTTAGAAATCCTACTCTTTGGATGTGCCATTGTCTAAATCAATTTATTAATTTGTGTTATTGTTGTCTATTTGCAAGTCTTTTAACTTTTCCCACCTTGGGTCAATTCCATTGGAAGAACTATTATTAATTGTATTGTTTTTTGTTAATTTAAGTCTATTCAGCATTATGGGGTCACAATCGGATTCATTTGTACCCGATATGCCATGGTAACGCTTAAGGGGAAGGCTTAGGTTGATGCTTTCATAAATATATTGAGCCAGATTCACTTGGTGTTCATTGTTGCTAATAAACCATATTTCATCATCATTCACATTTTCGTTTTCGGTGATTTTTACGAATAAATCTCCTTTAAATGAAATGGGTAGCATGAAGGGATCCAAACATCTGTCACATTCTACTTCAACTAATCCTTTTATATTAAATCGAAACTCTAGCATTAGATTATGTCGTTCCAGCTCTACAGAAACATTTATTTTACCTTTTTTTATCTCTCCCTCATCGAATTGCTCAAAAAACGAATCATCCACCTCAAAATCGAAATGGTGTCTTCCAATTTTAAGTCCTTTATAATGAACTGTATACTGGTCGATTGTTCTGTTCACTTTTCTCAAAAAAATATCGGGCAAAGGTAGCTATTATTACGAAACAAAAAAAAATTCACAAAAAGGATTTTTTAATTTTTATTTTTTTGTAGTTCCTATTTTAAAAAGGTTTTCAACTAAACGTTTGTTAAATATTCAATTTGTTTTTGCTGAATTCCTACTGCTTTATCAACCTTTTTCTGTCGTGTTCATTTAACAATATTTTTCTTATTCGCATAGAATTTGGAGTTATCTCAACGTATTCATCCTTTTGTATGTATTCAAGGGCTTCTTCTAAACTAAATTTAATTGGAGGTGGTAAAAAAACTTTTTCATCGGCGCCCGAAGCACGCATATTTGTAAGTTTTTTTGGTTTGGTAACATTTACTACTATATCCCCCATTCGATTGTTTTCTCCAACCACTTGTCCCGCATAAACTTGTTCGTGTGAATCAACAAAAAATCTTCCCCTGTCCTGAAGTTTGCCAAGTGAATAAGCATAAACTACTCCATTCTCCAATGCTATTAATGAGCCATTTTGTCTGGACACGATTTCGCCCCTGTAAGGTTCAAAACCTTTAAATCTGTGTGCTATAACAGCCTCTCCTGCCGTTGCTGTTAGTAAAACATTTCGCAAGCCAATGATACCTCGAGCAGGAATTTCAAATTCAAGGTGAATTCTTTCTCCCCTTCTTTCCATTATTAACAGATTTCCTCTTCTTTGAGTAACTTGCTCAATAGCTTTACCAGATAAATCGTGTGGTAGATCTATGGTTAGTATTTCGATTGGCTCACACCGTTCCCCACCAATCATCTTAATAACCACTTGGGGTTGTCCTACCTGTAGTTCATATCCTTCACGTCGCATTGTTTCAATCAAAACTGAAAGATGCAAAACTCCTCTTCCATAAACAGTAAAGGATTCTGATATATCATTTGGTTCAACTCGTAAGGCAAGGTTTTTTTCCATTTCTCGGTCTAACCTTTCCTTAAGGTGGCGAGAAGTAACAAATTTCCCTTCTTTCCCAAAAAAAGGAGAATCGTTAATTGTAAAAATCATGCTCATTGTTGGCTCATCTACAGCAATAGATGGCAAGGGTTCAGGGTTGTCAATGTCAGTAATTGTATTACTTATTTCAAAATTTTCGATACCCACAAGCGCGCAAATATCTCCCGCTTCAACTCGTTGAACCTTTTTCTTTTGTAAACCCTCGAAGAGTAATAATTCTTTAATCTTTGTACGAGTAATCGAGCCATTCTGCTTTATTAGCGCCACGCTTTGTCCTTGAGATAATTCTCCTCGATGAAGTTTACCAATTGCAATTCGTCCAACATATGATGAGTAATCGAGCGAAGTAATAAGCAATTGTGGTATCCCTTTATGTGCTTTTGGTTCTGGAATATGTTCAATTATACAATCGAGCAAAGGTGTTATGTCTTTGGTTGGAGCCTTCCAACCAGAAGACATCCATCCCTCTTTTGCGCTTCCAAATATTGTAGGAAAATTTAGCTGATCTTCAGAAGCATTTAGGTTGAACATTAGGTCAAACACCTGCTCCTGAACCTCCTCGGGACGACAATTGGGCTTATCAACCTTGTTAATAACAACTATTGGCTTCAATCCCAGCGATAATGCTTTCTGAAGAACAAATCGGGTTTGTGGCATTGTTCCCTCAAAAGCATCGACTAATAGTAAAACTCCATCAGCCATATTAAGAACCCGTTCAACCTCGCCTCCAAAATCAGCGTGGCCGGGTGTATCGATAATATTAATTTTTATCCCTTTGTAGGTTACAGACACATTTTTGGCTAGTATCGTTATCCCCCTTTCTCTTTCAAGGTCATTGCTATCAAGGATTAATTCTCCTGGATTTTCATGATCTTTAAATACTTTTCCCTGTATAATCAACTTGTCAACCAAGGTAGTTTTTCCATGATCTACGTGTGCAATAATTGCTATATTTCGAATTTTGGGCATTAAAATAAATTTGGGCTGCAAAGGTAATGCTAATATTGATTTTAAAGCGATATTGTTCATCTATTTTACTAAATAAGAGGATTATCATAATACGACTTTATGCTTTAAACAAGTTAATCTGCTTATTCCATCCGCTTAATTCATTTTAGCAAAATATTTTCCTGTCAAATTATATCTTAAATAACGCCCCCAATACCTAATATTATATAGTTACTCAAACCTGACAATACAACTATTTTTTGACATACTACTTTCTTTCAATAAACAAAATCTCAAAATTGGCGATGTTAAAATCATCTGTGCTGAAAGTCGTTAAAGAAAATCTTTGGTGTGGAATTGGCATTGAAAGTCCACAGAGTGGTTTAAATAAAAAATCCTAGTCCAACTTCTTGACAAGAAACATGAACCCTTTGAGTTTTATTAAAACTTAAGAATTGCTTAGTATTCTAACCTTAAGGAAACTCGTATTTGGGAAACGGTTTCACAGCATAAGCTTTTAATAATTAAATTGACCTTTTGTTGGAGTAATTTTTATTGAAAAGGAAGATGGAGAAAATAAACTATTTCCATTGTTTTCAAACTATCCTTAAAGACCTATCTTTTAAAAGTTTTGCTTTTATTGGTAAATCTTCATTCGAATAGAAAGTCTAAATCATCGCCTGGCTTAACTTCCCATGGCATAGAACCATATTTAAAAATTTTTGCGGGTTTATTTCCTAGCAAATTTATTGCTCCTCCTTCCATCAACAACATCGATCCTTCTCTCAGCCCAACAACGTAAGAATAAGGATCCATAAAAATAAATTCTTCTATTCTTTCGTCACGAGTTTCTCCTGCATGATTCTCGGGGTTTACATCAATGTAATGAGGATTTATTTGAAAACGAACAAGGTTAATTGCATTAAAGTTTTCTGGCTCTACGATAGGCATATCATTAGTAGTACAAATGGTTGGACAGGCCACATTTGCACCAGCACTCCAGCCAACATAGGGTGTCCCATCGAGAACACGGTATCTTAATGCCTCAATGATATCAAGTTGTTGAATCATTTTTAGCAAACGAAATGTATTTCCCCCTCCTACTACTATTCCTTGTGCTTCTCTAACTCTTTTTTTTACATCGCGATGATGATGCAATGAGTCCACTTCAATTCCAATTTCACTAAATTTTTTCTGTACTTTCTTTTCGTAATCATTAAATGTATTGGTAACTGAAGCGTAAGGAATGAAAAGGACCTTGTCTGTTCCCCTTAAAAATGTCTCAATCTGCCCTTTTGCATGGTGAAGATAAGGTTCTCCTGCATTAGTGGAATTGCTGATAAGTAATAATCTCATAGCCTGCTTATTTAATGATTGTTGCCAAATTATTCTCATTAAATATACAAAAACTTCTTTGCATTCAAGGTTGAAATAAAAAACAAATTTTTAATCAATATATTATTAAACGCAAATGATAAGAATAGAAAAGTGATTGTCAATTTGATAAGAACTATTCCAAAAATCTACTGTGCTTTTTAATACAACCCTTTGATCTTCATAAGAAGAAGTGTATAACTTCTTAAGAGTTTTTTCAAGAAGTGAGGCTATGTCTTGATTTGAATTGAATATTTTTTCATCCAACGAGGATTTAGCTAAATAATAAATATAATCTCCATTATTGAGAACAAATCCATTTTCTTCTTCTGTATTTATTTCCGATTTTATTCTGTTAATAGCTTGTTCTCTTTTATTAGCGTGCCAAATACAACTTTGCCCAATAAAACTTACCCTTTTAAGAGAATTATTATAAAGCATACTCTTAATAATTAAACTTTGGGATGAAATATTGCTTTGTGAACTGCTTTCTTCTAATTTTGAGTAGATATAATCTGTTATTTGTTTGGGCGTTATTGAATCCGATTGGTCTAACATTTCATTTAGCCAACCAAAACATTGTAATTTAATGAGATCGAGGTTATCAAAATATTTTTGACAATTAATTTCTAAGAGAACTGTTAGTTCTTTCTTTGAAACTGAAAGAAGAAAAAAGGGTGAGCCAACATGATACAAATCAGGGATTAATATGTGCTCTTTAAAATGCTTTTTCAAGCCATATAAATGGGAACCAGAATCCCTTAAAATGGACTTTATTGAATTCTTAAACAGGATATTCTGTTTTTTAAATATACTAAGACCTTTCTTTTTCTGAATATTTTCTTTGACAACCATTATTGAAAGAAAAAGAAAAACAAATCCAATGGAACTTACTATTATACCCATGCGTTTTTGTTGGTCGTATTTATTCTTTATCATTACCAATTCTCTCGATTTCTTATCCGACTCATACTGAAGTTCCAAGTTTGATAGTTTTTCTGCTGTTTCAATGTTTAACAGGGAATCTTTTATTTGTACGTATAACTTATATGTTTCAAGTGCATTATTGTATTGGTTTAAGGTTTCGTATATATTGCTCATATTGAAGTAAACTTCTTTTAATATTTCCCTTTGATTAAGGTCTTCTGCTATTTTCTTGCTATCCAATAAATATTTAAGGGCTTCTGCATATTCATTTTGCTTAAAGAATGCATATCCAATATTCTTTTTCACATAACTAATCCTTGGTTTACTATTTAATTCGTTAAATAAATTAAGTGCAATAAAATGGTGATCAACAGCATCGTTATACATTTCTTTCTTTGAAAAAAGGGAACCAATATTGTCATTTATAATTGCAACCCCAAGTTTAACTTCTAAAGAATCATATAAATTCAATGCTTTCATAAAGAATTCTAAAGAAAGATCATAATCCCCCATTTCCATATAAGCACTTGCAATGTTGTTTAATGCACCTGCAACTGAACGATAGGTTTTAGACTGTTGATTAATTATTAAATAGTTGTTGAAATACTCTATTGCTTTTGAGTAATTCTCATTATAATAATAAATTTGACCGATGTTATTTGCTACCATAGCAGAGCCCGCTGCAAAATTGACTTTTTCAAAAAGAGGCAATGCAGTTAAAAAACATTCTAATGCCTGCTCGTATTTTCCCCATGATTTATAAATAAGACCCATATCATTATAAACCTCTGCAATGCAGGTTAAATTTCCATTCTGCTCATAAAATATCAATGCGTTCTTTAATTCCTGAAGTGCCTCAGGAAATTCTCCCTTTCGGTGTAGCATATAGCCAATTTGATGGTAAACATCTCCAAGCCATTGCTTATTGCGTTTTCGCTTGGCCAAATCCAATGCTTCTTCCCAAAATGTAATGCTTATGTCATAAGATGAATCAGAGTATGCTATGGCTAGTTTTCTTAAAGCGTCGTATCGAAGAGAGTCGTTGCTATTTCTTTTTTTTTCTGTTTTTAGGCTGTCAATGTATGGATTTGAGGCATAAACAAAAAAAGTAGCCATTAGGAAAAAAAGAAAAAGAAAATGTTCTTTTTTCATTTCATTGACGCTTGGTTTACAAAGCAAAAATAGCAAAAAAACCAAATGAATTTTGAGAAAATAACAAAAGCGAGCAATCTGTTGATTGCTCGCCCAGAACACTATAAACCTTTGTTCTAATTAAAACTCAGCAAAATCAAACCAACTGAAAAGGGGTACAGTTCAGGACCCTTATCCTTTTCAAATAGAGGAGTGGGATAATAATTGGCAAAAAGTTTTAACCCTCGATATCCAATTCTTGCAGTTATTCCATATCGGAAAGGCGATAGGTTGAAATCATTTTTAACCTTATCTTCTCCTTTACTTGTTCCTTCAAATTCAACCTTTGTGCTTGATCCTATTCTAACACTACCTATTACTCCTGTTGAAAAGAAAATGCGATGCTTGTCGTTCGATGTTGGAATTTGAAATTCGAACAGCAAGGGTAGGGTTAGGTGAGTTGTTGAGAGTTTACTTTTAATCACATTCTTATCTGAATCAAAAATATAGGTGCTATCAACTCCGGTAACAGCAGTTCCTCTTGTAAGTGTTGTTTGATTTCGAAAATGGTAGTTATTAAATTCGAAACCAAGTCCTGTTACCAATCCTACTTTGTCGGTTTTAAAACCAAAACTATACTGCGAAAAATTTAAGTTAAAATTCCATGATCTTCCTTGTTTTAACTCAAGATAGCGCAATTCATCCTTCATATTTATTGAGTAATTCGGGTCCATGTAACCATTGAATCCCCACTCAAAACCAGCCCAATGCCCTTTAAACTTTTTGGCTTTCTTCTTCCTAGGGCCTTCTTCTTCGTCTTCAAAATACTTCCGCTCAGGTATTTCAATGGCAGTAGCCCCATCTTTTTCAATTATTACAATATTTCGCTTACCAAAACGGATTTTTGTTGTATCTGTATCAACTTTCATTATCTCATTTCCCATCTCGATTTGATTTGAATCATTGGTTGCATAACCTAATGTATCAATTTCAACTTGTTTTAGGGTATCGTTTCCCTCCAGGGTTTTTAGCATGTCTTCAGGTTTTTCCTGTGCTATTGAAGCTATGCTAATGGCAATAATAATTGCAATAGTTGTAATTCGTTTCATGGTTTATTGAATTAAATGAACACTAAAAACTTTTTTGATTCTAGGACGATTGAGGTGCAAGAAAAGTTACAGGGATGATTAATGATTTTTTTTAACCGAAGTTGAAAAAGCAAAAAGATTAGATTCAAATCGTATACTCTTTACCTCTCCACCTTGATCTTTTTGTGCACTAAGCTCTATTGGGCGACCCGTAAAATCTGCTAATTTCTGAACTCCTAGTTGTGCAAGATCAAATGCGTTAAAGGTACGAGATGTACCCTTTGGTAGATTGTTGAACAATACCTCTTCAGCATAAGACTCATTAATAATAGTTTCATTTAACCTTGCAAAATAAAATGTTTGGTGTTCGATTGTGGTCCGAGAGAAACTAATTTGGTTTAATCTTTTAGGTTCAAGATAAGAGCATGCAATAAATTGTTTCTCTTCTTCCTTGCCCTCAATTAAGAATTTTAGTTCTTCATCTTCTACAAGTTTTTTTTGTTGCACTTCGTTTTGCCTATTTAGATTTTCTGGGGTAACAATATTTTCTTCAGTATATGTAGTTTCTTCTTCAATAATAGAATGAATTTGTTCTGTCTCTATAGTGGTTAATACTAGTTGATTATCATCAATTTTCTCCAATGAAAACAAAGAGTATATTCCAAGTAGTAAAACAAAACCAGCCGCAATACTCATTGAATTTCTTAAGGTTGATTGTTTTATCTTTATAATAGGATTTCGCTTAAGGCTCAATTTTCTATTGAAAATAATTTGAAAATCAGGTATAAGCTTAATTTTTGAATAAAGTGATTGTAGTTTTTTATTGGTGGGATCTTCACTTAATAAGTCGTCGAATCGTTTTTTTTCTTCGAGAGAAATATCCCCCTCTAAATTTGCTATACACAGATAATCGAGCTCATTATGATTGCCAGTATTGCTTAAAATTGTTTTTTTTAATTCTTCCTTATTTGAATATCTTTCGTTAATGGGTTCGAGGATACAAACTTTCATCCCCTCTAATTCTTCTGCAAGATCAGGGTTTTGCTCCAAAAAGACAAGTAGTTTATCCATGTCACCTGGTGACAATTTGCCATCCATGTAATCAATGAAGAAAACTTCGTAATTATCCCTCGTGATTTGCATTCTATAAAACCATTTCAATTTGTCCAATATACTCTTTAAGCGCTATTCGTGCTCGATATATGTAAACCTTAACTTGTGATTCGTTTAACCCTGTTATCTCTTCTATCTCTTGATAGCTATATCCTTCGTAATCTCTAAGCAGTAAAACTGAGCGTTGAATTTCTGGTAGTACTTTAATTGCTTCATGCAATATTTCTTGAATATCACTGTAATGACTTTCTGTTGAATAGTTTATTTCCTTAACTTCTTCAATTCTTCCTTTTCGTTTTTCACTCCTTATCAAATCAATGCATGCATGATATGCTGTAGTAAATAAATACGATTTTGATTTACTGTTATCAACTGCTTCATGCTTTAACCACAAACGTTCGAAAGAATCTTGAACAACATCGTGAGCTTTATCCTCATTGCCCAAAGTTTTTAGGGCAAAGCGGTACAAACCGTCTGCATGAGCATCCACGCAATGATTGAATTCTTTAATTGTCATTTTAATTTTGACACTTTCGCAAGTATGACGAACTACTTAATAAAAAGTTACAGCATTATTGAAGTGCATTACAAAATATGACCAATATAAATATTAAAATTAAATCTTTTTCTTTTCTTTGCTTTACTCTGTTATTTGAATACTAATAAAACTGCTATATATTATGAAAAGAATAACTCTTATTTTATTCGCCCTGTTAACAATAGGTTGTAATCAAAATTCTCATAACGATTTTTATAATTATAAAATTGAACAAGAGCACTTGGTTACAGCAACTATTTGGTATCAGCATTCACCTGAAGCTAAGGCTCTATATTATCAAGGATTTAATATAGCGAAAGAAAGAGTTTTAAAGTATAAAAACAAGCACGGAGAAAAACCAAAAGCCATTATCGTGGATCTTGATGAAACTATGATTGACAATAGTCCTTTTCAGGGAAGAATTATTGAAACAGGCATTGAATATTCCCCTGAAACATGGAAAGAATGGACTAATCGTGCTATGGCAAAAGCATTACCTGGTGCAGTGGAATTCACTAAATTTTGTGACTCTGTTGGCGTTGAAGTTTTTTATTTAAGTAATAGAACTTTAAAAGAACTTGAGTCGACAATGCAAAACCTAAACTTATTAGGTTTTGCATTCGTTAAACCTGAAAATATGTTTTTTAAAGATAGTATTAGTGGAAAAGAACCTAGAAGAAAAAGAGTTTCATTAAATTATGATGTCATCCTTCTTCTTGGTGACAATTTAAATGATTTTTCTGATGTTTTTGAAAGCAGAGGTGATGATTGGGGTGTATCAATCGTTGATAAATATAAAGAAGAATTTGGACGCAGGTTTATTGTTTTCCCAAACCCAATGTATGGTGAGTGGGAAAAAAATGTTTTCGATTATCAAAAAAACTTGAATAACCTAAATAAACTTAAAAAACGAAGAGAAAAAGTGGTTAGTTATAAATAAAAAAGGCGGGTTTTCCCGCCTTTTTTATTTTTTCTATTGCTTAATCATTTTCTTGGTTACCCGTTCACCGTTGCCGGCCATGAAGGTTACCAGGTATACGCCCCTGCTGAGGCCTTCCGTTGATATGCTTACCGCTGATGCGTTCACGGTCCTGTCCATGACCACCTCACCAAGGATGTTGCTGATTACCACCCGGGTCACCATTTCGGCGTTGGATACGGTGATCTGACCGCTGAAGGGGTTCGGGTAAACCGCCAGGTTCACCAGCACGCTGGTGCCCACGTTCGGCTTGATGCCCCAGTTGTCCTCCACAACCATGTCCTCGCTCACCGTAACCGTGCGGTTAGGGTCACCATCCCACTCGCCTCCGTCCCAGCCATCATTCAGGAAGTACTTGTACTGGTAGTCTCCCGCCGCCAGCTGGTGCGTGATGCTCCAGGTCATCGTGCCCTCCTCGCGCGTCATCGCCTGAACCTCCGCCATCGTGCCCGGTTCTGCCCAATCCACCATCGATCCCGTCAGGTAGACCACGTCCTCCGACGGGTCAAAGCCCTCCGCGTTGGTCATGTTCACGGTGAAGGTCACCGTGTAAACCTCGCTCACGATCACCGTGTAGGTGTTCACCGTCAACTCGTCCTCAGAGGTGACTACAAACGTAACCGGTTCCGTGAAGTCCATGGCTTCTCCGCCCATGGGCGAAACGGTGGCGCCGTACGATACCGTGATCGTCGGCGTCAGGCTGCTCACGTCCGTGCCCGCGGATACCCCCACCAGGATCGTGGCCGCGTTTTCCTCCACCGCAGAGATGGTCACGTACTCCACCACGTCCTCCTCGAAGCCGAAGGTCAGGATCTCAGCCTCATCCCCGATCAGGAACGGCAGCACGATCTGCAGCTCGGCCTCTCCGTCTGCCACCTCCAGCAACCCCGACTGGGGTATGTAGCCCTCCTTGCTCGCCGTCCACGGGTAGCTTCCGGTGGGCAGCTCCAGCGACTGCTGGCCTGCCTCGTCGGTGACCAGCCCCAGGGACCCGATCACCACCACGGCATCGGGTACCGCCACCTGGTAGATGTCCTCCACGGAGACCATCACCGGGTAGAAGTCCGCGTAGTCCGCGTCGAACGCCAGGTAGAGGTTCGGCCGCTTGTTGGTCACCCCGCTGTAGTTGGGGATCGCCTGCGTATCGCTGTAGCCGTAGGCCACGCTGTTCCCCGTGGTGGAGGTGCAGCTCACCCGGTAGCGCGTGCTGGTCCACTCCGCGTTGATCCCGAAGGTCACCTCCACCAGGAGGTTGTGCTCGCCGCTGTACTCGAAGTCATCGATGTCGAACACCAGCCAACCCACCGCAGAGGGCATCGTGTAGCTCGTCGCGCTGAACACCGTGGTCGCCCCTGTGGTCGATACGTAAGCGCTCGGCATGACCGTCAGGTCCGTCTCCATCAGCTTGATGGTCAAATTCACGTACGGGTTCACCGTCCCGATCGACTTGATGTAGAAGCCCAGCTCCTTGATCGTCTGGGGGGCCAGCGATACCTCCGAGGCCAGGTACAGCATCTGTGACTTGTTCGCCTTGTAGTAGTTGTCCAGCGGGTAGTAGGACTGCGTGTCCTCGTTGCCCTCACCGATCGTGCTCTCCGGCTTGGGGCCCACCGTGATGGCCTCGGAGCCCTCGGCCGTGTAGACGCCCAAACCCGCCCCGTAAACGATCAGCACCTCGTGCCCATCCGGGGTGGACGCGTTGGCCTCCACCGGGAAGCTCACCTGAACCTCGCCCTCGGCCTCCACGTCTACCGTGGCCTCTCCCTCCAGGATGTTGAAGAAGGGCGAGGCAGCGGTGATCCAGGCGCTAACGCCCTGCGCTGCGGCCTTGCCCGTGTTGGTCAACGTCAGCACCACCTGTGCGCTCTCCCCGGGCTCCAAATAGTTGGGGACGCCCTCGCCCCCGTCGTCGATCGTTAGGTTACCGATGCCCAGAACAGGTGCGTTGGCTTTAATAACAAAATTCTGTGCCCATTGATAATCATCTCCATCATATTCTCCTGTAATCGTTATTATAAATATCATAGGATTCTGGTTTGGAACATTATCAGCTATCTCAATTGAAAATGCACCATTAAGAGTAGCTATTTCACCAGGTATAATCGTTCCTGCCAAAACAGAATTATCAATAATATTAACATATTCGTTAACCGAGGTTATCGTTGCCTCTACGGCTGAAGCCGTATAAGGATCTTCTGAAATATTTTCAAGAATAACATTAATGCCCACTACTTGACCAAAATCAGGGCTTACAGTTGTTTCAAAAGATTTTAGAATAACATAAGGTTCATCAGCGGGTACTGCAGAAACAGTTCCAAGATATGTTACCTTGTTGAATGCGGTAATTGCAATAACAAGATCTACGGGTTCGGTAATGGGTTCTTCAAACTCAACTAGAGCAGAACCATCCTGAACAATAGCAGATGCAAGTAGATGTACTTCACCCTCGTCATCCTCATATGACACCGCCACAATAGCATCATCAGTGTCGCATGAAACTGTAAAGGTAGTCGAACCAAGGAAAAGAGTTGGATTGTGAGAGACTATCATATCCATAGGGATATCAGTACGAACCATTAAAGTTGGGTCACCAAATAACACCCATGTATCATGTGTTTGTTTACCACTTGTTCCATGTACATCAAGCATTTTCATACTCCCATTTATTGATGTTCCTCCAAAAGTACGCTTGATATTATTTGGAAAACCTTCGGCCAAAATGCCAACCATTTCGTCTTGACCTGTCATTGGTGGTTGCCAGGGTTGATTTATTGTTGACATCATTGTACCAATGGCTCCGGTAGGTTCGCCATTGTGAGTTGCACGCAACCATGCTTCTGCAAAACAGAAATTGGTTACAAAGTTACCATTAACACAGGCTACTGACCAAATAAAGGGTAACTTACCAACATTTGTCAGGGCATTAACGTGGGTAATGCTATAGTTTGCAACGCTCCAACCTGTTTCACTACCATGATTGCAAAAGTTAATTATACTTACACCATTGTTTATTCCATTAGATATCTGTGCGGCAGTAGTATTAGTAACCCCGGGTACATTACCATCGTATTCGCGGTAAACAGTTTCGTATGTAAAGTTAAGCAGAGTATCGCGGATAAAATCCATATGAACGTAATCGTTTTCACCATTATGTCCACTTCCGGTTCCCTCGTTACGGGCTATTCCCATTCCAATATTTAACCATGCATCATCGGTGGTTATATCACGCTCATACTCAATCATTCTTTGCACTTGAGTTTCAACATGGGCTACGGTCTCAGCAGAAAAACGACCTACAAATAGCTCGTTATAGGAATCGTTTCCAGTAATGTATCCATAAAAGTTGTCGGAATCGCCAGAACCAGAGATAACTCCTGCTGGAATTTGGGGAGCATCACCCACCAAAAGCAAGTGGGTTAAGTTATTTTCAGGATCGTTATAAAAATCGACAACGAAACTTTTTATCGCTGCGCTTGTTGAACCTGCCTCTGATTTTGGTACAATTGTGGTTTTACGTCCAATGGTCCTTTTCCAATTAACAAATGGCTGCATTGCGTCCATAAAGCTATCAAAACAGATAATAAGAAGATCGCCCTCTTCCTCAAGTATTGGGTATCTACTTTTATTATAATTAAGGAACATTCGCTTATAGATATCTGAAAATTCCCTATCAACCCGAGATATCTGTCGGTTTGATTGCATTTCATTTACGCCTGGTTTTCCGCTTGGTTTAACTATAACGGTTAAATTGGAATAAACCCTAAGTGTTTTTGAAACAGGATTGTACTGTACAGGAAAGACATCAATAGATTGACCCCGAAAATCTCTTAATATATAGGGATCGCGCAAGGAGGCTAGTTCGCCGGGATAAAAAGCATTTTCTTGGTAAACCTTTCCCTTTAAGTAAGGTACATCTTCTGGATTTAGATCACGCGTTAAAACCCCTTTTGATGGGGCTATTTCAATATTGAAAAATTCTTCGAATTCTCCAGGAATAACTTCAATATCCATACTACCTCTTTCTGGAATAATTATAGAACCTGTAAGGTAGATCAAATCGGGTGATCCCAATTCAAGAATATTGGGTGCTTTAGGTGTATTTACAACGTAAGCTACTCCGTAATCTGTTTTTACTTCATTAAAATTTAATTCACTAAGTGTAAATTTTAATGAAATCATGTTAGAAGATTCAGAAATAACTTTGGCTGTGAAACCATTCTCATTGCTACTTCCAAAAATCAATTGCTGATTTTGGGCAAAAGTTGTATTTGCCAATAAAGTTAGGCCGATGGCAATGATACATAAAAAATTTAGTCGGCGATTTTTCATTTTAAATAATTTAAATTACAGATTAAAATTAAAAATTTGGTGGCAAGTTATGAAAATCAATTAGAATTTGGTTTTCTGATACCGAAAAATTAACAATAAAAAGAGGATGGATTAAACCACCCTCTTTTTTTAATGTATTACAATTCGATGATATGAAATATAACCATCTGAATATTTCAAACTAATAATGTAAATGCCAGTTGCTATTTGGTTAACTGTAAGAAAAATATTGTTTGACTTTTCATTTTTCTTAAGTACAGATTTTCCGTATAAATCATATATAACAATTTGTACGATATCTTTCTCAGGGGAAACTATATATACCAAATCCGAAGCTGGATTGGGATAAATTGAGACTTTGTTCAACCCGTTAATTTCAGAAAAAAGTGGCCATGTAGTAAATGCAAGTATATCGCCAAAACCAATTCCCTCAGAATTAATCGCATAGGTTCTAAAATAATATGTTGTTTCGGGTATAAGGTTCTCAATAATCAAGTTAAAATCATCTCCTTGTTGTATGTTATTATCAAAGGTTGAAAAAGTCTGAACCTCAGGAGTTTCATGATTGAAATCAGAAAGATTATGAAGTAAAAAGCCAATATCTTCCATCGGATCGTTCCATGAAGAAATCAAACGACCATTAAGGTTTACTTTGCCAGAATCAAATAAAATTGGATCAAGAGTAATGATGCTAGGAACTTCTAAATACGTTGCAAACTCTAATTCATTACTATAAGTAATTCCATATTCATTTTCAAGATAAATCCTTGCGTAATATTGGGTATTTGGGATTAATTCTTCAACCATAATAGTAAAATCTCCCTCTACTCCGTCAATTTCATAAAACATATCTTCAGTTGTAGGGTTATGATTTTGACCGATGCAAATTCCACTGGTTAAAATATCGCTTCCTCCATCTGATAAAATTGAACCATAAAAAGATGCATCTCTGCTTGACCAAAAATCTAAAAATAATTCTCCGGAAACGGGTTTATCATTTAATGTTCCAAAACTTAATGACTCGCCATAAGTTGTACCAGCAATACTTGTTGCCTTTACTCTATAAATGTATTCCTTTCCTGGTAATAAATTATCTACACTAAATGAAATATACTGATCTTCCTGTCCTGAAATAATTTGAGAGTACTGAAAAATGTTATCGGTAACATTTGCTATACCCCATTCAAAAAATACATTAGTATTCAGATTCTTTGGATTAATTAAAGCATTAAATGTGGCATAATTTGGTCCAATATTATCAGGATCTAATGTAATTGCAAGTGGAGGATCTCCGGCAGGAACACCAGTAATAACAATATCATCAACACACCAATAGTATGAATATGCGCCAATATAATTCCACTTAAAAAGAATTTCGGTATTTGCTTCAGAGTTATCAATTTCATATTCAAAAAAAGTTGGATTTGATGTTGTTGTTGTCCAGCTTTGAATTTCTATCCAGTAATTTCCCCCATCAATACTATAAAATACTTTTGCTGTTGATGTTGATAAATATTGTCTAAAGTAATGTTTAAATTCAAGTGTTATATTTGAATATCCCTCAATCGTTATTGGGGGTGATATCAAATCAGAATTTTGATTATTTCCAGAGCCATAGGCATCGCTATTTAAATATGCATAACTAGTCGAACCTGATAATCCACTCGAGAAAGAACCAAATTGCCAAACTTGACCTGCTGTTCCTCCATTATTTGTTACGTCCCAGCACAATGGTATGTTTGATGTAAGAAAAGATTGATTATATGGTAAATAGATTGTTCCGCATAATGTGGTTAACTGCTTCTGAGAACCGTAACTTGTTGCAACATTATTGGTTGCAAATGCTCTGTAGTAGTAAGTAGAAGCAGCATTAAGATTTTGTATCAAAACAGAAAACACCCCTTCGTTTACTAAAGGATTGGTATAAATAACAGTTGTATTATCATTGCCTATCTGGGGATTAGGGCTTGAACTATAAACAAACCCTGATGCAGAAATAGGTTCATCTCCTTGATCGTTAATTTCTCCCCATAATTCGGCTGTAAATTCGGAAACATTTTGGGGATCTAAACTTGTAACCAATGGGGCTCCTGTTGGCATGCCCTCTATCTCAATATCGTCAATATACCAATAATCGAACTGGTAATGATTCCCTGTTATTGAAAATGCAATATAAGTATTAGGGCTATTAAGGTTTTCATATAGTTCAAGTTCTACCAATTGAGGGCCTATGTTTCCGCTTCCAGAGTTAAAACTCCATTCTGAGTTGGTCCAGTCCTCTCCGTTTGAGGATGTTTGTACGCGAAATGTTAAACCAGATGAGTAATCGTCGTAGAAATGTCTAAAACGAAGTGTAATTTGTGCAATACCAGTCGTATTAATGGTAGGGGTAATTAACCTAGAAGTAGCCGTCCCAGAAACATAACGAGCACGAAATTCTCCAGTTGTTCCGCCAGCATGGTTTGTATTTGAAATTGTCCATATATTCTGACTTCCTGAGCCTTGCCAAGCAGTACTCCAACAAAGTGGAAAAGTTGTATTGCTAATACTTTCATTAAAAGGCAATTCAAAGTTCGAGCATAAGGTTGTTGCGGATGCTCCTCTTCCTGTTGATATTTCTCCTACATCGTTAAATGACCATATCCTATAGAAATAAGGCGTAACAGAATTTAAATCATTATGATAAAACAGAGTATCTTCTCCAACATAAAGGATGAAACCGCCCCCCTCAAGTTCTTCTCCAGGAAGCACAGGGGAACTAGGTGTTCCAAAAATTGGATTGATGTTATAGGCTAAAATAATTGGATTTAAATTTTCATTCCGAGTCCACGAAATATCTATTTCATCGGAAGCCACGGCTACGGCAATAAAGTCTTTAGGATTTCTAAGGCCTGTTAATAATCCCTCTGCTTCACCTAATGCATTAGCAGCATTAAGCCTTCCTGTTCCCAATAAACCATTAAATGAAGGGTTTTGGGCATAATGATTATCTGTGGTTTCTTTAAGAATTTCCTTTAACTCTTGAGGGGTTAGCTCACCAGGTGCGTGTGATAAAACCAATGCAGCTACCCCTGTAACATGCGGACACGCCATTGATGTTCCCTGATAATATGCATAGCTATTGCCAGTAATTGTGCTGAGTACGCCTCTTTCAGTAACGGTGTTTGTTTCTCCTCCTGGAGCGGAAATCTCTACCCATGTGTCATAATTAGAATACCAAGATTTCTGATCCTGGTTATTTGTGGCAGCAACAGCCATTGCGCCAGAATAACAACCTGGATACCATTGTCCTGAGGAATTTCCATTACCTGCTGCAAAAATGGTAATTCCACCCGACATTGGGCTACCTGGTTCGCTCCCTGCATTTTGATTAAAATAGTCGATTGCATCAAGAACCGATTGCTCATAATATCCTGCTGATGTATATCCCCAACTATTCTGTGAAATTACGGCTCCGTTGTCGGCAGCCCAAACCGGTGCAACTTCAAAACCTCCATTACTTGTAGCCGTAAAAACCTGACAAGACATTAAACTCACTCCATTTCCGCCTCCGTTTCCACCTGCTATTCCTGAAACTCCAATACCGTTATTATTTACTGCTGAGATTGTTCCTGCAACATGAGTTCCATGGTTATGAGGTTGAATTGTTGGAGAATTTGTGACAAAATTATAACCAATGCCACTCCAAATATTAGCCTGAAGATCAACATGATTGTATTCAATACCACCATCAATAATTGCGATAATCACATCAGGATTTCCCTTCTGGATTTCCCATGCACTCACTAAATCAATATCAACACCTGGCGTTCCTCCTTGCTGACCGGTATTATTGTAATGCCATTGTTCATTAAATCGTGGATCGTTGGGAACCCATTTACCATCAGAAATCAAAAGATCATTAGTTATCTCGTCAATTTCAATTGAATAAAAACCATTCGGATTATAATCAATTAACTGTTTTTTATAAACTGGTTCGGCAATTTCTACTTCTTTTAGATCAATGTATTGCCCAACAAGGTCTTTTATGTTCTGTTCTTCTTTGAATTCAATTTCGTACCACAAATGAAACCCCCATGCTCTATGCCTTTCCTCATATTTATTATTAAGGGCAATACTACCAAATGTTTTTTTTATGTCCTGAACATTAAACTTACTCGAAAGTATATCAATAACTTCGAGTCCAATCAAAATAATGCCTTCATCATTTGTCTGGGGGTTTTCTTTAAGCATTCTCTGAAAATCTTGGTTAATCTTAATCCTTATTCTATTAGAATAATAACTATCCTCTGGTATCCTTTCAAGGTTTATTTCGGGTCGCTCTCCTCTCTTTATTTCCCATTTATCTTGGGCAAATAGAGTATTAAAACTTATAAATGATATAAGTAAAAACAATTTTAAGGTTTTATACATTATTTTGTTGTTTAATGGATTTTTATTAAATATAACTTAAATACAACATAAACGATAAGGCGGAAAAATCCGCCTTATCGTATTTATGGATAATTAAAAGAATTATTGCTTAATCATTTTCTTGGTTACCCGTTCACCGTTGCCGGCCATGAAGGTTACCAGGTATACGCCCCTGCTGAGGCCTTCCGTTGATATGCTTACCGCTGATGCGTTCACGGTCCTGTCCATGACCACCTCACCAAGGATGTTGCTGATTACCACCCGGGTCACCATTTCGGCGTTGGATACGGTGATCTGACCGCTGAAGGGGTTCGGGTAAACCGCCAGGTTCACCAGCACGCTGGTGCCCACGTTCGGCTTGATGCCCCAGTTGTCCTCCACAACCATGTCCTCGCTCACCGTAACCGTGCGGTTAGGGTCACCATCCCACTCGCCTCCGTCCCAGCCATCATTCAGGAAGTACTTGTACTGGTAGTCTCCCGCCGCCAGCTGGTGCGTGATGCTCCAGGTCATCGTGCCCTCCTCGCGCGTCATCGCCTGAACCTCCGCCATCGTGCCCGGTTCTGCCCAATCCACCATCGATCCCGTCAGGTAGACCACGTCCTCCGACGGGTCAAAGCCCTCCGCGTTGGTCATGTTCACGGTGAAGGTCACCGTGTAAACCTCGCTCACGATCACCGTGTAGGTGTTCACCGTCAACTCGTCCTCAGAGGTGACTACAAACGTAACCGGTTCCGTGAAGTCCATGGCTTCTCCGCCCATGGGCGAAACGGTGGCGCCGTACGATACCGTGATCGTCGGCGTCAGGCTGCTCACGTCCGTGCCCGCGGATACCCCCACCAGGATCGTGGCCGCGTTTTCCTCCACCGCAGAGATGGTCACGTACTCCACCACGTCCTCCTCGAAGCCGAAGGTCAGGATCTCAGCCTCATCCCCGATCAGGAACGGCAGCACGATCTGCAGCTCGGCCTCTCCGTCTGCCACCTCCAGCAACCCCGACTGGGGTATGTAGCCCTCCTTGCTCGCCGTCCACGGGTAGCTTCCGGTGGGCAGCTCCAGCGACTGCTGGCCTGCCTCGTCGGTGACCAGCCCCAGGGACCCGATCACCACCACGGCATCGGGTACCGCCACCTGGTAGATGTCCTCCACGGAGACCATCACCGGGTAGAAGTCCGCGTAGTCCGCGTCGAACGCCAGGTAGAGGTTCGGCCGCTTGTTGGTCACCCCGCTGTAGTTGGGGATCGCCTGCGTATCGCTGTAGCCGTAGGCCACGCTGTTCCCCGTGGTGGAGGTGCAGCTCACCCGGTAGCGCGTGCTGGTCCACTCCGCGTTGATCCCGAAGGTCACCTCCACCAGGAGGTTGTGCTCGCCGCTGTACTCGAAGTCATCGATGTCGAACACCAGCCAACCCACCGCAGAGGGCATCGTGTAGCTCGTCGCGCTGAACACCGTGGTCGCCCCTGTGGTCGATACGTAAGCGCTCGGCATGACCGTCAGGTCCGTCTCCATCAGCTTGATGGTCAAATTCACGTACGGGTTCACCGTCCCGATCGACTTGATGTAGAAGCCCAGCTCCTTGATCGTCTGGGGGGCCAGCGATACCTCCGAGGCCAGGTACAGCATCTGTGACTTGTTCGCCTTGTAGTAGTTGTCCAGCGGGTAGTAGGACTGCGTGTCCTCGTTGCCCTCACCGATCGTGCTCTCCGGCTTGGGGCCCACCGTGATGGCCTCGGAGCCCTCGGCCGTGTAGACGCCCAAACCCGCCCCGTAAACGATCAGCACCTCGTGCCCATCCGGGGTGGACGCGTTGGCCTCCACCGGGAAGCTCACCTGAACCTCGCCCTCGGCCTCCACGTCTACCGTGGCCTCTCCCTCCAGGATGTTGAAGAAGGGCGAGGCAGCGGTGATCCAGGCGCTAACGCCCTGCGCTGCGGCCTTGCCCGTGTTGGTCAACGTCAGCACCACCTGTGCGCTCTCCCCGGGCTCCAAATAGTTGGGGACGCCCTCGCCCCCGTCGTCGATCGTTAGGTTACCGATGCCCAGAACAGGTGCGTTGGCCGTAATTTTAAGGTTTGAATTCCAAACCTCTTCTCCATCTGTTATCTGTAACACAAATGTTGCCTTATATTGATCAGGTACATTATTTGTGAGAGTAAAAGTAAATGCATTACTTACAGTGGAAGTGTTTCCTGTTTCGCCAGCAGTAATGTCTCCAAATTCAATAGGATCTATATTAACAAAAGAAAAGTACTCGTCTTCTCCTGTAAGAATGGCAGAAATACCTTCTCCATCATCTGCCCCAACGTTTTTAAGTGTAACATGAATTGTGAAGGATTCGCCAAAATCAGCTAAACCGTTATTATTTCCAGCTGCATCATTAATCACGTAATTATCTAAAACAATATATGGACCCTCAAGTGCCGCAGCAGGTATCTGAACCATGTAAGGAATGGTTTGTGGACGAGTAATCACAATGTCCACATCGCCACCGTCAAGAATAGGTTCAATTGAAACCTCTACCTCTCCACTCTCGTCAACAAAGGCTGCACCGTGAAGTACTCCACTCTTACTTATGGCTACATAAGAACCAGGTAGTGCGTTAACCAAATAATTTTCCAAGCCAATTGGCACAATGGCCATATGACTAACTGTATTTTCTTCTCCTTCGGTAAAGTAAGTAACCAATGAGGGATCTCCCAAAACATTATAAGCTTGCCAGTAATATAGTGGACTTGAATGGCTGGGATAGTTTTGAATATCCACCTCGGTTACAGCTAAGTTCCCTATGAATATCAATGCTCCTGCAGTAACATAGTTGGTTACAAAAGGACCGTCATAAGCGCCAAAGGTAGTTTCTTCGAAGGTTGGAACATATCCATTGTTATTTCCTACAATGGGAAATGCACCAACCGCCCAATAGAAATCTTCGAACCAATATGAAGATGGAGATGATCCAATATAAGTAACTGCGCCCTTATTAGATGCTCTTATCCAGGCTTCTCCTATACACTCATTATAACCAAAATCTGCGGCTAAACAGCAGTTACCTATTGCAAGTGGATATTTATTACTGTTGGTCATTGCGTTAACGTTACTTATTGACAGGGCTGGAGATCCCCATGATGTTTCGCTACAATGTGCAGTGTAGTTAATGAAACTAACTGAAATTCTTTCGTTATCGTAACATCCTGTGTAGCCAGGGCTGTTGTTTGGGTTATTGGGATCGTTAGCCACTCCATATCCCCAAACAGTATTGAAACCATGTGCTGCATTGAAATAGTTCGCTGTTGCATACTTAATGGTTGGCTGCCCTACAGCAGGATTCCATGTTCCATCTGATCCCGCAATTAAAGTTGCGTTATTCAAATACGTTGGATCCTCAAACTGATACTGCTCGTAGTAAAGTATCTTATTAATAATGTTTTGAAGTTGTGTAGTATTCTGCGCTGATAATCTTCCATAATACATCTCTGGAAAATAGTCCCCATCAACACTTGCATAGTATAGATCGGTCATTTTTCCTGAGGAAGATCCTGTTGCTGAAGCGGGGACTTGTTGAACATCTCCCACGAACACAAGAAATGTAGGTGCCGGATCCGTTTCTGTGGCAGAATTGTATATTCCATGTACATAAGTTTGAATAGCTGCTGCAGTTGTCCCAATTATATCAGTATATGCTACTTCAACAAAGAAACCTTTTTTTGTTTTCCATGCAATGTAAGGTTGTAGGGTTTCTTCAAACATTCTGTTGCTAATAATTAGCATCTTAACCGGATTTTTAGTGAGATCCGGGTGATCATCATAAACATCTTTGGAATAATTGTTAGCTAACGTGCTGTAAACTGATTCAAAGTATGGAGAATAGGTCTTTCTATGAATACTTTCAGTAAGCATTCTGTTTGCTCCTTTATAAGAAATTTCTAGTTCAATATCGTTGTAAACTTTAATCATCCCATTAATTGGGTCATACTCCACAGGCATAACCTCAACCCTTGCAATGCGAACTCCTCTCATGTTTCCAAGTACTTCTATCTTGGCTATAGGTTCACTATGAAAACCTGCAGATTGATATGCCTTTGCGTTAAACTCAAAGGGTACTTCTTCGATATCCATGTCCTTTCTCAATGAGGGCTGAACAGGATATAGCCTATTGTTAATGCCCATTTCTTGAAGTGAATAAATCTCTTCTGAATACCCAGTTACTGTCAGGCTTATTTCTGCACCAAAAGGTATTTGAATTAATCTTTTAAATGCAGGCAATTTTGGAGTACCAAGATCTCCTGTAAAATAGCCATTCCCAAAATAAAGCTCTGTAAAATCTTGTCCTGTTTTAGTTGCTATTTGCTTTCCTGACAAGCCTTGTAAAGTAAAGTACATTTTCAAGCTGTTGTATGAATTATCGAGCACAACCGCTTCTGACTTACTACCTCCCAGTGGTAAATAGTAATCCTGGGTAAAGCCGAAATGAACAATACATATCAGCAATCCCAGCATAGTAAAAAAATTCTTCATTATTAATTTTTTTTAGATTATAAAAAAGGGAAAATGATTAGTAATTAACTTCGAAAGATATGAAAAAAGATAAAGTAAAAAATACAACAACTGTTTTTTTTCAATTTCATCCATATTTTTAACATTCACAAAACCAAAAAATCAAGCAATAAAAAAAGCCCTAGAAAACTAGGGCTTTTAAAACTTTTTATTTAAATATCATCTCTTAACTATTTTTCTTACAATCTTTTCTCCATTGCTTGAAACCATTGTTATAAGAAAAACTCCAGATGAAAGATCGTTTGTAGGAATTGTTATTGATTCATTCTGAATCACTTCAAACGCTAAAACCTGTATCCCGATTAAGTTTGTAATAATAATTTTTTCTATTTTCTGTGCATTCGAAATGATTAAATACTCGCCAAATGGATTGGGAAATACCTTAACACTTGATAGATTGTTGATTTCGGCACCAAGAAGTATTAATGTAACGGTTTCTGTTATGTTTTGATCAACAACTGTGATTTCGCCACTAAATGAGTGGTAACCGCTAAGTTCAACGGTATAATCATATGTTCCATCTTCAACCGTAAACACATAGTCATCAGGATCATTGGTTGTTTCTCCTAAAGTAATTGTAGCACCTGACAACGGAGAACCACTTTTATCCAAAACATTAAATGTTACTGTATATGTAATTATATCTTCAACAAGGATTACCGTTTCTGTAATATCCTCATCAACTACAGTTATGGTTCCATTCGTTGTTACATAGCCTGCCAAGGTTGCAGAATAGTTGTAGTTACCTGAAACTATCCCCTCAAAAACATAATCATTAGCCACGTTGGTGATTGTTCCAAGAGTTATAACTGCTCCGGTTAATTCATCGTCATTCTCATCAACAACAACGAAGGTTACTGTATATGTAGGAATTTCTTCTAAAACCACTATTTCTGTTACATCCTCATCTGTAATGGTTAAAGAACCATAAGCAGTAAAATATCCTGATAATGCGACTGAATATTCATAAGTACCAGCCAATAGGCCTTCAAAAAGATAATCGTTTGCTTCGTTAGTAACATCATTCAAAGTAATGATAGCTCCAGATAATGGATCTTCATTTTCGTTGATCACTACGAAAGATACTGAATACACAGGAGGTTCCTCAACAATAATAACGTTATAAATCGTTTGTGTTAATCCGTCTTCTGCAGTAATAACAAACTCCTGTGGGTCTGTGAAATTCATTGCCTGATAAACACCATTGGTTGGTTCTGGATAGATTGTTGCTCCTTGGGAAATTGTAATTGTGGGGGTAAGAGTTGTTATATCAGTTCCATAGGAAACAACTATATTGATGTTTGCTTCTCCGGCAACAATATCGGAAAATTCTATATCCACAATAACATCCTCCTCAAAGTCGAAACTTAAAATAAAAGCGTCGGTATATGGATCGCGCTCTATTACGGTTACAGTATAGGTATTCACCGTTTCTCCATCCTCTGATGTAACAGTATACACAACTGGCTCGGAAAAGTCTGTTAAAACTCCAGATGGTGGGTCGATTGTAGCTCCCTCGGAAATTGAGATAAGAGGTGTAAGTGCGGTTAAATCCGTTCCAAGTTCTACGACTGCCAATATGGTTCCTTCATTATTCACTAATGAAGAAATTTCAACCTCAACAAGCACATCTTCTTCAAAATCAAAAGCATTGATTGTTGCAAGATCAATTTTTGCCCATAATTGAAATGAAAGATCATAGGCAATGGCATCTTTTGTATCTCCGCTTAAACTTGCAAACTCAGGTGTATTCTTGGTGTGAGAAACTTGATAGGCATAATTATCGCCATCGTTCGATCTAAACCAGAGAAACCAACAAGTTGAATTATATGCCTGAACAGAAACCCAACCTTCGTCATCAATTATTGCTTGGCCAGGTAATTCAATGTCCCATTCATAAACCGTCCAACTTCCCCAAGTTCCATAGGAAGAAACTTCAGAACCTGCGGTGAACTCATAAACAGGGTTATTCCAGTCGGGCTGAACTGAACTGGGTTCATAGAAGTTAACATTAAAGTTTATGTTTGCTTCGGGTTCACAAACATTCCAAGCCGAACCATCGTGGTAAGCATAAATTCCTTGAACCACAATTCGTTCAACGACTCCGCTTAAACTAGGATAGTTATCTGCCACTTCGTAATTAATTGTTCCTGTGTGTGTGCTGGTTGCTGCTCCTCCTGTCGTTAGATTGGGCGAGTGCTCATATAAAAGGTAAGTGTTGCTGGGTTCTTTAATAAAAATATAATCTTCCTTTGTTTCTGTTTCTTCGCTATTAATGGTAAGACTCACGGTTTTATAGCCAATGGTTGTGTAAATAACAGTATGTGGTCCTTGTCCTGTAGCAGTAGCAGGACTGGCGCCCTCGCCAAAATTCCAACTCCAAGAAGTTATTCCATCTCCACTTGAAAGATCTGTAAACAGGATTTCCTCTCCGATAAAAGCAATAGTTTTATCAGCAATAAAGTTTGGGTTTATGCCACCATAAGGGTCATAACCAGGTAAAGTTGTTACTCCTGTATTCGCTGGGTCCAACCATGGTTCTAATCTCTGAGCATCGGTCGTACCATTGGAAAGCCAATGGTAACTGAACTTTCCATAAAAATCAGGACTTGTTGGACTATTACACATAGAACTTCCACCTGTTAAAGTACCGACAATCAAACCTGCATTGTTAAATAATGGTGAACCCGATGATCCTCCTTCAGTACAGGCGTGTCCGTTGGTTGTGGCTGACCAAATAACTCTCCAGGCAGCATTGGTTGCCATTACACTTCCGCTGATATTTGGTGTGGCAGAAACGAGCGTTCCGTTGAATGTTGAAATCTTTTTTGCATCACCTGAAGGGTGATGAATGCCAACACCCCCTGTAGCAGCAGCAGTATTTCTGTCCCATCCATTGTAGTATGGGTTCCATGCTTGAGGCGGTGTAGAATTAAGTTGTACTAACTGAAAATCAGATCCCCCGGCAAGCAATCCTCTTGATCTTAAAAAACATCCAGTTTGCACATTCATTGGGGGTGTGCCTGTATTTGCACATCCGGGACGTTCGTAATTGAAATAAAATTGCCACACATTTCTATCGGCGGCTGATGCATTTCCTCCACAATGATCTGCTGTCAAGAAGTAAGGTGTACCATCCTGATTTGTGTTGTTAATTAAAGAACCTGTACAATAATACCATGAAGATCCTACCCTAAATATCATTCTGGCAACACCACGCTTATGAAATTGCCAATTATCGCCTTCGGGCGAGCAATTGATGTTTATCTGACACCAGTCTGAATCCCCCAAATCCTTTGAACCAAAAGCTGTTTCTAAGCCGTTATAGATCACTACCAGGTCTGTGATAACAAAAGATCCCCTTAAATTCTGGTTAATATTACCCGTCTTTTCTGTATACTCTACGATTAGCGACTCTGTGGGTATATGAGGGGTTGAGATGTATCCCGAAACGATATCATCTGCTGATAAGGCATATATGTAACTAGGATCGTACTCGGAGTATAAGTACAAGACAGCACTTGAAGGGAACTTTGCCTCTTCGATTACTACACCAAGAGCAGGAGCACCAGGAGAGGTCAATCGAAGTATCCATGAAACTTCACCGTTTGGCCATTTAACAATTGTTCCTTCTGATCCAAGTGAAATTTCTGTCTTTAACGAAAAACCTGCCCATAAAGGAGTTCCCTCTTTTGTAGCTTGTGCATCCTCAATATCCTTGCTGGAATGAGGTAGGTAAAGTGTTTCGAGTTGATCAAAACTAAACCCATATTTCAAACTAGGGGGAACAATCCTTTCGATTCCTTGTCCATTAGCAACAAAAATGTTGATGCAAACTAATGCTAAAGGAATGAATAAAAATCTTTTAAAAAATAGTTTCATAATTTTTTGTTTGGTTAAAACTTTATTGAATTTGATGTAAAGGTATGTAAAAACGATAAAAGGGAAGTATTTTTTCAAATTAATCTAAACCAATTACCTTACACTTCAATGGTATAAGTATGAAATAAGGGGATTTAGAAAAATTTCAAATTATCTTTTTATAATTTTCTTTGATATGTTAATTCCATTTTCAGTATAAAAAGTTAAAATGTATAATCCACTTTTTAAAAAAAACAGGTTGAGAATATCTTCTTCCTTTCCAGATAATGATGTACTGTAAATTATTTGCCCAAAAGCATTTGAAATTGTTACTCGTTGAAATTCATGGATGTTTTTAATTATCAATGTATTATCAAAGGGGTTTGGATAAACACTTATTATATCCAGGTAGGATGGTGTTACTTTTAAGGCTTCGTAACCAATGAAAATTTTATCGATATTGAAATTTGCTCCGTCTGTTCCAGTATAAACAAAAGCAAATTTAACCGCACTTTTCCCCTCGTACTCCGAAAGATTTGTTAAAAATACGTTGTGCCATTCATAAGTGCTCCATTGCCCGTGATTTTCCTCATTCCAAATATCAGTCCAGGAACCGTCACCTATTTTTGCCTTGACCTTTAGATCGCAATTATCATTCGGATTTACAGACCAGTAATAACTACCATTGAAATAAAAACT
Source organism: uncultured Rikenellaceae bacterium (assembly GCA_964509385.1). Lineage (GTDB taxonomy): Bacteria > Bacteroidota > Bacteroidia > Bacteroidales > Tenuifilaceae > MWFE01. Next base: position 28,547 of record CAZDXY010000036.1, read on the forward strand.
TAAAACTAAACCTGAAATGTCTGTTAAATCCAAAGGTGGTGTTATTAGCCATTCATTCTGTACTTGTGTTCCATGCCATTTGACATAGGCAAATTTTTGTCCATCGTAGGGATTTATTTGAATGGGGGTATCTCCAGAGATGGTATATCCCGTTGATGTTATCCATGTATTGGAAGAATTTGATTGTAATTCCCAGTTTGATGGAGGGAAAGAAGCACCCTCAAAACTTTCGGACAACAATCCTATAAAATTATCTCCAGGAGAATAACCCTGAAGTGAAGTTATGCCTGTATTTGAAGGATCCAGCCAGGGTTGAAGTCTTGTCTGGTTTGTTGCACCATTGGATGTCCAATGGTAATCAAATTTCCCATAGAAATCCGGTAAACTTGTATTACTACAGGATGAAGAGCCTCCAGAAAGAGTGCCAACGACCAACCCTTGTGAGCTAAAAATGGGAGAGCCAGACGATCCTCCTTCGGTAACACCATGACCGTTAAGGGTTTGCGACCAGATTACCCTCCAGGCAGAATTAGTTGCCATAACACTTCCTCCAATATTTGGAGTGGAGGAAGTTAATGTTACCGTATAAGTAGAAATTTTCTTTGCATCGCCACTAGGGTGATGAATGCTCACGCCACCAGTGGGTGCGCTGGTACTTCTGCTCCAACCATTATAGTAAGGGTTCCATTCTAGGGGTGGCGTTGAACTTAATAATAACAGCTGAAAATCTGATCCGCCATCAATGGGTCCTTTTGCTTTGAGAACACAACCTGTAACCAGGTTTGTTTGCGGAGTTCCTGTATTACTGCAACCTGGTCTTTCGTAGTTAAAGTAAAACTGCCAAACGTTTCTGTCGCTCTCAGATGCATCGCCACCACAGTGTTCTGCTGTTAAGAAATATGGAGTACCATCCTGATTGGTGTTATTGATTAAAGTACCGGTACAGTAATACCAACTACTCCCCGATCTAAAAATCATTCGGGCAATTCCCTGTTTTTGAAGCTGCCAATTGTCGCCTTCAGGAGAACATCTTACATTTACCTGACACGCTTCAGAATCACCTAAATCCTTTGCTTCAATAGAAAAGTCAACTAAATTATAAATGTGAACTAATTCTGATATTAAAAATGAGCCTTCAATTCCAATTGTTTCTTCTTTTGATTTCTCAACATATTCTATTATAATTGATTCATTAGGAATATGGGGTGTTGAAATATAGCCTGATACAATGTCCTTTTCTGAAATAACGTAATAATAATTTGGATTTTGATCTGAGTAAATGTAAAATCTGGCATCTTGAGGAATTTTTACATTTTCGAATATAACGCCGAGAGCAGGTGTTTCAGGAGATGAAAACTTCACTATCCATGAAACTTCATGATTATCCCATCGAATAATTGTTCCATATTCATTAGGATTAATGTTGATAGTTTCAGAATAACCTGCCCAAAGCGGGCTTCCGTTTTTGGCGTTTTTTTCCTTAAGTAAATCTTTTCCGCTGGCTTTAATAAAAATTGATTCTTGTTGCTCATATTTAAATGAATTGTTTATACTTGGAGGCATAATTCCCTTTTTTTCTTGCGCTTGTAGTTTTATAAAAATAAATGTCAGCAAGAAAACATGAACAATTATTATACTTATCCTTTTCATTTTACCAAAATCTAATTCAAATTATGGTGCAAAATAATTATAAAGAATGATTCTCGATGTGATTTTTAAAATAATTTTTCTTCTGTAAAACAAGAAAGAAAAAGCCCCGGTTTCCCGGGGCTTTCGTTTAGAGCAATTTTGATTAGTTTACTGCTTAACCATCTTACGTACAACGCGTTCGCCGTTGTTTGCCATG
>CAZDXY010000037.1:0-5147 GCA_964509385.1 uncultured Rikenellaceae bacterium
AATTCATAAATAAATACATCTTAGTGAAAATTAGTGTCTTGGTGTCTTTGTGGCGGAAAAACATTTGCCACTAAGTCACAAAGAAAACACAAAGTTTATGAATTAAGCAGGTTAGGTCTTTTTCAATATTTTTTGAGATTAAAACTTTCTTTATTACAATACATATATGCTAAGGTTGCTCACAGCCCCCATTGCACTGGTCTACGGAATTGCTGTTAAGGTTCGGAACCTCCTTTACGACCTAAAAATAATTAAGTCAATTCCCATTAAAAGAGCAACCATATGTGTGGGCAATCTTACTGTTGGGGGTACAGGAAAAACGCCTCATGTTGAGTATCTTATTCACATGCTATCGCCCAAATACAAAATAGCAATCCTAAGCCGGGGTTATAAAAGAAAGACAAAGGGCTTTAGGTATGTTGAAGTTGAATCGACAGAGGAGGAAGTAGGCGATGAGCCTTTACAGATAAAAACCAAATACCCCGAAATAACAGTTGCCGTTGACGGCAATAGGGTTAGAGGGGCTAACACGTTAATCACCAACGAACCCAACATCGAAGTAATTCTCCTCGACGATGCATTTCAGCATCGCAGAATTCAACCCGGATATTCGATTTTGCTTACCGATTACAATAATCTGATCACCAATGACTATTTCCTTCCCCTGGGAAGGTTGCGCGATAGCCTTTCGGAACTTAGTCGTGCTGATTGTGTTATTGTTACTAAATGTCCAAAAGCCATTAAACCAATTGAACTGAGAATTATCACCAAGGAATTAAATCTCATGCCTTATCAGTCCATTTTTTTCTCATCGCTAAACTATGGCACTCCTCTACCAGTTTTTCGAGATAATCCAATGCTTTTGGAGATTTCTCCCAGATTAAAAGTGCTAATAATAGCTGGAATTGCCAATCCATTGCCTTTCTTCGATTATGTAAAATCAAAATTTGATGTCGTTGACAGCATTGCTTTTCCTGACCATTATCGGTACACTGAAAAAAAAATTAGAGCTATATTTGAAAGGTTTTCAAAGATCAATACGAATCATAAGATTATAATCACTACCGAAAAGGATGCAACCCGAATAAAGGCAATAAATAGTCTTGATCAAAATGAGAGAAATGCACTATTTTACATCCCGATTGAAGTGGTTTTAGCCAATGATTCTGAATCTGTATTTACTAACCAAATCGAAAGCTATGTTAGAAAAAGTAAAAGAAACGGTAGCCTATATAAAGGGAAAGGTTAGTATCTCTCCCGAAGCGGGAATTATCTTAGGCACGGGTTTGGGTGGTCTGGCAAGAGACATTAAAAATCAGCAGGTTCTCAACTATAGCGATATTCCAAATTTTCCTGTTTCAACTGTTGAGGGGCATAAAGGCCATCTTATATTTGGCAACCTTGGAGGGAAAAGTGTTGTTGCCATGCAGGGACGGTTTCACTTTTACGAGGGATATAGCATAAAAGAGGTTACTTTTCCGGTAAGGGTGATGAAGTACCTCGGAATAAAATACCTTTTTGTATCCAATGCCAGCGGGGGTGTTAATCCTGATTTTGAGATAGGAGACCTTATGATAATAAACGATCATATCAACCTAATTCCCAACCCATTGATTGGGCCCAACGACAATGAATTCGGCCCACGCTTCCCCGATATGAGCCAACCCTACGATCATAAGCTGATTGCTTTAGCTCAGGATGTTGCCAAAAAGCAAGGTGTGAAAACTCAAATTGGATGCTATGTTGGGACAACAGGGCCCACCTTTGAAACACCTAAAGAGTACCAGTACTTCCGAATAATTGGAGGTGATACCGTGGGCATGTCAACGGTTCCCGAAGTAATTGTAGCCCGTCAAATGGGTTTACCGGTTTTTGCCATCTCTATTATCACCGATTTAGGTGTACCCGGAAAGATCGTTGAGATTACACACGAGGAAGTACAACGTATTGGTCAGCAAGCCGAACAAAAGATGACCTTGATTATGGAGGAGATGCTTCAAAGGATTTAATGCCTTTTCGCTAATTCATTAGTTTTCTCTGCAATAGGTTTTATAAGTATTGTTTCATTGTCGAAGTATATGCTTTAATAATTATTGCATTGGAATAATATTCTCATTTTATGTTTAATTTTGTGCATTACTAAAAAAAGTTTTTCTAATGAATTTGGAATCAATAAACGACGGAATTCTTAAGCATGAGAACGAGGGGTACGAGAGAGTTGAGCGCTGGAATAAAGAAACTACAGTAAAGTTAGCAGAGCATTATAAGGAAATTCTCTCACTTCTTGGTGAAGAGCCAAACCGAGAGGGTCTTGAATACACTCCCATAAGGGTTGCAAAAGCCATGCAGTTTTTGACACAGGGCTATAATTTGGAACCTCAGGATATATTGAGAACTGCTAAATTTAAGGAAGATTACCGGCAAATGGTCATTGTAAAGGATATTGAACTTTACTCCATGTGCGAGCACCACATGATACCATTTTATGGGAAAGCATACGTAGCCTATATTCCCAATGGGTACATCACAGGTTTAAGCAAGATTGCCCGGGTGGTTGAAGCTTATGCCCGAAGGTTGCAAGTGCAGGAAAGGCTTACCGTTCAGATTCGTGATTGCATTCAGGAAACACTTAATCCCCTTGGCGTTGCTGTTGTTATTGAAGCAGCACACATGTGCATGCAGATGAGGGGAGTACAAAAGCAGAACTCAGTAACCACTACTTCTGCATTTACAGGAATCTTTTTGTCCGAGATTAAAACACGCGAGGAGTTTATCCATCTAATCGGCGTTAAACTTCATTAATATCCAGCCTTTTACAATAAAAAACCGAGCGATACTACATGTAACGCTCGGTTTTGCTGTTATATCAAGCTACTGCTTCACAAATTTCTTCACAACCTCACCCTGTCGGGTTTTTAGCTTAATAAGGTAAACTCCATTCTTTAGGTTATCAACGGGTAATTCAATCAGCCTACCATTGGTAATGTACGTATTAAGAGCCCGTCCGCTTAGATCGTAAAGGGTAACATGCACTATTTCAATGGGGCTATCAATCCACAGCGTATAGGATACTGGATTAGGGTAGATATTTATGCTAAGAGTGTTCTCCATGGGTTTATCAGAAGTAATGTTCGATAAATTGAAACTTGCACTCTGGTAAACCTCTCCCGTTGCAATATCCTGAATAAAAACAACAACATTGGTCTTATATAATAAAATAGCACTCGATGGGCTCCATGAATAGCTTTGAACATAACTATCGTCAGCGTCCATGGCACTTGACATCATTACACCACCGGGATTGGGCACAAAATCGCGAAGAACATTATAGAATCGTGTAACACCACTGGGAGCATTGCTGATATCCACCTCTTTTTGAACAATGGCGCAATGCATAACTAAGTCTTTGCCGCTATAATCGCTAAGAGCTTTTGCCTCAACGCTAATTTGAATTCCATTATCAGGTTGACAATCTATTGATAGGTTGAATAGAGGATCCCTAAGAATCTCCTTATCGAAAGTGCTTTGATTGACTGCTGTTGAAGCAAAGTTGAATGGAAGTGTTCCATTGATCAAAGCATACGGGATACTTGAAACGCCATAAAAGAACTCCCTTGCAGAGGGCCCGGCAGGGTAAAATGAGTGTAAAGGATCGCCTACCGGACTTGAGGTGTGGTAGTGAATTGCATTCAAATCAAGCAGGTTATCGTTTTCAAAACCAACCATATAGGTATCAGAACTCGTATTTGCCGTTGACGTATTGTTGGTAAAATACTCCAGCAGGAGGTCCTTCTGGCGGTTGCCAATCCAAAAATCGTCAAATGCAAAGCCGTCATAATCTGCTGGCTGAGGTATAAATACGTTGGTAGCATAGGCTATTCTGAACCGAACATTCGATGAATTCTTAATTGTATCGAGGGTAATACGGGCACTTGTCCAGTCTTCCATCTTCACGCTGCTCCATCCGTGGAATTGACCACCAGGTTGGCTTTCGATGGTGGTTGAGTTGAACCACTCTATGCCTTCGCCTGCAACGCCAAGGTTTTGCCAACTGTTTTGGCTGTTTAAATCGTATTGGAGTATCGCCCCATCACGCCCAATGTTGGGCGACGACCAGATGTTGAACTTCAGCATTGGTCTTTCCAATTGGCTAAGATCGAAGCATGGACTTAGCACCTGCGATCTTTCCACATGCTGATCATTAATGTCGATAACAGTATACCAGGCATTTTCGCCAGAAGCAGGGTGATCAATGATACTACCATTGGGGGTGCCAAAATTCCAACTATAGTATTGATTCTCTGTAATTGGCCGGGCATCCCAGTAACCCTTTCCCTGTTCAAAACCTTGGTAGTAAATGCTCTCGTCCAATTCGCTTACTTTGATATGGGGTTGAATATAAATTTGCTTTGTAAGTGAATCCAAACATTGATCTGTAGATTTAATTACCAGCTTAACATCGTGATATCCTATCTCAGAAAACTCGTAATACACAGAATCTCCCAGTTCGGTTAGGTCGTCAAACTCCCAACGGTAGGTCTCAATTATTGTTGGATCATTAGTGCTGGTGAACAGGGTAGGATTTCCAGTAAGGCATTCGTTAAACCAGGTAAAGCTAGCCTTTGGAACCAAACCAACGGTGAAAGATTTTTGTATACTCGAAGAGCATTCGTTTTCTGAAGTAGCTGTTAAGGTTACTATTTTTAAGCCTGCTGTAGTGTATAACCACTTTGGATTCTCCTCATCAGATGTTCCATGATTAAGAAATACCCAACTCCATGTCAAATCAGATTCGTCCTCAATAGTTGTTTCATTCCAAAACTGAACTGAATCGGTTAGCAGGTCACTACAAAGCCCTTCTACCCAAAAGTCAACAAGGGGCACAGGGTTTACGGTAACATCGATTTTACCTGAAATCGTACATCCGCTGACATTACCTGTAAAAGTATAGATAACAGGATTTAATGTGTCAGTGCTAGTATTATTCAGTAGGAAAGTGTTTCCTGCAATGTAATCACCCCCGCTAAATATTCCTGTACCACCTGTATTTGGAGATGCATTAAGTTCTATGATGGAATTGCTATAGCAGTAAACATCTTCAAGGTTAAAAATTGTCACAACCCCTTCATCGTAAACAGTAATGGTCT
>CAZDXY010000037.1:5202-29540 GCA_964509385.1 uncultured Rikenellaceae bacterium
AACACCGCAGTGTTATCACCTGTTTGCGTTATTCCATTACCTATAAACCATCCGTTTAAGCCATTGTTTGATGTTCCATAAATAGCAATAGGCTCCCCATCAATACAAGCTTTTTCGGGTAAGTCATGAATAGCAGCATCTACTCCTATAACCACTATTGTTCCTGAAATTGAGTTTGCGCAAGTATTACCATCGGTATAGGTGTATGTAATATTTTTTTGACCAGGTCCAGCTGAGGTCGGTGTAAAGATGTTGTTTTGAACTCCTGCCCCAGAGAAATCTCCACCAGATGGATTTCCTACCAGGGTAAATGGTGGAGCATCAATATCATAGTATTCAGGTAGGTTTACTATTGAAACCTCAGGAAGAGGATGGATGGTGACATAAACAACCGTATCACGAAAACAACCGCTTGCCGATGCGGTATAGGTAAAGGTGATTTCATAATCCCCTGGTAGTTCTTGATTAGGAGACAAAGTTGCATTTGCTCCGGAAACGTTAAAAGCATCTTGATTGCCGGAATAGGTAAAGGACCAATTCCCGGATGGAGCGTTTTCGATGGTACCCCAACATAAAAATTGATCCTGGCTATTGCAATATTCAGCAGCCAGATTATTAATCGTAATAGGCCCTATGGAATCAATGTAAAGAGTGGAGGAAACCTGGTAGTATGTTTCGTTGATGTAGTAACCAAAGGTAATAACATCCTCTCCAAATCCTGCCTGAGCAATGCTGTAACTAGCCTGATTGTCTACAGCTTCAGAAACTGCGTCTTTAAGACTTGAGAAAGTTCCCTGAACCGTTTCGTAACCAATGGGAATACAGCTTAGGGTTAGCACCTCATCAGAGTAGCAGTGGTAGTAATCGTCAATGCCCTCAATAACTTCGCTTGCTTTTCTAACGAGGCTGTTCTTGGTAATGCTGTTATTACAACCAGTTTCGGAATCAGTATATGTGTAAGTAACATCTATGGGTCCTTCGCTTACGCGATCGGGGAAAAGGATATTGTTGGTTATCAATCCTGCGGTACCGCTAAATGTGCCACCAGAAGGATCCCCAATTAGCTCAATAGAACCTCCGTCATAATTGTAATTATCCAGCAATTCGAAATCTATCTCTGGAAGTGCATGAATCGTCACATTGTAACTTATGGTGTCGGAACTGCATCCGTATGGTGTACCGTTTGGCGAAAGGTAGTAATACTCTATGGAATAATTGCCGGGGACTAAGGTGCTAGGACCGAAGAGCGCAATGTTTGAATCGTATGGATAGGTTGTTAAACCTTCTTCGGGCCCTGTGAAAAAACCTGTGCCTCCAAATGGATATAAGTTAGTAGCTGATAGGTTTACGTTTGCAGCATCTTCACAGTAACTTAACGACAAGGGTCCAAAGTCAATGGCTTTCCCAACAGAATCTATCCTAAACGATCGTTGTGTTTGGAAAGGTGTTTCATCTTCATAGTACTTATAAATAACCGTGTATTCAATTGTTGGCTTACCGGCAACAATTAAAACAGGTTCTAATATTAACGTGTTGTTTCCATTATCTACCCAACCAGTGGCAGAGGAAACCCAAAATTCTCCCTCAATATTTTCAGGGTTGCTACCAATTATTGTTACCGGTTCATCGTACTGACAATAGAATTGCTTCAGATTTTCTATTACAGCTCCCCCGCTTGATACTACAACATCGTTGTAAACAGTGTCTCTGCATCCAAATTCGTTGGCATGGGTGTAGTAAATCCTGACATCAATATTAAACCCTTCAACACCTACAACCGATGGGTAGAAGTAGCTATTTGTACCCACTCCATTCCCAAAAAACGTACCGCCAACAGGTGAGGCAAATGGAATCAGGTTCAAAGGATCATCATTCAGACGGAACAGTTTGGGGTTAATATCAAGTGTTAACTCGGGTAATGGCCTTACAGTAACTATTGCATCCTGTAATGCTGAATATGATATATTGCCAGTACTATCGGTAAGCGATATTAGGGAGAAGGTTCCTTCTTCCACATCGATTTGGTAGGAATAATCATCAACAGTAATTGGTCCAAATGTAGATGTTCCATCGCTATATGTAAGTTCAAAAGGACTGTAACCAGTAAATTCGAAGGTGATCGGAACGGTTTGTCCATAATCGCATTTATTGGTTGAGCCAAGTATAGTTGCTGTTGGACGGGTGGCATAGATGGTTTTTGCAATGCCATTGTAGAGGTTTGGAATGCCAACATTTCCGGCAGCATCGGCAATGGTAATGGCGTCTATTTGTAACAGTGTGGATTGCGTTGCATCGCCCTCTTCAACAATGTATGTGGCAACATATTTAGCCCCTTCGTCAATTGCTATCCAGGTTATGGGTTTTGCATTGTAGGTTGTAGGGGTAATGATTAACCCTTCCTCGGGTACTTCGGGGGTTAATGTGAATACTAGTTCGTCGCTAATTTTTAGGATGCCTGAACTCTCGGCATTACTGTACATGTTAATTATTTGTGGCGTATGGGCGTCAACCGTAATATTTCCTCCCTGCGAATTGGCCTCAGTGCGTGAACTGGTATTACCAGCAGCATCGCGGAACACAATGTTAACGGGTAGGCTTCCTGCGTTGAAAACCTGATTATCGCCCTCGGCAACAACATAGTTAATGGAATAGGTATTGTTATTATTGTTGATGAGGGTTTGTGTTTTCAGATTCACCTCTACTGTTTCACCGATATAGTTGTTATTATCGGCCTGAATGAAAACGGGAATGGTGCTGCCCACCTTATAAACACTTGAGGGAACGGTAACTGCCACAATACCGGGTTGGGAATCGTCGAAGGTAACGCTCGACCCATCGGTTGTGGTAAAGCGAGTCAATGCCTCGTTGCCTGCAAGGTCAGTAACATCAATGGTGAAAGGAATAACCCCCTCATTTTCGCCCGATAACAATACCCTATTGGCAATCCAACTTGTGGGGCCACCTGTAATTGAACTGGCAGCAATCCCGTTGATTGTAACCTGCGGGAGTTCAACAACCTCGTTGGTTTCGAACTCAAGGGTTACTTCATCGCCATCGGTTGCATGGGCAGAAGAAAATGCATTATTGGAATATATGGTAACGTTATTATAGCCAGGCTTAACCTTATCGAAGGAAACCTCGGTAAAATCGGTAGTGCTGCTAACCTGGGCACCAGAATTCCCCGCCAAATCCTTGTAGTCGATGCTAAAAATAATAGGATTGTGAGTATCGGACGATGAGAGGAAGTAGTATGCCTGCCATATATTACCGGCTTGGTGCTCAACAACAGCATTTTTAGTATTTATTTTTGCTGAGATGAATTCGATGGTTTCATTCGCCTCAAATTCAACGGTAACCTTACTCCCTACCCTTGCCCAATCGGTATTTGAATGGTCGGAGAAGATGGTTACCGGATCTAAAACGGGGGGTGATTTATCGTATTCCACCGATAAGCCATTGGTTGTACCATCAATTGCATAGGAATAGGTGCTTTCGTTGCCTGCCAGATCAAAGAAAGAAATATTAAAATCCACTTCGCCTTCATCTTCACTTCCAACGGGAGAGTAAGTTGCCCTCCACGTATTGCCCGAAAAAACGCTGGGGGAGGCTTCTTGCCCAAGAATATGGGCTGTTACGTTTTCGATGACCTCCGAAGCGGTAAATGTAACGGTAATGATGCTACCCGTTCGGGCTTTATCAGTATTTAAGTAATTGGATGATATGGTAACCGGTGTCAACACAGGGGGTACCTTATCATAGGTTACCGAAGTGGCATCGGTTGTTGAAATTACGTTTGTTCCAGGGTTTCCCGCCATGTCCATGAAAGAGATAACGAATTCCACTTTACCAGCAGGATCATCTGCCTGAAGGGTATAAGTGGCTTTCCACGAATTGCCCCCTGCAGGGCTAACGGTAGCTGGTTGCAATGCAATGCTGACGGTAGGTTCCTGAATAGCCTCTGATGCTGTAAAAGTCAGGGTTATCTCATTACCCTCAATGGCCATATTGCTATTGGGATTGTCTGAGATAATGCTAACGCTGGTTAGCATGGGAGGCGTTTTATCGAAGGTTACGCTGCTGGCATCGTTTGTAGCATTTACTGGAATACCTTCATTACCAACAATATCCTCAAAGTTAATGATAAAGAAAACCTGTCCCTCGGGTTCTGTTCCATCAAGCTGATATTCAGCCTTCCATTCATTGTCGACAATAGGCGAAATTGTAGCAGTTTTACCCAAAATGGTTGCGGTGGGTTCCTTAATGGGTTCCGAAGCGGTAAAGGTAATGGTTACGGTATGCCCAGCACCTGCCCTTTGGGGCATTAAGCCATTATTCGATGTAATGCTAACGGGATCAAGGGTTGGTTTGGTTTTATCGAAAATAACATAGGTCCCATCGTCGGTAGCTGTTTTCTGATCACCCGGATTGCCTGCAATATCCTTATAATCAATTGTAAATGTGATATCGCCTTCATCGTCGCTGCTAGAAAGGGTGTAGAATGCTTCCCATAGTTCTTCAACGCTGTCGTATTCGGCAGCCGCTTTTTTACCCAGTACTTTTACATTGACATCTTTCAATACTTCCGACTCGGTAAATGTGATAAAAATTTCATCGCCGACTTTAGCAAGGTTTGGAATATCGTTGTTGGAATATATGGTGATATCGGCAATGCTGGGGGGGGCATTATCAAATGTTACGTTTGATCCATCGGTAGTCGATGTTTGTGTGGTTTGGTTACCTGCCACGTCGAAGCAGATTATTGAAAAGGGGATAACCTCAGGGTAGGTTTCGTCCACCACATTGTAAGCTGCATATCTATTTCCGGTAATGTGATAAAGAGTTGTTGCTTTCCCTGCAATGGTAACAGTAATGGTATGGATGGGTTCATCGGCAACAAACTCAACGGTAATCTCATCGTCAACGATGGCAATGGAAGGATCTCCAACATTGTTGGATCTAATTGAAACAGGGGAAAGGGTTGCTCTAACCCCATCGATAACCAAACCCGATGTGCTGGGGACTCCGTTAAGGGTAAGCACGGCATCGTTACCCGGTGTGTCCTTGATGGTTCCCCCATTAAGAGCGATGGCTCCTACAATCTCAATGCCGTCAGAATCAAGATCGCCATCAGTAACAGTATAACGAAAAACATGAGCAGTACCCGTGCCTCCAAAATAATATGCACTTGCCATTCCTGAACTAAGAATAATGCTAAGTGCGGGTGTTCCGCCTGCCACTTCAATATTTACAGATTCTGAAAAATTAACGGTGAAATCCAGCACATTTCCAATTATATAAGTGCCGCTGGATGGAATTGCTACCGACATAACCGTAGGACGAATTCCATCGATGAGAATTCCCGAAGTACTCGGTACTCCAACAAGATTAACCACAATATCATTCCCTGCTTCATCCCTGATAGTTCCTCCGTTAAGCGAGATTATTGACGCAAGCGAAATTCCATTGGTATCGTTATTCCATTCTGCAACTGTAAAGCGGAACACGAGATTTTCTGAACCAGAACCACCATGATATGTAGCGCTTACGACTCCTGAATTTAGAGTAATTGAAATTGAGGGCGTACCTCCTCCAAGATTCACAAATACTGGCTCGGAGAAATTAACGGTGAAGTCCAGATCATCGTCAATTTTGTAGGTGCCATTGCCCGGTACGTTGACAGTATTAACCACTGGTCTCACGCCGTCAATAAGTATTTCTTCAGTACTTGGAACCGCTCCTACCAAGGATAAAATTGCATCGTTGCCCGCTAGATCTTTGAAGGTGCCGCTGTTAAGAGAAATGTCAGCGGCTAACTCGATACCGTTATCATCAAGATTGCCTACTAAAACGGTATATCGAAAGACGATTGCACTGCTTCCTGATCCACTATTGTAGGTTGCGCTTACTGGCCCCGAATTCAAAGTAATAGCAATTGAGGGAGTACCGCCTCCAGTTTTAACGTTAACCGATTCGGAGAAATTAACGGTAAAGTTCAAGTGATCACCAATCTTATAGGTTTTGTTTTCAGGAAGCGTAACCGACTGAACTTCAGGGCGAATTCCATCGATATAAATTCCTGTGGTAACCCCCACACCATTCAGGGTGAGGTAGGCATCGTTGCCGGCGGCGTCCTGCAGGGTGGCCCCGTTGTCCACGATGGAACCACCCACGGTAACTCCATCGGTATCGGAATTGTCCTCGCCCACGGTGTAGCGAAACACCAGGGCGCTAGTGCCCGAGCCGCTGCTGAGGGTGGCCTGAACAGTGCCCCCCACATCCAGGGTGATCCCTATGTAGGGGGTGCCTCCAGCCACGGTAACCACCTCGGGAAAGTACACGGTAAAGTCGAGGTGCTGCCCGATGATGTAGGTACCATTGGCGGGCACACCCACCGAGGTTACGGCTGGCCGAATTCCATCGACTTTTACATTTGTGGTGCTCCCAACGTTGTTGAGGGTAAGGTAGGCAGCATTGCCAGCGGCATCTAACAGGGTGGACCCATTGGCCACTATGGCTGCGCCCACAGCAATGCCAGTGGGGTCGGAATGTCCCTCAACCACGGTGTAGCGGAACAGCAGTGAAGCGGTTCCTGAACCGCTCTGGTAGGTTGCCTGAACAGTTCCGCCGACATCAAGAGTGATCTCGATGTAGGGAATACCCCCCGATACGATGACGGTTTCGCTAAAGTTAACCGTGAAATCCAGCGCATCGTCAATCTTGTAGGTTTTGTTTGTTGGAACATCAACTGTAATTACCGTTGGCTTTACGCCGTCCACCAGTACGTTCGTGGTGCTGCCCACGTTCTTGAGGGTGGGATTGGCATCGTTGCCAATGCTGCTCTGAATGGTGGCACCATTGGTTTCAATGGCGGCGCCCAGGGTGATCCCATCAGTATCGAGGTCGTCCTCGTCCACGGTGTAATGGAACACCAGGGCTTCGGTTCCCGAACCGCTGAGGTAATCGGCGCTGACAGCGCCGGAGGTTAGCGTGATGGGGATATACGGTGTGCCGCCCGAAACAGTAACGGTTTCGGAGAAGCTTACCGTGAAGTAGAGGTGCTCCCCGATGATGTAGGTGCCGTTGCCGGGTACGCTAACGCCGGTAACCTCAGGGCGAATACCGTTCACCAGCACGCCTGTTGTAGCCCCCACGTCGTTAAGGGTTAGGGTGGCATCGTTACCAGCGGCGTCCTGCAGGGTGGCCCCGTTGTCCACGATGGAACCACCCACGGTAACCCCATCGGAATCGGAATCGCTCTCGACCACGGTGTAGCGGAACACCAAGGTGCTAGTCCCCGAGCCGCTATGGTAATCTGCCTGAACCGTTCCGCCCACATCCAGGGTGATCTCGATGTAGGGGGCACCCGCAACCGTAACCGCCTCGGTGAAGTTCACGGTGAAGTCGAGGTGCTGCCCGATGATATAGGTACCATTGGCGGGCACGCCCACCGAGGTTACGGTGGGTCGAATCCCATCCACCAGCACGGCCGATGTATTGCCCACACCGTTGAGGGTGAGGTAGGCAGCGTTGCCCGGGATGTCCTGAATGGTAGCCCCGTTGGGCTCGATTACTGCGCCCACGGCTATTCCATTGGGGTCGGAGTTGCCCTCAACCACGGTGTAGCGGAACACCAGGGTGCTAGTACCCGAGCCGCTCTGGTAGGTAGCATGAACCGTTCCGCCCTCGTCGAGAGTGATCTCAATGTATGGGTTGCCCACCACCGTAACCGCCTCGGGGAAGTTCACGGTGAAATCGAGGTGCTCCCCGATGATGTAGGTGTCATCGGTGGGTACATCCACGGAGGTTACCGCTGGCTTTACGCCATCCACCAGTACGTTCGTGGTGCTGCCCACGTTGTTGAGGGTGAGATTGGCATCGTTGCCAATGCTGCTCTGAATGGTGGCACCATTGGTTTCAATGGCGGCGCCCAGGGTGATCCCATCAGTATCGAGGTCGTCCTCGTCCACGGTGTAATGGAACACCAGGGCTTCGGTTCCCGAACCGCTGAGGTAATCGGCGCTGACAGCGCCGGAGGTTAGCGTGATGGGGATATACGGTGTGCCGCCCGAAACAGTAACGGTTTCGGAGAAGCTTACCGTGAAGTAGAGGTGCTCCCCGATGATGTAGGTGCCGTTGCCGGGTACGCTAACGCCGGTAACCTCAGGGCGAATACCGTTCACCAGCACGCCTGTTGTAGCCCCCACGTCGTTAAGGGTTAGGGTGGCATCGTTACCAGCGGCGTCCTGCAGGGTGGCCCCGTTGTCCACGATGGAACCACCCACGGTAACCCCATCGGAATCGGAATCGCTCTCGACCACGGTGTAGCGGAACACCAAGGTGCTAGTCCCCGAGCCGCTATGGTAATCTGCCTGAACCGTTCCGCCCACATCCAGGGTGATCTCGATGTAGGGGGCACCCGCAACCGTAACCGCCTCGGTGAAGTTCACGGTGAAGTCGAGGTGCTGCCCGATGATATAGGTACCATTGGCGGGCACGCCCACCGAGGTTACGGTGGGTCGAATCCCATCCACCAGCACGGCCGATGTATTGCCCACACCGTTGAGGGTGAGGTAGGCAGCGTTGCCCGGGATGTCCTGAATGGTAGCCCCGTTGGGCTCGATTACTGCGCCCACGGCTATTCCATTGGGGTCGGAGTTGCCCTCAACCACGGTGTAGCGGAACACCAGGGTGCTAGTACCCGAGCCGCTCTGGTAGGTAGCATGAACCGTTCCGCCCTCGTCGAGAGTGACCTCGATGAAAGGAGTTCCGTCCAATACGGTAACGTTTTCGGAAAAATTGACGGTGAAGTCGAGGTCATCACCAATTTTGTGGGTTTTATTCGCAGGAACACCAACCGATGTTACTTCGGGAATGCCAGAGATGGAATATGTGCTATAATCCAATATTGCGCTGTTAGTCAGCAAGCCATTTACGGTAATATTATTGCAAAGAGTAGCATTCTTAAGTATGGTTAAATTATAATAGGTGCCAGCAATGATATTATTTGGATCTGCATTATAGGTTGTTGTTCCTGCGGTTGCGTTAATGTTGCCACCGCAATTGGTTATCCCATTAAATGTCAGATTACTCGCAGTAGAAAGTTCCCCTCCTGTCGAAGAAAAGCTACCTTCAACCGTTAAAGCACCACCAGCAGTATAGGTTCCACTCCCTCCGCTAAGGGTAAGGTTATTATAGGCACCTGCTGCTATGGTTTGCCCAGTTCCGGAGTATTCTATGGTTCCAGTGGTAAGGGCTTGCCCATTGGTTGCTCCCGAAAACCGGATGGTTGAGTTGGTGTTCTCCCTTGTTGTTGCGGTAAGGGTATTTACTCCCATATCGAGTATAACTGCATCGTTGGCTGCTCCCCCGTTGTCGAGGTTATTTGCGGTGATATTACCCGATGCTGTTTTGGTTCCCGATCCGGTTAGGTTAAGGTTCTGGTAGGCGGTGCTGGCAAAAACGGTCTGGTCACCAGAGAAATTGTAGTTTACTGTGCTGCCAGAGCTAGCTGTTGTGGTGAATGAGTTTATAGTGTTGGTTGCTCCTTCAAGATTAAGGGTATGGGCTAAACCTGAACCTTGCATAGTTATGGTTCCTGTGCCACTTAGATTTTCAGAAATAGTGACAGTTTTTACTCCTGTTGTATTAAAAACAAAAGTTCCATTTATCAGCGCATTTCCCAGAACAGTTGTAGAGCCTGCAGTTGTTCCCAGGTTAAGAGTGGTGCTGGAGTTTATGGTTAGATTGCCATTTACTGTAAGCGGGGCAGATGCAGTTTTTGTTCCACTTGTTGCTATAGTAAGATTTCCGTAGGCTGGGACTCCCGAAACAGTTTGAGTTGAACTATTTTGGTAGATAACAGTGCTATTTGAGTTAAGGAAAATTTTATCATTAGTAAAACTTGATGGGAACTGAACATTGGTTGTATTTCCAGTATTTCCAAGTTGAAGGGTTGTTCCTTCGGTCATTGTTAATGTTCCAGTTGTGTTTCCAGTAATTGAACGAATATCTGTATAAAGCGTTGCGCTACCCTCAATTCGGAGGTTATTGCTTATAGTAATATTTCCAAGCAGTGTTTTAACATCTGCTCCCGAAAGGGTAAGGTTATAATACGTTGCGGCTTTAACATTTTGAGTACCTGTTCCATTATAGTTTACGGTACAATCATCTACTGTAAATGTAGTAATATTGAATGCGCCTTCAACATTAATTGTTCCAGTGCTTCCAACTAGTGTTCCTACCGTTAAATCACCATCTGTTGTAAGTGCTCCGTTGCCTGTGAAGGTTATATCGTTTTGAGATGCATTATTTCCCATCGCAAGGCTTCCTGCAACATATAAAGTTCCTGTCGAAATTCGTATTTTACAATCCCTATTATTATTTCCTGAATTTGTGCTAGAAATTGAGGAGCAAGTTAAATTCCCTGCATCAATGTAAAGCCCATTGTTATTTGTTCCTCCGGAAGGAGGGATTATGGTTATTGAACCGGATATATTAAGGGTATATGCGCCAGAGAAATCAACCAAATTGCTTGCGTCTTCACCTACAAAGGTTAATGATCCTATAGCATTTGGCACATCGGCGGTAATGGAAACAGTAGTACCAACAGTACCACTGGTAATTAAAACATCCCCAGCATCGGCAGTTTCTCCTGGATATGTATCGGAAGTTGCCCCTACCCATGTACCATCGGTAACGCAACGTTCCCAATTTGATGCCGTCGTCCATTCAATCGCTCCAGTAACTTTAGTCCTGTAATCTCCAACAACTTGCCCTTTCAAACCTATATTTAGTAGTATTAGGCAAAGACCAGAAACGGCAACTACAACATTTCTAACTATATGTGTTTTCATAACCAAGTATTTTCAAGAATCCAGGTGAATAATTGCAAAATAACCCCGTGTATTAGGGGTTCAAAAGGTATAAATCCGAATCGGTTTTAATCAACCTAACCATATCATAGTCGGACGAAGAAGAGCCTATGGAGAAGATACCCTCATCAGCAGTATTGATCATGGCATTCACTTCGCCGGGGAAATCTCTTAGCTCTGATATCTCAGCATTACCATTGCTTGATACCAGAAGCGAGTAGAAATAAGTTCTATTATTGTTCTTAGTTGTTAGAATAAAAGAGTTGCTGTTTTGCATCACCATTGACGTTCCCTCCCCCGGGATGTCAATGCTTAACACCCAGCCAATGTCACTGTTTGCCTTTACGGCGGTCATTTTGCTCGATATACTTTCGCCCTGTTGGGTGCTATAGAGAACGTAGAGGTTGTTGTTGTAAATCGCATTCCCAAATTCCTGATCAACATCAGAAGCAAAGAAAATATTCCCAAGATTAACACCAACCGAATTAAATTCAAAGACCGAAATATGGGTTAGGGTACTGCCGATAATAGCATTGGATGTACCCACCAGAAGAATGTTGCCATTGTCCTTTATGAAGATCTTTTTGAATGTTTGTTTTTTATTTGGATCACCCAATGTCCACTCCCAAACCACTTCGCCACTGAAATTAACACATGCTATGTAGTATTGCGATTGGTTTGATGAGCTTGCAAACTTCTCTCCAGCCATATAAATTCGATCATTGCCAATTGCCATGTCGTTAACAACCAAGTTGTTTGATACGCTGTACGGATAGTAAGCAATTGAATCTCCCTGGAGGTTTACCCTCATCAGAAATGCCTCGCTTTTACTGTTAATGTAGTTGGTACTATTGCCTGAAATAAGTATTTCATCATTAATTAGCACAACATTGCGCCCTTCCTCATTGTGCACAGTGCCAAAAAAATTTTGCCAAACAATGTTTCCTGCCTTATCAACTCGTGCCACCAACACCTGCTTTCGAAGCGAAATGGATACATCGTATCCGGTAACAATGTAGCCACCATCGGATAGCTGAATGGCATCAAAACCCGAACTGCCCAAACCATTACCAATATACTTGATGAAGTTGTGGGTTTGAAACTCTGAAATGGGTTTATCGCACGAAATTATCAGTAGCACTAAACCGATGGCATAGGTAAATCGTTTCATTTTTACCGAATTTTTGTGGGTTTGTATATTGAAAATACATAGGATATATTGAAGTAAAAGTGGTTGAAAATCCACTTGTCTTCAATCATGTAATACTTCTCCCTAAGCTCATTATTGTAATAACGGAGATCTTTGTCAACGGGGACTATTGTTCCAAACCGGAATCCGGTATCCACAAGAAGTTTAATATTTCCAAATCGAGGGCTAAATCCCACGCCAACAAATGGGCGAACATCAAGTTTTTTATGGTAATCTGTGAGGTTTACTGTTCCCACAAGATTGTCAGCACCACTAGTATACCCTCGGGTCAAATCGTTACTAGACTGTATAAGATAAACGGTTTCGACTCCCCCCTTGGCAAACATCTCAAAACCCTTAACCTTGAAGTAATACCTAACTGACAAGGGAAGTCCAACGTGTAACTCAATATAAGTACCCTCAATATAGGTATAGTCAAACGCCTGATAGTAGTAACCAACTCTCGAATAATGAAATGAAAGCCCAAAGGAGCCATCTATCCCTTTATAAAGTACATCAGTGTAATTTGCACCAGCTGATAACCCAAGGTTAGAGAAGTATTCAGGAACATTGCTGTTAAGATCTCCCAGTCCGTAATATTCAAAGACATACGGCATGCTATAGCTAACCCCTAAAAAAGGTTCGATTCGTAGAATGGGTTCAGTTCTGTAGGTTTTGTAAAGATCTATGAATTCCTTTGTATCAGCAGCACCTATGCTATACTCAGGGAAAGCCTTTAAAAACTTGAGCATTTCTTCATCGGCACTTTGCCTATTATCGCTGAATAAGTAGGTTTGGATGAGCAACTTGTATGCATTAGCCCTTTCCTCCTTCGTGAAGCCTGATTCCATGCAGGGTCTAATCATCTGAGGGATATCGTCAAGCAAACCTTCGTCAAAACGACGTTCGGCTTGTCGAAGCTGTTCGGAGCAATTGGTTTGGGCAATTAAGAATCCTGAACTAAGAATGATGAATAGCCCAATTAGGTTTAGGTGTTTCATTTCTTTTCTGAACATTTAGTTGGATTGTAAGGGATATCCTCGCCTACATAGCTATTCCATTCGTCCTGAGCGAGTTCTCGAGAGAGAAAGTTACAGTATTCGGTAACCATTGAGTTAACATTAACGGGATATACTCTGATTTTTCCATTTCTGCCTCCAGAAACAATGTTATTATCATCATTGGTAAACATAACTGTTGTTACCCATGATTCGTGATCATCAAAAACAATGGGCAGGGTGTTCAGGTCGTCCAGATTCCATAGCCTCACCGTGTTATCGTAGCTGGAAGTTGCCATAAGTTTACCATCGGATGAGAAGGAGATTCCGGTAATCTTTGCAGTATGACCACGGAGAATGGAAAGTTGCTCACCTGTTTGGGCATTCCAGATATAAACCGCCCCCTGGTTGTTGCCAAAACCTCCAGCCAGCAAATTCTTGATGGGGTTATACCCTATCTCGCCCCAGTTACTTTCGGGTACGTTGGCAAAAACACTATGTGTTACTGCTTGATAATCATTAAGATTAAGCGAAACAATACTCCCATCGTTAAAAGCTATGTAGAGTAAGTTCTTGGCTTGGTTAAATTTGGTTGCGTTTATCTTCCCATCACTTTTATAGATCTCACGGGATGCTTTTCCAAAACCATCTGAAATACCCACGGCTTGGTTGAAAACAATAATAAAAATTCCCTTGTCAGTGATAAAAAAATCTCTTATTTCAGGGGATGAGTGTTGGAAAAAATCCTTACTGCCTGAACCTAAATTGTATCTAACTAATCCATTATTGGTTAATGCGTAAATTGAATTCTCAAATTCAACAAGTTTCTTTACGATGGAAAGGTCTTCCAGTATTCCTTTCTGGTTCTTCCAGCTAACATCCAACGATGAAATTATCCCATCACTACCAGCCGAGTAAATTGTATTCCCGACCTGTACTGTTGAACGCACCATGCTGGTGTGATTTGTGTAAACATTGTAATCGGATCCTTTAAAGAAACTCAATCCTGAATAAAGGGATTTGAACACATCGGGGTTATAGTTCACCCCTTGATAATCGTTGTTAAAATGGAATGCCTGAAATGCAAGGAGTCCTTTTAGAAGGGTATCTGTTCTCATCTGCTGGCTTTTAACAGCCATCGATTGAGCGATGGAAATCATTCTTCGCCGTTCGGCTTCAAGGCTAGCTTGCTCGGCAAGATGTTGCTGCTCTATGGCAAGTTTTTCGTTTGCAACCGCTTTTTCACGTTCAAGCTGTGCTTCTTGCTCTCTCTGGGCAGCAATTCGTCTTTGCCGATCTGCTTCAGTGGCATTTCTCTCTGCGTTTCGGCGTTGCAATTCAGCTTGTCGTTGGCTCTCCTCAGCTCGTTCCTGCTGCTCTCGTGCATCCTTTTCACTTTGCTCGGCAAGTACTCTTTGCCTTTCTGCCTCCAATCGTTGCTCATCTGCAAACTCTTTCTGTTGAACAGCTTCGCTTTGGGCTTTTAAAGCGTCCTGCCTTTGTATAAGTGCTAGAATACCAAGTCCAATGGAAATCATTCCAGCAGTACCAAGGATAAGCGCAACAATGCGAGAACGACGTAGGGCTCGTTTCTGCAAACGTATCTTATTCTCTTCCTCAGCAATGTACTCCTCCTCACTGGTACGTAGGTATACCATTGTTCGTTCAAAAGCGGGATGGTAACGTGCTGCCCAGTCAAGATTTGGATTTTGCTTTTCGCGCCAAGTGATTGCCAGTTGCAGATCTGGTGGTCCCCAAAGGTTAGCTTTCCCTTCGCTGTAAAGGTCGGCCGATTCTGCTAACCTAATGTACATCTTTACTGCATTCGCTTCATCCTCAACCCATATTTTGAGCTTATCCCACACTCGCATAAGGCTCTCATGAGAAATATCGACAATGGATTCCTCGTTCAACACTATTTCGGGTGATGGGGTTAAAAAAGTCCTACCCTTGGCACGGAAAACTTCAACAACCCTGATAACCTCTTTGGTCGAAGTTTCGGCAATTGCAGCTAATTCTGCAACGCTAGTGGGTCGGCGAATCCCTCTGTTGTCGGCTCCTTTTTCGGTAAGGGATTTTAGAATTACCTCGCAAGCTCTCTTCTCGTCGATGCTCAGCTCATAGTATGCTTCGTTTGCATGGTTCGAAAGCGCTCTTTCCAACCGTCCTATGGCCTCGTACTCTGTAATACCCATTGGTTGGGATGTATCGCTATGATTAACCCAGTATTCCCATGTACGCATTAAGGCATGCTGAAGTATGGGAAGGTGATCGGGGTTGTTGCCCATTTCGTTGAGAAGCAGCTGAACCAGCTGGTCTGATATCTTGCCCTGAGCCACAGAAACAGGTCCCGTGATTGCCATCCTAAAGTCATCGCGGGTCATTCGTGGAATAAGGTAGTGACTATCGTTTATAAGCCTGGTAAATTGCTGGAATGGGGAACAATCGCCAATGAAGTCGGAGCGCATTGTAATTACAACGTAAACAGGAAGTTCTTGCTGCTTTATGACATTCACCAGTAGGTTGATGAAATGATCAACCTTATCCAGGGCATCAACATCCTTACCAGAGTATTGGTAACGGAATAACTCTTCAAATTGATCCACAAGAATAAGGACATTTGAGTCGTCTGTCAATCCATACTGTTTAATAACATTTGAGATCCCTTCGGCTGATCGTTGAATTACTGCCTGATTTATTAATGCATCGGCTTCAATATCTTCAGTCTTTGAACTCTTGCTAAAGGTTCTGGCAATAGAATTGGCGAGACTAGCAATGGGATCTGTTCCAGGTCTCGAAATGGAAATGTGCCACTTGGATCGCCCGTTATGCAGGAATCCCCCATGAAGGATTGGGAGCAAACCGCAGTAAATTAGCGATGATTTACCAGAACCTGAAGCTCCAAGAATGGCTGCAAACCTATTTTTGGATAGGTTTTCAAGGATTTCCTCGCTCTGTCCATCCCTTCCAAAAAATAGATGTGCTTCCTGAGGATGGAAGGGTCTTAATCCTGGAAAGGGATTCTGTAGCGCGTTTGTTGTGATATCCTGATTGGATATAGTATCCATAGGTTTTGATGCTTTTAGGGTTTTTTGTCAGTTAATAGTAACGATAGGTCTTTAGTATCGCTTAGTATATGGGTGAAAACTGCTTGGTGTGCATCTGTATTGATCTTGTTATCCCCTTTTATCAAAATCAACTTTTCAAATGGGCGATATGTATCCACTCCTCTCGATTTAAGTATATCGTTGACCTTTACAGTGAGCCATTGCTCATTTTCGATGGTGTAGCAAAGCACTACCATTCTTGCAACAGCAAGTTTGGTAATGTGTTGATTAAATGTAATCCCTGTAAAATTTGTTTCAATATTAAACTTTTTGCTTTCCAGAGTTCCTTTTATGTTTTTAATTAATCCATTGCTGTTAGAGTCGGCAATAATGTAAACATCAGGATCCCCAGTGGTTTTAGTTTCTGTCGGTTTATTGGATAAAAGTATTTGTCGATAATACTTCTTTAGATCTTCAATGGATGTTTTAAGCACTGTTGATCCAATTGTTTGTTCTTGATCACGCTGAATCTTTTCAACAAACACCTGGTTCTCCTCATCGGTTATTTCGTAAGCAGATGAAATCCAAATTATTCGATTTGTTTTAGGATTGCTTTTAAGGTGCAAAGCCGAAACATTGCATTGATGTTCGGCTTTAGAAAGATGCTGATTTAGGAAGAATGGAGTATAAATTGGTGGGATAATGTGTATTATTAGCTGCGATTTTTCAAGAGCATCCGTTATTTGATCTGTACATTCAGCAAAATCAGAACTCAAAGGCTTGTTGGGCAAAACATCAAACCCCAGATCGGAAAGATCTCGCATAAGGTTTTCCCTGTCAGCGCTATGGCTTATATCATCTTGTGAAAGGTAAATGCACCCTCGCTTAGGTTTTGATGCGGAAGTAAGTCGATTCTTAAGTTCAACAACTATGTCGGTAATCTTTTCCCAATACAAATGGCGTGTCTCAGGAATATCCCTTCTGAAAAGTCTAATTTCTCCCGTTGTATAAAGTTTATCCCAAAAGTTAATAGATAAGGAATACTTCTCAAGATCGAATTTGGCAGATTCAATGGGATCAATAATTATGATTACTGCATTTGGCTGTCCCAGCGTTTTAAGTTGAGCTGCAAATATTGACGAAACATCATCGGCTGACGAAAGTATGATAATATGCAAATCGTCCTTTGCACTGTCGGGATTAAGCTGAATATTGCTTTTCAGTCCAAACCGATCAAGGCATTTGGTTAAATCATCCTGAAAAAGAGCTGTAAAAGAGCTCGACTCAGAGTTCTGATCATTATGCCATAGGGAAATGTTTAGGTTTAGCATTTTATTATACTTTTATGCCTAACACTGTTATGTCGTCGAGTTGTTCTAAAGATCCCATCCAATCGTGAATGGTAGTTTCCAGTATTTTCTTCTGCTCTTGCATAGGTTCATGGTGGATGTCGAAAAGCAATTGCCTAAATCGCTTGGTAAGAAACTTAAACCCCGCTTCTTCTCCAAACTGATCTGCATACCCATCGGAGAATACGTATACTATATCACCCTTCTTAACATCAATCTCATGATTCTGGAACTTTCCCTTTGTCCCCCGGAAGAATGCCCCAATTGGGAACTTATCACCTTTGATTTGATTAACTTCACCATTGCTAATAATAATTACCGGGTTATAAGCTCCGGCAAATTGTAACTTCATTCTATCATAATCAATACAACATAGGGCTAAATCCATTCCGTCTTTTACCGAAGTATCGTCGTCACGCTCTTTAAAGGTTGACATTACTCCATCGTTAAGTGCATCAAGAATATCTGATGGTTTTTGCAGCCTTAAATCCTTTACAGCATAGTTCAGCCAATTTTGCCCAACCATGGAAACCAGTGCACCTGGAACACCATGCCCGGTACAATCTATGGCAGAAAAGTAGTGTTTTTTCTCATCGTGATGGAACCAGTAAAAATCTCCGCTGATGATATCCTTAGGCATGTATAGCACAAACGATTCGGGGAACAACTCGTGAATAAAATCGTTTGTAGGCAGTATTGCGTTTTGTAATCGTTTTGAGTATTGAATGCTGTCGAGAATGTGCTTTTGTTGCTCAGCGAGCATATCCCGTTGTGCCTCAATTTCGGCTTTTTGTGCTACCACCTCGGCAGTTCTATCCCTAACTTTCTGCTCAAGGTCATTGTAAAGTTCCTCCAGCTCAGAAATCATTTTATTAAACCTCATGGAAAGGGTAACTATTTCTGTACTTCCTGTAACCTCTGCCCTTTCGCTTAGGTTTCCGTTTGAAATCCTGTTAACGTGTTCGACCAGTTTTTTTATGGGATTAGTGATTACCCTTGTTTTTCGATATATTAGGAAAATAATGATGATAAGTATTAGGATGAAAACTCCCAGAAAAGCAATTAACCTGATATACTCATCACGTATCTCGTCTGTTCTGTCCGAGGAGATTCTTACAACGGAACCCTTGTAAAGTCCAGAGTTATTCAACTCATTAAACAAATACTGATACGATAAATATCTTCCGTCCACTTTCTTCTCAACAACTACACTATCCTTTGCTCTAAATCTTTCCTTGATAAACTGCTTTTCCTGTTCCTCAAGCAAATCTGTTTTGGTTAATGAAAATGGATCGTCCTCATTCATAAAAAGTTCAGCAGAGATTATGCTACTATGCTTGTTGCTCGATTCATCGAGCATATTCTTAATAATGTTGATAATCTGATCGGCTTCGGAAGAATATACGCCAAGTTCAAGGATGTACTCACCATTTAGGGTGGGCTGATAGGTATACTTTTTAAGACGACGAGTACTTGATTCAATGGTAAAACGCTCTCTTACAAACTCTCCCTCATTAAAAACGCTTTTAATATGGTCTTCATGCTTTTTTCCAAAGCTGAATAAATTCAGTCCTAAGTCTTTATCGAAGGTAGCGTTTACTATTACCCCATCAGTATTGATTATGTATAAGTCGTACATATTGGGATCTAAACCTAAATCAACCCTGAGCTTCTTTAAATCGAATTTTTCAATATTTTTTGTATTAACAAGTATTTTCGTAATTATCTCGTTACTGATCTCCTCAAGATCTTTATTAATCTTATCTTCAATAAGTTGAAGTGTGATATCCTGAAATCGCAGAACCTGTACCAGCTCATCAGAAATTAAATAATTTCGAGTCTCCCTATGATCCTTGAGCATAACCCGAGTATTACGAAAATTGAAAACTCCTAGAGCTAAAAGAGCCAAAACAACAGGAACAACAATGTTGTAAATAAGCTGTTGAAATATTGATGATTGCTTCATTGGAAAAAAAGTATAATAATTAAACCTATTAATTTATTTTATAAAATGGCTATTTGAGTCAAGTACTCTGCTAAAAAATCATGATCGTAAAGTTCGGCTGTGAACTTAGTGTAATCAATAAAATGAATTGTGGCGCTTCCCCTTATCCAAAGCGAATGGATCATCGTATTAAGACCGTTTGTAATAACAACTTCACCACTTCTAAAGGTTTTAATTTGCTGGTTGTCATGCGATAAAATCAACTCTCCACTTTCGATCAATAGAATGTGGTTCGCATTTTTAAAAATGCCTAGTTCAAGAACATTAACGTCTGCAAGCTTGATCACACCAGCCGAATAAAGCCAGAATAATGGCGATTGCTGCTTTCCGCTTGTAACTGATACGTTACGGTAGAATGATAGTCTTTCAATTATGTTGCTTCCTACTGAACTACTCATTTCGAGCAGTCGGTCTAGTTCAACTCTTAACTTATCGTTTAGTCGCTTTTTGTAGCCAAGGAATTTATTTTGATCAATGCTTGCAATGATCTGTGCGGAAAGCTGACGCAAAACCCTATCGGAATTGAAAATTTGTGCTGTAAGATCAACCGATAGTGAAAGGTTTTCAATATTACTGAAGGCATTAAGGGCATATATTTTCGAGTACTTTGTAATAAGGTTCTCGTTGCGGTTAATAATTGCCTTCAGCAATTCCTCAGTGGTATATGTTCTAAGTGGATAATAGTTCTGGAGTGCCCAAATTTTATTTGCAAGTGTTGCATCTTCGAGCAAAGGTATGATGTAAGGCTTTAGGTCTTCCACCACAAATGTGTCGAGAAGCTCTATGGCAAAGGAAATGCTCTCTCCTGTTCCCGCTTCCAGATTCTCAATCACTGCATCAATGGAACTTTTATCGTATTGAAGTTTAAGTAACTGAAACAGATTATTACGGCTAAGGGAGTAATTATAATCCAGTTCATCCTTAAGTCCTGGTGCAATATTTTCGGGTGGACAATGGTAAAGCATGTTTAAATTCCAGGCGCAAACACCCGATTGATCAATAATCATTTGATGAAGGGCTACTCCTTCGTGATCGTCAGCGATAAAATCCAGTTTAAGGAGTCCGTCCAAAACGGCAGTTTTCAAATTGGAGTGTATTGATAGTTTCCCAAAGAGAACGTTTTGGGCTATTGCACTTTCAGTTTCGGGAATAATCCTGATAATCCTATTTCGGAACTCTTCTGAAACATTGGTCCTGTTGAATGCTACCATTAGCATCTCCAGTCCAATTTCTCCCGAACCGATTAAGGCTGCGTGGGCAAGTGGCGCATAAAAATCTTTGTCAAGAAAATCGATAAGAAAACTGATAATCTCTTTTGATCGGCTACCTCGGGCAGCCCAAATTGCTTGTTTCTTAACAGCAGGGACTAGATCACGTAAGAGGAAGGTAAGATTTCTCCTGATACTTGAATCGGTTGATGCTCCTATATATTGCGCAGCAATTATCCTATCCTCATAATTCTTTGACGATAAAACCTCCCTAATTAACTCTTCGTTATTTGCCTCTGCTACAATGCTGTTCAGGTAAGCAATGGTGTCAGAAATGGTGTCTTTATCTTTTGGGTCATTAATATTATCGATCCTTTTCTCAAGCGAGGGGAGCAATGAAACTTCTCCACGATCTTTAATAATCTGGCATACAGTGACCAGCTCTTCTCCGTTGGTTTTGGTAATATCATCAATAAGGCTATCGATGAGTAACCAGGGTTTTGTAATTTCAATTATTTCATATTTATGGATCACTCTCTTCTCTGAAAGTGTTTCTAACCATTGTGTTTTTCGGACTAGCTTTTTGTCGGAATGAGATGCTTTCTCAAGGGTTTCTTTAAGCGTTTTCCTGTATCCCTGGAACAATTTGTAAGATACGTAGAGCCAAATTAAGATTATGCCAAGCAACACATGTGTATAATTGATCAGCGTGAAAAACCCGATAAATCCTAGCAAAGTTAAAAACACTCCGGACGCAAGGGCTGCAATTTCATTGATTGTTCCATCAACACGAGCTTGTACTTCGTGTCGTATACTTGGGTTAAGCGATTGGTAGATTAGTTTTAGTACAGGGCTCTCAATGGAATCTTTTAGAGCTTTCTGGAAAAACTTGCTGAGGGAAATTAACAGGAAGAAGAATGTAAAGGTCCCCGATTCGACTGTGTAACCAAATGCACTTCCCACCAAGGCTGCGCTAATGGTTATTATGATCATTATAACCGGTGATATGAGCAAGCTTATCTTTAAGCCATAGGTTTTCATTAATGGACCATAAACAAAGGTTTTTATTAAAACACTTACGATGGTAAGTGTACCCATGAGTCCGCCAAAGAATGTGGCCATCTCGTTGGGATCGGCAAACCGTTCTCTTGCAACTGATAGGAAAAGGTAATGAACAAAGAAAGCCACAAGCATTGAAAAGACCACAAATAAGGCCATGGTTCGTACATAGGGAATTCGAAGTGTATCAATAAAGTTGCTCTTCTTCTTCTCCTTTACCATTTTAATTTTAAGCTGCAGAGGATATTTCGCACTGATAATTAATTGGAATATAACGGCAAGGAAAATACTGATGGCGCTTATGTACAAAAGATTTTTAGTTTGAAAACCCATGTTTATTAAAAAGGGCACTGAAAGGGAGCTGATAATAACTCCCACAACCTGACCTGTATCAATAAACCCGAATATGCGTTTACCTTGACGTAGGTCAAACATACGCCCTACTGTACCCCAAAATCCTACTAAAGCAACTATGTTAAGAGGGCCCATAAGAACAAAAAGACCAAAGGCTAACCATTTCGTATCCGAAAAGTAATATCCAGCTCTAAGTAAAAAGGTAATAACAAAAACCGTAGCTAAGTTTAAAACAGCAAGGTTTGAGAAGGTGAGCTTTTTTTGAAAAAAAGAGTAAAGAGACGTGAGAATAATCCCTGTAATACCGGAAATTACAATGGCTTTAGGAATCATGCTTTGCTCAAAGCTGTTCAGAAAAAGCGTGTTCGCACCTACATCGAATGCTCCCAGAAAAAAACCAAGGAATACCGACTGGAACAGCAGAAGCGATACTGGAACAACCTCTTCGCGCCGAAGATTCATTGCATCATGCAGGGCCATTGTATTGGATCATTATGTATTTGAGTATTTTATGCATTTAATTTTAAATTTTCAATTTTAACTTGCAGCTAACTTTTTTTCTCCTTTTTCATAACCTTCCATGGGGTTTATCTGAAGGTATTTTGAAAAGAATTTAACCCCAAAATAGAAAGGAATAGTATCTAGTAAAGCTGAAAATAACTTAAATAAGTAGCTCGAAAGAATGAATACAGTTAAGGTTTGGAATACCGTTTTGCCCTCAGGAACATCGATAGCATGTGCATAAAAATAGGTGATCAAAACCACAGCAACAGAATCAACCATTTGGCTTGTGAGCGTTGAAACGTTATTCCTTAACCATAAATGCTTACCGTGGGTTAATCTCTTTACCAAATGGAACACATGAACATCAACAAACTGGGCTGTGAGATAAGCAATCATTGACGCAGCAGTTGCCCCAAACGTTAATTTTCGGATATGATAAAAAGATCTGCTTACATCGCCAAATTCAGGAAGTCCCGTTTCTGGTAACATCTCAGGAACTGGAGGTAATATACCACCAATCCAAAGGATGAAAAGAACCCAAAGATTTAGAACCAAACCTGTCCATACTACCACATTTGCCCTATGTTTACCATACAATTCACTGATAAAATCGGTGCAAAGAAAAGTGATTGGGTAAGGGAGGATGCCAACAAAAAGCATCACAGGGATTTCAAGCGAAAACAGGTTTATGGTAAAGTGTATGTACCGGGAAATGCCGAGAATATTGAGCATGGCCAGTGTTCCAAGAAAAAGACCAGCTAGTACTATAAAAACTATTTCGCGGCGGTTAATGAGCTTTTGATCAATGTGATCTTTATAATCAAACATATAACGGAGAGTTTAGTAAACTTCCATATTACTATATTTTGTTTTAATTTGTGTTGAAACTAACCTAACAAAGGTAAAATATTTCTTGAAATTCTTTTTTTTTTTTGACATAATGTGATCAGGCTTTGATTAATTATCAATAATCAGAAATAAACGAATAAAAAAACCATCAAATAATTTTGATGGTTTTTTGGGGAAAGTAAATGTTTTTTTATGAGTAACGTTCCAGCAGTATTTCTAGTATCTGTTTCCCTGCCGTTGAGACAGAGGTTCCCGGTCCAAAAATGGCAGTTACCCCATGATCGTATAAGAATTGGTAGTCCTGTGCAGGAATAACTCCTCCACAAATTACCATGATATCCTCTCTACCTAATTTCTTAAGCTCTTCAATAACTTGTGGAACTAAAGTTTTATGTCCAGCCGCTAGGCTGGAAACACCCAGTACATGAACATCATTCTCAACCGCCTGCTTTGCCGCTTCGGCCGGAGTTTGGAAAAGGGGTCCAATATCCACGTCGAAGCCAATATCGGCATATCCTGTGGCTACAACTTTCGCGCCCCTGTCGTGTCCATCCTGTCCCATTTTGGCAATCATTATGCGGGGTTGTCGCCCATCTAGCTTAGCAAATTTATCGCAAAGCTCTCGAGCTTCAGTAAAATTTTTATCGTCCATAGATTCTGATGAATAGATTCCTGATATTGATCTGATAACCGCTTTATATCTGCCAACAACCTTTTCGCATGCATCGGATATTTCCCCTAATGTTGCTCTCAATCTGCCCGCTTCGATAGATAGTTCAAGGAGATTCCCTTCACCTGTTTCAGCACAGCGGGTAATGGCTGCAAGAGCTTCTCTTACCTTAACCTCATCGCGATTTTCACGAAGTTCTTTCAGGTAACGAATCTGGCTTTCGCGAACGGCTGTA
>CAZDXY010000038.1:0-29526 GCA_964509385.1 uncultured Rikenellaceae bacterium
ATATTGATAATCGATCACTTAAGCGTGTTGCTTAGGTCGAACTCACGTTATATTAATATCGCTAATATTCTTATTAGTAAGGGGGACAGCGAAAAGGCAATTGAGTATTTTTTTAAATCATTAAAAATTGGAGAAGAACTAGACAATAAAACGTTGATTTCTGATTCATTTATCAATATTGGTATTACTTATATGAATCAAGGTTTCTATGGTAAGGCCATGGAATTCTTTAATAAATCATTAAAAATAAAAGAAAAGTTGGGTGAAATTGCAAGAGAAGCTACTATATATGGCAATATTGCCAGTCTTTATATTAAACTAGCCGATTCTCTTTCTAGTGTCCACGAACAACCAAATACAAAGAAATTAGCTACTTCTTATTACGATAGTGCTTTATTTTTTGGAAATAAAGCTTACTTAATCTCTTTAGATATCAATGCTATACCTTTACAAAAAAAAATTTCATCTGTTTTAACAAAAGCATATAAACAATTAGGAAGGTATGATGATGCTCTAAATTTTTCTGAAATATTTATTGCTACGAGCAACATTATATTTAATGAGGAAAAAATCAAGGCCATCACTGAGATGCAGACCAAGTATGAGACCGAGAAGAAGCAGCAGGAAATTGAGAAACAACAGCTGGTGATTGAGAAACAGGAGATTGATAACAGGAGACAGCGCAACCAGCGCAACTTTTTTATTGTAGGGACTTTTTTCCTTGCACTACTTGCCCTAGTAATCTTCCGCGGATATCAGCAGAAGAAAAAAAGCAATGCCATTATTACTGAAAAGAACGTGCTTTTGGAGCAGGCCAATGAGGAAATTGCCGCCCAACGCGATCTGGTAACCGAGCAGAAGGAGCACATCGAGGAGATTCACGGCGAACTCACAGCGAGCATCCGCTACGCCAGACGCATTCAGGGTGCCGTGCTGCCCTCGCCCGTGCAAATGAACGAACTTCTGGGCAACCATTTCGTGCTGTTCAAACCCAAGGACATCGTAAGTGGTGATTTCTATTGGGCAACAAGGGTAAGGAACTACCTCGTATTCTGTGTGGCCGATTGCACCGGCCATGGGGTACCCGGGGCTTTTATGAGCATGCTGGGCGTTTCTTTCCTCAACGACATTGTGCACAAGGAGAGCGTAACTTCCGCTGCCGATGTACTCAACCATTTACGCGATAGTGTAATAGGAGCTTTGAAACAGAGGGGAGAGGGTAGTGAGCAAAAAGACGGCATGGACATGGGTCTGTGCGTAATCAACACCGAAACCAAACAAATGCAGTTTGCAGGAGGCTACAACCCCTGCTGGGTTATTCCCAACCCAGAATTTTCCAACTCCCGGATATTTAATGTAAACGAGGAGGAGGAGTCTGGGATAATCCAACTAAAACCCGACAAAATGCCCATTGCGATCCACAAGCACATGGAACCCTACACCAACCATCTCCTACAGCTTTACCCCGGCGATCAGGTCTACCTCATGTCCGATGGGTTTCAGGATCAGTTTGGTGGAAGTCAGGGAAAAAAGTTCATGGTTAAGAATTTACGTGAATTAATGCTAAGCAATTCGAAACTTACCATGGATCAACAGTGTAGTGCGCTGGATGAGGCATTGGAAGAATGGATGGATGGAGTTGAGCAGGTAGACGATATTACAGTATTGGGTTATAAAATAAACGAAAAGGAACTATAGCCTAATTCCAAGTACTGTTACATCATCAATTTGATAATTATCACCTTTCCAACTATTATAGGCTAGATCAAGCTGCTCCTTTTGCTGATTAAGATCAAGATCAAGATTTTTTAGAATCAACTTTTTAAGTTGACTTGAACCAAATTTAACGCAATTTTCACCACCCTGCTGATCGGCAAACCCATCTGTTATAATGTAAATACTTACAGTGTTTTTATTTAGTTTTATTGTGGCTGCATCAAAAGGAACCATCTTTGGAGAAATGCCAACGGGCATTGCATTCCCTTTAATTTCAGTAAGTTTATAATTGTCATGTATAAGAAACTCATTTTTCAATGATGTTTCAATATCAATTTTAACATCTGATTCTGATACTAACCATATAGAGATACGAGCACCAGCAAATTGCAGGATCCTTGATTTGGAGTTATAGATACAAATCCCTATGTCCATTCCGTCCTTATGGAGCTGTTCTGCATCGTTTTGACTTAAGGCTTCTATTACACTCTCGCGGAGAAAACCTAAAATGTCCGAAGGTTTTGTAACTCTGTGTCTTGCAACAATATCGTTCAAAGCAGTGATCCCCAATATGCTCATAAATGCCCCGGGTACCCCATGGCCGGTGCAATCGGCCACGCAAAAAATCTGGTACTCGTCAAAGGTGGTGGCCCAGTAAAAATCTCCGCTAACCAGCTCGCAGGGCTTCATCAGCACAAAGTACTCGGGGCTGATTTGCTGCAGCACCTTTTCCGAGGGCAGTATGGCCGCCTGTATGCTCTGGGCGTATCGAAGACTGTCTGTCATGTGATTGTGAACTTCCTCCAATCTGTCCCTTTGGGATATTACCATGTCCCGTTGTGCTTCAATCTCATCTCGTTGTGCTAAAATTTCAGCGTTGGCTTGCTCCAAATCAGCATTTTGGGATTTGATTAGCCTATTTGCTATGATCTTATTTCTATAACCTATGAAAATAGCAATAATAAGAATAATCATTAATAGAAATCCAATAATAAATGAATTGCGTTGAATTACTTGTTTTTCAATCTGTATGCGTTGCTTCTCAATTTCCTGCTGCTTCTTTTCGGTTTCATAACGGGTTTCAACTTCTGCAAGCGCTTTTGCTTTTTCGTCGGAAAAAAGGCTATCTTTTAGGACAATAAGCTGTTCTGCATATAGTACTGATTCAAAATAATTTTTAAGTGCTTTATGAGCATTAAACATAGCCTTTGCTGCATCGTAACGTCTTGGTAATGATCCTGTTTTTTCGGCCACAGCCTTGGACTTCTGCGCATAATCAAGTGCATTATCTAAATTGATTTTTGATTCCTTTCTATCTTCAGAGAATAATTTTGATAATTCGATATGAAGCATGGTAAGGGATTCATAAACCATAACGAGTCCGCTTTTATCATCAATTACCTGCTTGATTTGCTGTGATTTATTAAAACTTTCAATGGCTAGATCAAAGAATGCTTTTTTATCCTTGATCAATTCAGTGCATTTACCCTTTTCATAAAAAGCTGAACCAAGGTTTTTATGACACATCGAGATCAAGCGTTTATCGTTTAAATACTCCGATACTTCAAGTGCTTTCATATAATAATCTATAGCTTTTTCAAGCTTTTCGATTCGTTTTTCGTTGTTTTTATGTGCTTTCCCTTGATCTGCATATACAGCACCAATATTATTATAACATCCTGCAATATGTTGCTTATTATCAAGTTCTATTGAAATCTCCAATGCCTTAGAATAGTACTCAATTGCTCTATCCAGATTGCCTTGATCTTTATGGATATTACCAATATTGTTGTAATTTCCACCCATAATGACTTTATTCCCAAGTTTTTCGTTAAGTTTTAAAGCCTGCATGAATGCCTCTATTGCTTTCTCGTACTGTCCAATATTCCAATAAATAAGCCCAAAATTATTATGCGCTTTAGCAATAATCTGTAAGTCGTTTATTTCATTTCCAATATCAAGGAATTGTTGAAAGTACTGTTGTGCTTCTAAATATTTACTTTGACTTGCATATATAACTCCTATAGTATTGATATTATCGGCCACCCCAATATTATTGTTTAAGGTTTTTTGAATTTCTGCGGCTTTCCTAATATTATCTACAGCTAAATCATTCTTCCCCTGACGCCAATATGCATTTCCAACATACCTTAATGCCTGAGCTTGCAATTCTCTGAACCTTTTATGTAATCGACTATTCTCTTCTGCAATACTAACAGCCCATTGGAAGTAAAAAAGGGCAGAATCCAAGGATTGTTTTTGTATTTCAATACCATGGTTAATGATATCTTGAATTTTTACTGTATCGTGAATATTCTTTCCTTCCCAATTACTTACGATTTTAGTATTCTGGGCAGATATATTTGAAATGAAAAGAAATCCAAAAATTGCAAAAGCAGTAATTGATCTCATTAAATAACGAATTATTTGATTTACAACCAAGGAGAAGTGCTTGTAATTAAATTATGTTTAATTTTCTTTTAATATGTAAAATAAAAATATAGTGACAACTCATTATACAATGATATTTTTTTATTTGTTGAAGTGAGTCCTCAAAATAACACTCATTTATCAGTATATAAATATAAAACTTTTTTTGAACTGAAAGGTTATTGTTTTAAGGAATTGATGATTTCTCTGTATCTTGTTTATAATCTATTTATTTGAACCATTAAAGTGATTGAAATCTAGCATTTACAATGCTTTTAAATGTATTTAAAATATATTTTTATTGTTAGGATAAGGTTATTTGAAGGTTATTATTCTTTTGCATAATTATTTGATTA
Organism: uncultured Rikenellaceae bacterium; assembly: GCA_964509385.1. Taxonomy (GTDB): domain Bacteria; phylum Bacteroidota; class Bacteroidia; order Bacteroidales; family Tenuifilaceae; genus MWFE01. Next base: position 4,503 of record CAZDXY010000038.1, read on the forward strand.
TCTTTTGGGTAGAGTGAAAAAGAAAGTTGTTCCAACTCCCACTTTGCTTTCGACCCATATTTTACCATTGTTGCGTTCAACAAACTCTTTGCAAAGAATTAATCCCAAGCCTGTTCCCTTTTCTTGTGATGTCCCTATTGTAGTTGGATTGGAGTCCAGTAAAAAAAGCCTTTTTATATCATTTTCATTAATTCCAATACCATTATCTTTTACCGAAATAGTCCAATAACCATTATTTGATTCAATATTTATATTAATTTCACCATCATTTGCGGTAAACTTAATGGCATTGGAGAGTAAATTCCTCAAAACAGTTGTGATCTGATTAATATCAACATATGCATAGCAGCTGGTGCATTTTTTAGTTTTTATACGAATATTTTTTTGTTTTGCATTTCCAGTAAGCAAATCAACGTTTTCCTGAATTACATCTACGACATTAATAATTGCAGGACGCATTGGCATACGTCCTGTTTGTAACATGGACCATTGAAGTAGATTTTCTAAAAGATTGTATGTGTTGTTAGAATATTTATAAATCTGTGAAATGAAATTCTTTAGACTTTCAGGATCAAAAGATTCAAACTCTCGAGCAAGTAGTTCGCTGATTCCCAGAACAGTGCTGAATGGATTTTTTAAGTCGTGAGCTATTATGGCAAAGAACTTATCCTTTGTTGAGTTAAGAGCCTCCAATTCTATACGCTGCTTTTCAATATCATTCTTTTGTCTTTCGATCTCAACATTCTTTTTGGTAAGTTCAGCTTCTAGCGTATTATAATCTCTTAGCCTATGAACCAATCCCTGGAGCATTGATTTAGAAATATCTGGTTGCTTATCAATTAAATTTAAAAAATCTTTCTGGTCGAAACGGAGCAAATAAGTTGGTTCAACTGCTGTAACAGAAGCACTACGTGGAGAAGAGTCAAGAAGGGAGTACTCTCCTAGATAACTATTTTTTTCAAAATAAGCATAAACGTGACTCCCAACATGAACTTTAACCCTTCCCTTTACTATGAAATAAAGAGCATAGTCCAAATCACCATTTTCAAACAAAACCTGATCTTTATTAATACTCACAGGGATCAGTGTTTTTGCAATTTCCAACAACATCGATTCCTCCATCGTGCTAAAAAGATGTATTGATTTCAGCATCTTAATCCTCTCTGCAGTATTTTGTTGAATTTTATTGCTCATATACTTTTCGTTCAAAATTCAAAAAGAATTCAAATTTATTAATAAGCTTTGAATATTCATAATGCTGTTATTATATTAACTTCAATTTTTTATTTTTTGATCTTGCTTTATATAAAAAAATTGATCCATAAATTTTATTTATTTTTATTATGTTTATAGTTTAAAAACCTTTTTTGTTCAAAGAACAACAGCAATGAAAATAAAACTCACTATTCATCAGAAAATATTAATCTTCATTTTGGGTGCTGCTGTAATTCTTTTTTCGTTTACCATTGGTTTTCTTAGCTTATCAAACAAAAAAGCCTCTTATAGCAACGTCACCAAACTTACCAATTCTTATACTGATCACTATTCTGCCATAATTGAAAATTGGTTGAATAGCGACATGGTTATCGTGAGAACTCTCTCACGATCATTTCTCGAGCACAAGCAAATGGATTTTGAAAAATGGAGAGAGCTCATTATGGGTATTTACAGGCAGATTATGTTGGACAATAAACATATTGATGCCATTTGGGACAGCTGGGAATTCTCATACCTTGATCCAAATTGGGATAAATCCTATGGAAGATGGATACATATTTTCTACCACGAACAGGGGAAACTTTTATCAAAGTACGAAAAAAGAAGCCTAGATGGAGATCCCCCTGTTTATGCAACAATAAAGTCTGCTGGCAGAGAATCTATAGTAGAACCCTACCTATCGAATTTGCAAAAAGGGGGCTTGATGACATCTCTCACTTCACCCATGTATATTGGAGGACGTTTCATTGGGCTAGTGGGTATTGATCTATTCCTGGGTCGTTTTCAAACATTAATAAATGAAATTAAGCCCTATCCAGAAAGCAATGCTTTTCTTATATCATATAACGGAACTTATATTGCACACCCCGACACGTTAATATTTGGCAAGAATATCGTAGATGTTTACCCTCAACTAAATACTACTCATCGAATTTTAGAAAGGATAAAAAAGGGTGAAAGATTCAATTTTACGTTTACAAAAGACATTGAGGGAAAAATATATTACTGTTTCTCACCCATCGAAATTGGCCGCACACAAACCCCATGGTCTCTTGGGATAATGGTTCCTGAGAATGTTATTTTAGCAGAATCTACCCGTAGCCTTAATGTTGGTATCATTGTCGGTTTGCTCGGTCTCCTGATACTAGTGTTGATTATTATATACCTTGCAAATAATATTACTCAGCCCATAAAGTTCATCACAGAATTGCTATCTCAACTTTCCAAAGGGAAAGTTGAAAAAAGCATGATTCTTGAATTAGAAAATGGTGATGAAATATCTAAAATGGGAAAAGCTCTGAATTTATCAATCGATGGACTGCTTGCAAAAACTGAATTTGCCAATTCTATTGGCAAAGGAAACCTTGATCAGGAACTTGACCTTCTCAGCGAAGAAGATATTTTAGGCAAATCTCTTCTAGAAATGCGGAATAGTTTAATGAAAGCTCAAGAGGAGGAGAAAAAGCGAAAGATTGAAGAAGAGAAAAGATCGTGGATAAACGAGGGGCTTGCCAAATTTGGTGAGATCCTCAGGCAAAACAATGATAATCTCTCAAAACTTGGTGATGAACTGATCAAAAACATGGTTTGGCATCTCAAGGCTAGCCTTGGAGGAATATTTGTTGCCAACGACACAAACAGCCCTATAACCTATGACTTGGTATCTGCTTTTGCTTATGATCGAATCAGATATCTTGAGAAGAGTTTCGAGGAAGGTGAAGGGCTTATCGGCTCATGCGCTGCTGAAAAAGAAATTATTTTTCTGGCTCAAGTTCCTAACGATTACATTGAAGTTACTTCTGGTTTGGGAGGAACGCAGCCCAATTCGGTTCTACTAATTCCTCTGAAAATTGAGCAAGATGTATTGGGAGTTATAGAATTAGCTTCTCTTAACAAATTTTTACCCCATGAGATTGAATTCTTAGAAAAACTTGCAGAAAGCATTGCGTCCACTCTTCGAACAGTAAAAATCAATCAGAAGACTGCGGAATTACTTAAAATTTCTCAAGAACAGTCCGAAATCATGAAATCGCAAGAGGAAGAGATGCGCCAGAACATGGAAGAACTTCTGGCAACCCAAGAAGAATCGGCAAGAAAAGCTTCTGAAATGGAGGGGCTTATTGATGCGATTAATGCTTCATCGTATGTGGCTGAATATGATGTCAAAGGCAATATTATTAATATAAATAAAGCATATCTTGATCTTCATGGGATGAAACGAGAAGAAATTATTGGCAGGCATCATTCCGAAAATATGGTTATGACCGATGAGCAAAAGAATAGTTATGATAAATTTTGGTCAAAACTTCGAAATGGTATAATACAAAAACAAACTTCTCAAATAATCATTGCAGGGAAAAAGTTTACATTTCACGAAACCTACACACCTATACACAACACTAATGGAGAAGTGTATAAAATTTTAAAAATATCTACGGATATATCCTCTACCTCTGAAATGAGCTAATACATTTAATAACCAGAATTGAATTGTTCAGATTTTTGAAATTCTTTTTTTTTTTTTCATAAGAATTTAATTTGAGTTTTAAAGGTCGATCTCCATTTCTACATGAAACCCCGAATGCTTTCGAATGTTCAGCACTTCACCGCTGGTAAAAATGATGTATTGCCCCTTTATCCCCGCTATTTCACCCTCTATTACTGGAATAGCCTCAAGATTTATTGAAATTACTTTTGGGGGAAATGAAATTATTGGATATTGAATGAAATATTCATTATTGTCTGTATTTTGAAATTGAAGATTCTTCTTTTCAAGCAATTCAAGTGCTTCTTCTTTTTTCTCAATAAGATTTTGATCTGAATCATTCTCGGTAAGCATTTTTCTCCAGTTGGTTTTATCAGCAAATACCTTTTTGAGTTCAACTTCAACTAAACCTGATAAATACCTATTGCTTGTTTTCACAACCTTGATCGCTTTCACCGCTCCCTGATCAACCCATCGAATAGGAACCTGATGATAACGAGTTACACCAACTTTTAACCCCCCTGATAGGGCGAAATACGCATACTGATCGATAAGACAATTTTCTTTTGCATATTCCATATCCCTTGCTTGTCCCTCATGTGCCCTGCACAACTCAGGATGGAAAACACATTCCTCAGTTTGAGGAACAGACAAAAAACAAGGATAGCAAAAACCCTGTCCGTATGACTTTTTAGTATCCCTTCCACAGTTAATACATGATATCCTGTTTAAATATTTGAACCTAACTGTTTTTCCAATTTGATCTTCCATGTTCAATTTCTCAGTGGAAAGTTCTAATATATAGTTAGGAATTATACTGTATTCATTCCCTGTGTTTGTGAATAAGAATTTTTGAAGCCTACCTTTTATCTTCATAATATCATTTTTTTCCTCTTAAAGATATAACTTTTAATGGTCAATTAATCTCTTAACATTTTTTCACAACTATCAATTGTTTGATATACACAACATTAAAACAAAATGTTGTTTTATTTTTTAAATATTATTAATTATTTTGTTCTATGTATTGCATATTACTATATCGTTTTATATATTTGCAAAATAATATTACTATCCCTAACCAAGTATATTAAAATGAAAAAAACAGTAAACGTTAGCCTTGGAGGTGTGGTTTTTTGCCTTGAAGAAGATGCTTACCATAAGTTAGCAGCCTATCTTAACCGGCTCGAAACCCATTTCCAAGCAGAAAAGGACCGGAAAGAGATCCTTGCCGACATTGAAGCGAGAATGGCTGAGCACTTCAGGGAAAAAATAACATCTTCTGATGGGGTTATCTCCCTAAGCGAAGTAAACCGTGTAATAGAAATAATGGGAGAGCCTTTGGATATTGACGGTGAAAACAGCGCTAATGATTCTAAATCTTATAATTTTAAAAGAACTAATAAACGACTCTACAGAGATCCCGATAACTCTGTAATTGCCGGTGTATGTTCAGGATTGGCTTACTATTGGAACATTGACCCTTTAATAATCAGAATAATTTTTATTGTAGCTCTTATCTGGGGAGGTGGAGGATTTCTGGTTTACGTCATTCTTTGGATAGTAATACCCCAGGCAAATTCTGTTGCCGAAAAACTAGAAATGAGAGGAGAGCCAGTAAATGCTGAAAATATTGGTAAATCATTTCAAGAATAGAAACATAAAAATATATTGCGATGAATGTTGAAAATGCAAATGCACAGATGCGCAAAGGTGTGCTTGAACTATGTATTCTTTCTATGCTATCGCGTGGAGATGCTTACACCACAGACCTTATAAACAAACTTAAAGAATCACAAATGATAGTGGTGGAAGGCACATTGTATCCATTACTAACACGACAAAAAAATGCTGGGTTGCTCAGCTATCGATGGGAAGAGTCAACTCAGGGACCACCACGTAAATACTACTCAATTACTCTAAAGGGCAAAGATTACCTTGCAGAGTTAGAAAAAGGATGGGACATTCTTGTTGAAACTGTTAATGCCATTAGAATAAACCGATAACACCTACTTTGCCATGAAAAAAACCATAAGAATTAGTCTAGGAGGGATTTCCTTTAACATCGAGGAAGATGCCTATGGTTTGCTAGACGATTACATCAAATCTTTGAAAGTTCACCTAGGAAGTACACCCGAAACAGAGGAAATTGTTAAGGATATTGAAGAAAGAGCCGCTGAACTGTTCTCAGAAATGCTTGATGGCTCAGAAACATTAACCAGTGATATGGTAAACAATGTGATAAAAATACTAGGTAAACCAGAGCAAATTTCCAATGATGAAAGAAGTGGAACAAGTCAAAATACAGATTTTGTATCGAAGGATAGTATCAAGAAACGTTTGTATCGAGATGGTGAAAATGCTATCATTGCGGGAGTTTGTGCTGGGTTGGGTACATACTTTAGAATCGATCCATTAGTTTTTCGCATATTATTCCCAATACTTATCTTTGCTAATGGTTTGGGTTTAATTGCCTATTTAATCCTTTGGATTGCTTTACCAAAAGCAGAAACTGCCCGACAACGTATGGAAATGCGTGGCGAAGAGATTAATTTCGAGAATCTTGAGAAAAATATTAGAAAGGAATACGAACAGGTTAAAAGTAATTTATACAAGCATAAGGATTCTGGTTTTTTTGATAGAGTGTTTTCTGCATTTGGAAAATTCTTCATTGCCATTGGAAGGGTATTTGAAGGTTTGTTTAAAGTAATTGGAGTTATTTTATCCATTGCATTTATCACCATTGGTTTACTCGGTTTAACAACAGCTGTTGGGTCAATCTTTTTTGGAGGTATTGTAATCTCTGGTCTAATACCAAGCTATAGCGAACTTGCGTTAAGCGAATTTTTGAGCTCAACATTCGATATAGGCTCATTGCTTTGGGTATCAATTCCTGTTTTTCTAATCATTGCAATACCCTTAATATCTTTAATTTACTTAGGATTAAGAATGGTTCTACGTTTTAAGGTTAAGGATAGTGCATTCTTTGTACTAGCAGCATCAGTTTGGATTGCTTCTGTAATAGCTTTAGCATTTATTGTTTTTTTTCAAGCGCATAGTTTCACCATTCGTGAAAGCGTAAAAGAAAATGTTGAACTCATTCTATCAGAAACTGAAAACGAAACATTAATTATTAAAACCCTTGAATTTGATAATTATAAAATTATTCCTGAAAAACCCATAAAATTTGACCACTACACTATAGCAATAGATAAAGGAAAGTCAACAATAGTTGGCAAGCCTAAAATCTATATAGGCAAAGCATTAGGGAATGAATTCGAAATGGAAATTGTGAAAAAATCGAGGGGGAGTACAAAGCAGCTTGCAAAAAATAGTGCAAATAGAGTGTCGTTAAGTTACGAATTTACTGGAAATTCTCTTTGCATTAGCCCATACTTTTTCCTTTCAAAAGGAGATAAATGGCGAGTTCAAGAAGTTATTATTACCATACTTGTTCCAGAAGGAAAAAGAATCTATATCGACTATAGCGTTGAAGAATTATTGAGCTCAGACCAAGACTACTCTTTCAAATGGCCCGATGAAATGGTTGGTAAAACGTGGATAATGAAAACCAATCGACTTGTTGAAATGTAGTGTTTTTTTAAATAAGAACTTTGATACTCAAAAAAAAGATTCTATATTTGCACCGCCTAAAAAATGGCCATAGGATTGACCTATGGTGTAATGGTAGCACAGCAGATTTTGGTTCTGTCGGTCTAGGTTCGAATCCTAGTAGGTCAACTATCCCCTATGTAAAATTGAAATTACATAGGGTTTTTTAATTCTAGAGAAAACCTTTTCATCTTTTTATTAAATTGAAATATGTATTATTTTTTTATATTCTTTAGCTTTATCTGAGAAGTAATAACCCAGTTTTTAAACCAATAAATAAAATATTTATCTAATTTCGTGGTCTCTATTCCAATGCAATACAACACCCAATATGCTAAAATTCATTTTCCCTAAAGCAGTTGCCCTGATTATAGCGTTTTTTTCAATTTTTCACTCATACTGTCAGGAGCCATGGAGTCTTGAGCAATGTATTGAATATGCCCTTGACAATAACATCAACATTAAGCAACAAAAGCTTAATGTTAAGATTAACCAGAACCAACTTACGCGTGCAACGCTAAATGCTTACCCCAATCTTAATGCCTCTGCAAACCACAATTATAGTTTTGGAAGGGCTATCGATTACGGAACTAACACGGTATCGCAGGATATGGAAGCAACAAGTTTTTCAATCAACTCATCTGTAACATTATTTAGCGGTTTCCAGATAATTAACACTATTAGGCAAGAAGATTTAAATCTATTGGCATCACTAAGTGATGTTGAAAAATTGAAGAATAGCATTGCTCTGAATATAGCTGCAGCATACCTTCAAATTCTTTTTAGTCAGGAAATACTTGAAACTACAAAAAAACAGAAGGAGTTAACCGAGTTGCAACTGGAAAGAACCCAACAATTTGTTAAGGCTGGGAGCCTTCCAGAAGGTAATCTATTAGAAATAGAAGCACAACTTGCCACGGATGAATTGCAATTGGTTAATGCCCAAAACCAACTAGATATAGCATACCTTACCCTAACCCAACTGCTTGACATTAAATCTTCTGATGGATTTACCATACAACTACCCGATCTTTCAAATTTTGAGGAGAGAATTCCTGTCGATGCTCCTGTCAACTTATTCAACCAAGCACAAGATTTGATGCCTCAGATAAAAAGCGCATCGATAAGAGTATTAGGTGCCGAAAAGAGCGTTCTTATTGCTAAAGGGGGGCGCAGTCCAAGGCTATCATTAGGAACAAGTTACAGTTCAGGTGCCAGAAGATACCTTGATACTCCTCCTCCTGGATTATCGAACGACCCATTCAGGGATCAGATTCGTGAAAACTATAGCTTGGGCATTGGATTGAGCTTATCAATCCCAATTTTTAATGGGTGGCAGGTTAAAACATCCGTGTCAAATGCTTACATATCGCTCCAAAACGCTAAGCTCAATCTGGAGCAAGAGAAAAACTATCTTTTTAAAGATATTCAGCAAGCCTATGCCGATGCCCTCGGCTCCCTTAAAAAGTATAAGGCCACTGAAAAGAATGTTGATGCTCTTCAGGAAGCCTTTCGATACTCAGAGGAAAGGTTTAATTTGGGCTTAGTGAACTCTCTTGATTATACCACTTCTAAAACTCGTTTAACGAAAGCACAAGCTGATTTGCTAAGTGCAAAATATGAATTTATCTTTAAAACTAAAATTCTTGACTTCTACAAGGGCATCCCTATAAGCCTTTAAATGATTTGAATATTATGAAGCGAAAAAGTATTCTTCGGTATCTTATAGCAGTTGTAGTTATTCTGCTAGTAATTGCAGTAATTGGGAAAAAGAAAGGTTGGTTTGGCAAACCTGATTCCATTGAGGTTGTTATTGAAAAGCCAGAACTTCGAACAATCACAGAGAGCATTTCGGCAAATGGAAAAATTCAACCTGAAGTTGAAGTAAAAATTAGTCCTGAGGTTTCCGGTGAAATCATTGAACTAACAGTTAAGGAAGGAGATTGGGTTAAGCAAGGAGATTTGCTTTGTCGCATAAAGCCTGATACGTATATTTCCATAAAGGAAAGGACGGTTGCTGCTGTAAACTCGGCAAAAGCAAGGTTAACTCAAGCAGAAGCCAACCAAAAACAGGCTGAATTATCATACAATAGGAGTAAACAACTCTTTGAACAGAAGGCCATCTCTGAGTCCGACTATGAGAATGCCAAAACAAGCTATCAGGTTGCTCAGGCTGATGTAAAAGCAGCCCTGTTCAATGTTGAAAGCGCAGAAGCTTCACTTAAAGAAGCTAATGAAAATCTTAAGAAAACTACCATTTATGCACCCATGAGCGGAACCATTTCAAAACTTAGCGTAGAGTTGGGGGAACGCGTTGTAGGTACTGCACAAATGGCTGGTACTGAAATTCTTCGTGTTGCAGATCTTTCTCGAATGGAAACACGTGTTAACGTAAATGAGAATGACATAGTAAGGGTTAAGCTAAATGACACCTCATTAATCTATGTGGACGCATACCCGGATGAAATATTCAAGGGAGTGGTTACTCAGATTGCAAATTCTGCTAGTATTACCGGTATTACAACTGATCAGGTTACAACCTTTGAGGTTAGAATATTTTTACTTGATGTTTCTTACAAACATCTTGTTTTGCCATCTAAACCAAACCCTTTCCGACCAGGAATGTCAACCACAGTTGAAATTCAAACCAAAACGCGAAATAACATAATCTCTATTCCCATTCAAGCTGTTACCACACGACCTGATTCTTTAGGATCAAGCGATAGAATATTCTCAACAACAGATCAGGCATCTGAAAGTACAACACAAGCCAAACAAAAGATTAATCAAGTTGTTTTTGTTGCAGTAGGCGATACCGCCCAAATGTTTGTGATACAAACAGGTATTCAGGATAACCGTTATATTGAAGTTACAAGTGGGCTCAACGGGGAAGAAGAAGTTGTAATAGCACCCTTTAGCGCTATTTCCCGAAGACTTGAAAAAGGTAAACTTATTACCCGTGTTGAAAGAGACAAACTTCTAAAATCGACAAAATAAGCATGAGTTTGATTCTATCCATTGAGTCGGGCACAAACACCTGTTCTGTTGCTCTGAGCAATGGGATTAAATTGATCGACTTTGAAGAATCTCATGATCAGGATTATAATCATGCAAAAAAGCTTACACTATTCATTGACACATTATTTCAAAGGCAGAGAATTGAAGCTAAAAGCCTTAAAGCCATTTCAATAAGCAAAGGCCCCGGATCTTACACCGGCTTAAGAATTGGCGTTTCGGTGGCCAAGGGTATTTGCTATGCATTGGGTATACCACTTATTGCATTGGGTAGCCTAGAGGTGATGGCCTTTGGTGCTATGGAATGGTTAAAAAATAACCCAAAATCTTCAAATCCCGAGTTGCTTTGCCCTATGATTGATGCTCGAAGAATGGAGGTTTACACGCAGATTTTTGATTCCAAACTTAATGCTCTAACAAAAGTTGAAGCAAAAATTCTTGATATTACAAGTTTTTCAAACCAACTTCAGACAACACGAATACTTTTTTTTGGCAATGGCTCCATCAAGGCAAAAAACATTCTAAACCATGAAAATGCTTCCTTTTGGGATGACTTTAGACCCTCGGCACGATTTATGATATCTCTAGCATGGAGAAATTATAAAGATGAAATATTTGAAGATGTTGCATACTTTGAACCCTTATACCTTAAAGACTTTGTTGCCTCAGTGCCAAAAAACAAAGTACTTGGAAATGAGGAGCAAAATAATATATAGTATTCTTTTCCCTTTTACTATTTTATTTGTCCTTTCCCTTAGAGGAATTAATCCCTGCTATGCTCAAAAAAATTCAGCTTTTAAGGCAGGAGAACACCTTAAGTATTCTATTTACTATGGACCCATCCGTGGAGGAGAAGCCGTAATGGAGGTTAAGCGTGGAATTTTTGATGGCAGTCCGGTAAACCATCTATATTTAAATGGAAAAACCGTTGGAATTGCCAATGCTCTTTATAATGTTAACGATATATACCAAAGTTTTACCAACATAAAAACAGACTTGCCTTATAAAGCTATTCGCGACATTAACGAAGGTCGTTATTCAAAGTATACCATTCAAACCTTCGACCACTGGTCAAGAACAGATTCCTCAATTGTAAACAGCACTTCCACAGGAGATATAGTTGTCCCCAAAAATAGTCACGATATCCTGTCTGCATTTTATTACCTTAGAAATCATTTAATATCTGGACCCCTGAAGGTTGGTGACACGCTTGTCGTTGAAACCTATTTCGACGATGAACAATATACCCTTAGGGTTCGATTTGTGGGATATGAAACCGTAAAAACAAAGCTCGGAAAGATTGAGTGCTTAAAATTCTTGCCAATAGTAATAACCGGTAGGGTATTTAAGAATCCCGATGATATGGTTGTATGGTTCTCAAAGGATAAAAACTTTATTCCAATCCGTATTCGGTTTAATATTGTTGTAGGTGCTGTTTACTGCGATCTTATCGACCACAAGAACTTGTTACATCCATTCGATGCACTTAAATAGGATAATTTTTACCTTCCCAGAATTTTCTCATTATCTAAGGTTAAGATTTATAGTATTTTAAAAAATGCATTGCGAAAATTCTGAGAAAAACCAATGAATTACTATTTTTGCACCGTAAAAGAAAAAACGATATATGGCAACTACAGCTGATTTTAGAAACGGTTTGTGCATTGAATTCAATGGCAAACTCTACACAATTGTTCAATTTCAACACGTTAAACCCGGTAAAGGAGGGGCTTTCGTTCGTTCTAAATTAAAGAACCTCGAAACAGGTAAAGTTATTGAGAACACATTCACCTCCGGGGTTAAGATAAATACAATTAGGATAGAGCGACGTCCTTACCAATTCCTATACAAAGATGATCTAGGGTTTCATTTCATGCATCAAGAAACCTATGAACAAATTAGCCTTGCTGAAGAACTAGTTGAAAACAGTGACTTAATGAAAGAGGGTCAATATGTTGAAATGATGGTTCATGCAGAGAAAGAAACAGTGCTTACATGTGAACTACCTCCATTTGTTGAACTTGAGGTTACCTACACAGAGCCTGGCTTAAGGGGCGATACCGCTTCCTCAACTGCCCTTAAACCTGCCACCATTGAAACGGGAGCCACAATTAATGTTCCTCTCTTCATAAATATTGGTGAGGTGATCAAAATTGACACCAGAACTCGGGAGTACTATGAAAGGGTGAAGTAAAGACAATCTGTTGTAATCCCTTTTTTATTTTTTTACTCATTTTTTTCGAAAAGGGAGTGTATGGTTATTTTTTTTTGTAACTTATTCCCAATTATTTATTGATTTTTTGTTTTTCAACTTACTTATAAGAAATGTCCTTCAACGCTTCATCAAAAAGGCTTAAGTTAAGTACGTTTAAGTTAAATGCACTGCTTAGTATGGCACAAGCCATTAGTAGTGATATGAAAATTGAAGATTTACTGGAAAGATTTCGCGTTATTCTCAACGATGATTTAGAAATTGATAGGGTAGCATTTTATAAGTTCGAAAAAACATGGGAATTAATTCTCTCTACAAACTGCTCCAAATCCATAACTAGCCAAATAGACGTGGAGCGGGATCTTATATCATTAACGGATATATCGTTTGTAAGCACTTCGTATAACAATGTCCTTCAGGAATTTGATATAATTATTCCTGTTGTTCAGAACAACTTACCACTTGCCTATATTTTAATTGCTGATACAAAAGAAGAGGCAAAGGGAGTAAGTGCTACCATTAAACACTTAAACTTTGTACAAACTCTTTCCATAATTATTTTTGTTGCCATTGAAAACTTAAGGCTTTTTCACAAAACACTTGAACAAGAAGCGATTAAAAAAGAGTTAGAGCTTGCATCTAAGATGCAAAACCTACTTGTTCCTGATAACAATTCTATTCCTCAGTCAAAAGATATCAAGATTCACACATTCTATCATCCTCATTCTGAGGTTGGTGGAGATTTTTACGATGTAATTGAACTTGGGAAAGACGAAATTGGATTCTGTATTGCTGATGTTTCTGGAAAAGGAATGGCTGCAGCACTCCTCATGTCTAACTTTCAAGCCAATCTAAGAGCTCTTTTCTCTCATGACATTACCCTTACGGGATTAGTTGAAAAGTTGAATGAAAGAATTATGAGCACGGCAAAAGGAGAGCGATTTATTACTATATTTATTGGACGATATAATAAATCGCGCCGACAGCTTGAGTACGTAAATGCTGGGCATAACCCTCCCGTTTTGTATAACATGTCCAATAAAAGCATCTCCATGCTTTGCGATGGTTGTGTAGGTTTAGGAATGTTAGATGAAATTCCATTTATTAGTGTTGGTTCTAAACGCCTTAACGATAGTTGTAAGTTATTATGTTATACCGATGGGCTAGTGGAATACATTAATGATGATAAGGTTGAACTAAGTACAGACATAATTGAGCAGAACATATCTAACAATGAAGCTATCGGTAAAAATGTACAGGATATCTTTTTAGCTCGTAAAGAGAAGGAGAAAGTTCAGGGATTTGGGATATTTGACGACATCTCAATGCTTGGACTTGAATTTTGTTAACCGATTTTCGACTCCGACTCAGCAACTAAAGGCACATCTTTCTTTCCATATTTCATATCCATTGCTACAATAACAGCAATATATCCCCAGAAAAGCACTGCAATCTTATCTGCGTCCAAGAAATTATTAAGAAATCCATGAAAAACATAGGTTATTAAACCAATCATGCATGCCACCATAAGGTTTCTATACTCTCTATTGCTAACTTTAGGGATTAATGAAAATCCTCGGTAAAGTGCAAAAAATAATACTAAAACATACCCCAACATAGCAAGAAATCCCGACTCGGACATTAATCCTAAATACTCGCTATGAGCATTACCCCCTGTTCCAAAGTTTGTGCTTATAACCGTTTTTTTATAGCTCTTTTGAAACGGAGCATAAAGAAACTGATATGATCCTGGTCCCCATCCGAAAACAGGTCGTTCCATAAACATGCTCATGGCTGCATCCCATCGGTTCAATCTTTCCAAATTTGATGCATCAGTATTAACGTTGGCAACGGACTGCATATGCTCTACAAAATCTCCGCTTGAATCGGTTGTATTGCGTTGCAAAAGCCAAAAAATGTCGTTGCTAAAAGTAAAAAAAAGTGCAGCAGCTAAAGTGCCGATTATAATAAGAGTCCTGAATTTAATTTTCAACAGTATTATAAACCATATTCCCGCTCCAAAAACTAAGCTTAACCATGCAGCCCTTGAATAAGAGAAAACTAGAGAAATTAAAAAGAACCCCGATAAAGCCCAGCATATATACTTCGCTGTTTTAGATCGAACATTAAAAGAAAAAGCAACCATTACTGGTATTGTAAATGCTAACGCTGCACCAAAGGAAGTATGATCAATAAAAAATGGGGCACTCGCTTGATGTGCTGCGTAATGATCCAATAATCCTTTGGATGCATGTTTCAGCAATGTATAGACAGATACAATAAAAATTCCGACAATGTATGCCCAAAGAAACCATTTTATATTTACCTCATTGCGTCGGAAAAGAATATATGCCAAGTAAAAGAAAATGCCAACGAACCAAAAACGAACCAAAAAATACTTGATTGAAACTATGGGCAATTCGCTGGGAACAATGGCAATAAGTATCCAGCCCAGGTAAAAGAGAATGGAGATAAATACTGGATGGCTAAACAACTCCTTTCTGAAATAGCGTTCTTGCAAAGATTTTAAAATAAGAAGACCGAGAAGAAATACTAGGATTGGTTCAGTGGGAAACCAAAAATCGAAAGTCAAACCAGGAATTAAACGCCTTAACGTTATGGATAAAGGGGCTAAAAAAACTAGAGCAAAAAATAGTTTCTCTGGGGCAAATAAAATCCAAAATCCGGCAAGGAGAATAAAGGGTATGGCGCTTAATATCCATCTTTCTTTAAAGGCAAAATAGGAGTTGGCCGCAATGAATAGCAAGCTAAAAACAACAATAAAAACGATTTCGAGTTTATTCCTCACTTTTTATTGGGTTAATCGATTTCCTGAAAAAATCAACTAAAACAAACAGGAAGAAGGCAAAGAATAGAGCCGAAAGGGTAGAAATGATAACAATAACCGACTTTTTTGGTTTAGCCTTCATATCGGTTGGAACCGCCCAATCAATTACAAACTGGGAAGGAATCTCACCTGCTGCTTCAATTCGCATGATGAAAAGTGCTTCCTTAATCTCTTTCAATTGCTGCGATGTGTGTTCCATTTCCTGAAGATAACGGGTAAAAGAGCCACCACTCTCTGCCAAATTTTCCATGGCTTTTTTTATCCTCTGTGCCGAGGCATTATCGCCCGATTTTAGTGCCGAGGCATATGCGCTGGTATACTCTTTTGCCTGAAAGGGTAAGTCTAATACTCCTCTCTTCATAACGGACGAAAGACTATCCTCAACGCGTTGTATTTCCGATAAAGCAAATTGATACTGCTCTTCAAATAATGGAAGTGCCCTCAAAATAACCTCCTGCTTCGTCTTTCGCATTAAACTATCGGCAATAACAATAATTGAATTTGCTAGCATAGCTGCATTCTCAGGATGGCTATCCAAAACCTGTATTCTAACGCTTCTAAATTTTGAAGGGCTAAAAGAAATATTTTTGGCGTATGTTCCATTAACCTTGTACCAAGCATGTTTTTCATTTGGGTCAATACCATAATGCTTAAAAAGATTGTGCTTTATTATCATTGTTCTTCTTAGTGTTTCCGAGGATAATATCTGGAGTAAATGCTCCAACTCCTCATCCTCGCCAAACATTGTGATACCCTTAATGCGGGTGGGTACAACAATATCCTTGGATGGTTGAGTTGATACAGCAGGCATTAGTATTGCCGTTGATTGGTACTGAGGGTGAATTAGAAACGAAACGATCAGTGATGCGACAAAGGCAACTAATCCAACAAAAAGGAATACTTTTTTTCTATTCCAAACCATTCGAACCAGGTTGGTTCCGTTAAGGTTGAAATCGTGCAACGATTTTTCCATGTCAATCGAATTATAAGTAATAGTTTATTTTGCTCTAATCAAGTTGAAACTTTTTTTGCCCTTTTGAACTATTATGTACTTCCCGTTTATAAGGAAAGATTTATCAATAACCATTTCAGAATCAGAGATTTTCTCCTTATTAATGCTAACTCCCCCGCCATTAACGGTTCTCCTAAGTTCTCCCTTTGAGGAGAAAATATTACACTGCCCAGCTGCAAACTCTGAAAAGGGTATGCCTGCTGTGAGAATCCCTTCATCGATATCGAATTGAGGAACACCTTCAAAAACGGAAAGAAATGTATTTTCGTCTATCCTTCGAAGTGTTTCGGATGTTGAATTGCCAAAAAGAATTTGCGAAGCATCCACTGCAGTATTGAAATCCTCTTGCGAATGTACCATTATAGTAACCTCTTTTGCCAATGTCTTCTGTAGTATACGGAGGTGTGGATTTTCGTTATGCTCTTGAATCAACTTTTCTATGCTGGGCCTATCTAAAGTGGTAAAAATCTTGATATACTTTTTTGCATCTTCATCAGAAGTATTCAGCCAAAACTGATAAAATTTGTATGGCGATGTCAACTTCGGATCAAGCCAAACATTCCCTTCCTCGGTTTTTCCGAACTTCCCTCCGTCGGATTTGGTTATTAACGGACAAGTTAAAGCATAAGCCTCCCCTCCTAACTTACGACGAATAAGTTCTGTTCCTGTGACAATATTTCCCCACTGATCAGACCCTCCCATCTGAAGTTTACAGCCTAATGTTTGGAATAGGTGAAGAAAATCTGTCCCCTGAACCAATTGATAGGTAAACTCTGTGAAAGACAGACCAGAACCGGCATCTCCGCTTATTCTTTTCTTGACAGAATCTTTACTCATCATATAGTTCACAGTGATATGCTTTCCAATATCACGTATAAAATCTAGAAAAGAATACTCCTTCATCCAGTCGTAGTTATTCACCATCAAAGCAGCATTGGGTTCCGATGAATCGAAGTCGAGGAAATGGGCAAGCTGCTTTTTAAGGCATTCCTGATTATGTCTTAAGATTTTCTCATCGAGAAGGTTACGTTCCTGAGATTTGCCCGATGGATCTCCGATCATTCCAGTTGCTCCCCCAACCAACACAACGGGTCTGTGCCCACAGCGTTGAAAATGTTTTAACATCATCACAGAAACCAAATGCCCAATATGGAGCGAATCCGCTGTAGGGTCAATTCCCACATAAGCAGTGGACATCTCCTTCGTAAGCTGTTCTTCGGTTCCGGGCATGATATCGTGAATCATCCCCCTCCAACGAAGTTCTTCAACAAAATTCATATTCAAAAAATTTTTGGCAAAGATAACTATTGCACATTAAATGCAGGCATCAATTTGTTGCTGTAAAAATTTTAACCTTAAGAAAGTGATCTTATGTTTCTTTAATCGGTTTTAAAGTTTTTTCAACAGCCCCTTTTATCTCATCGAAATTTAAGTAAGGGAAAATACGGGGGGCAAATCTTTCAACAGGTCCATAAAGAATGGATTTTTCCCCAAATGTATTCGGTATAATGCTTACTCTATCCCTTACCTTCCCCATAAGCAATAGTATTACGCTCATAATTAGAGCTACTTTGAGAACAGAAAAGATCACCCCAAGCAGTTTGTTGGCAAGTCCCAAAAAAGCCAGCTTAAAAATACCTTCGACTAAAACCCCCAAAAAATGAACTCCAACCAATATTACCGCAAAAGTAATGGCAAATGCAATGAGTGAAAGGTATGGGGTTGTAAGGGAAAAATGCTCAGTAAAGAATCGAGCAGTTATATCGGAAAAATGAATGGCTCCCCATATCCCCAGTAAAAGACCTATAAGCGCTGCAACCTGGCCAATAAAACCCTTTTTATATCCTCGAAATCCTGCGAAGATAAAAATAATTAAAAGTATTATATCTAATAGACTCATGGTAACTATTTGGATTAATGTGTTATTGATTCCGATTAGTTATGAACTCTGCAAGTTGGAAAAGCGATTGATTGTATGAACTACTGGGAAACTGTTTTATAATTTCTTTTGCCTTATCCCTATACTCAAGCATCTTGGCTTCTGCGTAATCAATTCCATTAGCAACTTGAACAAAATTAATTACATCGCTAAGCGATTTCGCATCATGTCGGCTTTTCTTTACCAGTTTTATAACTTGGCTTTGAGTTGAACTATTTGCTTTTCCCAAAGCATAGATTAGAGGTAAGGTTAGCTTTTTTTCTTTAATATCATTCCCTATGGGCTTGCCTAGAATTCCTTTCGTTTGGTAATCGAATATATCGTCCCTTAGCTGAAAAGCCATTCCAAGGTTCATCCCAATTTCTCTAGTCTTCTCGATATTTTCAGCAGAAGCACCCGAAGAAGTGGCACCATTTACAGTGCATGAAGAAATTAAAGTAGCCGTTTTCTTTCTAATTATATCGAAATATGTTGTTTCATCAATATCCATCTTGCGAGAGCGTTCTATCTGCAATAATTCTCCCTCGCTCATCTCTTTAACCGCTTCGCTCATATTTCGAAGTAATTCGAATTCGTTGGTTTCGATAGCCAGAAGCAATCCCTTGGAGAGCAAAAAATCGCCAACCAGGACCGCTACCTTTGAGCGCCATAGCGCATTGATGGAAAATGAACCCCTTCTCTCATAAGCCTCATCAACAACATCATCGTGGATAAGGGTTGCTGTGTGCAGTAACTCTATCATCCCCGCTGCAACATAGGTCGATTCTTTTATCCCCCCTGTCATTCCAGCAGTAAGAAATACCAAAAGAGGACGTAACTGCTTTCCTTTTCTTCGGTAAATATAATTGGTAATAATGCTAAGAAGAGGAACTTTTGTCCTCATGGCTTTCTGAAAATAGACCTCAAATGCTTCAAGTTCTTTTTTAACCGGTTGCTTTATTTCTTTGAGTGTTGTCAATATTTATTGTATTAATAATTACACAAATTAAGTACTTTTTTCATTCAAAGAAATCCTCTTTTTTTGCTTTTTGCTCTTAAACCAAAAAATATTGAAGTTTTTTGTTGTATTACTTGAGAATTGTCAAATGTTTATATATTTGCATCAATTAAATATGTTTTTTGTTATGCCAAAAGTAAAAGACTTAAAGATTGATCAGTTGGAGCGAGTTGCAAGCATGCTAAAGGCAATTGCTCACCCCATGCGAATAGCCATCCTTAATCACCTAGAAGATGGCAAGCGCATGACCGTAACTGAAATTCACGAAAAGCTAAAAATTGAGCAGTCAACTACTTCTCACCATTTAGGAATACTTAAAGATAAAGGCGTTTTATCTTCAAAAAGGGATGGGAAAAATACATATTACTTCCTTCGAGACGAAAATCTTTCAAAAATAATGGATTGCATTAACAGGTGCAACTCCTAAATTATTCCTAATTCTTTTAGTTTTCTTGTTGTTGGGATTCCTTCTGAAGTCCAACCTCTCAAATTATAGTACTCTTTAACCAAAGCCTCGAGATCAATTTTTCTGTTTTTTGAATGTCCTGACTTAAACGGCTCATTAATTATCCTATTAGGCAGTGTGTCATCTTTACTGGTAAAACCTTCTCTGTTGTTGTAAATTCTCTCGATATTCCAGATTCTCTCTCCAATTTTTAAAAATTCTTCGCTCGGTATATCTACTCCAATCACAGCACCCAGCAATTCAGCATAAAGATCGGGGTTTAAAGCAAAAGATGTGAACAAACAAACGCCCAATGAGTCAATCATTGCTGTATTATCCTGATAAAGCTTTACAATCCTTGCTTTTCCGGTTTTTGAGAAACGATCAATGGCAAACGGTGTAGCAATGCCTTCGGGTCCAATTATATAACTCCGCAGGTGGCACCCCCCTCTGTTACTGGTTGAATAAGTAAGCCCCATTGCTGTAAATGCCCTCGCATCGTAGGCTGGTAGTTCCAAACCCTTTACCTGCATGGCAAATTCAGGGTGCCCACATTTCTTGGCAAACCACTTGGTGCCATTCCCCAAGTATTTTCCAATACCTTCTCCTTTTCCCATCAATTCGCTTAACTTAAGCAGGGCTTCGGCATCTCCGAACCTGAGTTCCCTTCCTAAAGTTTCGTTAATAAGCCTTTTCGACTCCTCATCGAGCAACCCTCTTTCCGATAATTCCATTGCCATGGCAATGGTGCTGCCTGCCGAAATTGTATCGATACCCAACTCGTTACAATTGTAATTGGCATGAATTATTGTTTCAAAATCGTTGATATTACAAAGCGCACCCATTGACCAAAGGGTTTCAAACTCTGGGCCTTTACCTCTTCTGGTTGAGGTTTTTGTAAGGTGAGCACAGCCAATTGTACACCCACGACAAGGTTCAGGTTTTTCATGATATAACTCCTTGAGGGTTTCGGGGGAAGTTGAATCGACATCATTGAAAACTCCCTCCTGAAAATTTTTTGTTGGGTATCCTCCATATGCATTAATTGTTTTAACCAGGGCAGGTGTGCCATACTCCTTAAGAACATCCTTCGTAAGGGGAGCTTCTCCAATAAAACTCTGCCAACGCTTCTTCACATCGTTTACCTTTTCTTCATTGGCAATGGGTGTTTTCTTATCGCCAGAAACAACCAGCGCTTTTAACTTCTTCGAACCCAGCACGGCTCCTAACCCTCCTCTTCCAAGTGCATGGTGCTTATCGTTAATTATACATGCGAGAAGAAGTTGCTGCTCACCTCCGGGACCAATGCACGAAACGGCTGCCTTTGGATTGGTCTCAGCCAGAAGAGTTTCTGTAGTTTCTGGAATAGAAAGTCCCCAAAGGTGCTTTGCGCTTCGAATTTCAACGTTATCTCCATCAACAAAGATATAACAGGGGGCTTGTGAAACACCTTCTATTGCAATTACATCATATCCGGTAGACTTAAGCACCAAGCCAAAATGTCCACCCGAGTTACAACCACCAACGGTTCCTGTTAGGGGCGACTTTGTTACAGCAGAAAAGCGGCTACTTGTTGTTGCTCCTGTTCCATTGAATGGACCTGTAAGGTAATAGAACTTATTTTCGGGTCCAAGGGGATCGATACGTGCTGGAGTTTCTTCGAGTAAAAGCTTTATACCTAGCCCTCTGCCACCAACGTAATCTCTCACTAATTCCTCAGAAATATCTTCTTTTTTAATGGTTCTAGAGGTAAGATCTATTCGGAGTAACCTGCCGTGATATCCGCCTTTTATATGTTTGTAGCTGTTCATTTTCTTTTGATTTGTTTTATTAATCTTTCGATTTATTAAGCTAAATGTGCAGTAGCATTTCTAAAAATCCTTATGTATTCGGTATGCTTTATGCTTACATGTGCCACAGCGTTTATTGCTATATTCCCGTAGTTCAACTCTATGCTTGCTTACATGGTGATAAGGACAGATTAAGCATGGAATAATCCCGGCATCAACCCATGCCTCGGTATTCTGTAACAGCCATCCCATGGAGGAGATTATATTTAATGGTCCACTGGAACCAAACCTGAACTTATTGGGGTTTTGAAGTGATTTATCATTGGCTGCTGCCCACATACACCTCATGGCAGTCATTGCATCGGCAACTCCTCCCGAGGCTTTAACCCCTTTCTCGCTGCCAACCACCTGGCGCATAATCCACATATGGTCAGGTAAAGCACCGAAGGCATCCATTCCGGTTGAGTTTTTAATAAACTGAGCATTGGATTCTGCTACAATCTCCGAAACAGCCCAAACCTCCTCTTCGGTTAACTCCGATGAACGTACTATAACCTTTACCAATTCTCCATCTGCAGCATTGCAAACAGCATTTATTTCCTCAAGTGCATACTTATGATCACGCTTAAACCTTCCAACGTTAATAACCATATCCAACTCCATCTTTCCTTTTCCTTCCCCCCTGATTTCACGATTCCTCTTCACCACATGCTCGGTTTGCTTAGCTTTAGATTCTATGTCTAATTTTCCTAAGGGGAAATCAATTACATAGCAATTCTTCACGTTGCTCCCCTTAAGCAATTCTGGCATAATATCGGCCGCTTCAACCGGATTTACACAGACCGAAGCACAATCATAAGTTTTTGCCCAATCGGCCATCTTCCTTATTTTGGGCTCTTGTGTATCAGCCTTAAGGTCTGTTACATCAATAAATGTTGCTAACTTTTCGGGTGTAAAACCTTTAATTAGTGCCACAAGTTCATCTTTGGGAATATCAACTAATGGCTGACGATTGGGTAGAAATTGTGCCATAGTAATCTTTTATGATAATAAAAAATCTAATATTTGTAAAAAAACAAATATACACAGCTATAATGAGAAATTAGAGGAAATACTGTTGAAAAAACAGCTTAATGACTGTATTAAATGTTTAATCCTTTTTTAAAAACTCAGCCTAAATCTTAGGAAAAACATATTAAGTGTCTCTTCCTGTCCATTGAACTTTACCAAAAATCGTTGACCAAGCAACGAAACATCCATGCTATTACTGATAGAGTATGTCAATGAAGGCATTATAAAGTAGCCATCACCTAGCGAAGGAAAATACATTACTGCCAGCGACGAGTTTAGCAATGGATGAATAGGATAGGATGCCTGTGCAAACCAGGTAAATTTGCTGAACGAAATGGTTTTCACCGTTTGGGGAATAAAGTACAAATCTGTAAAGCTGTTCGTGTTCAGCTTGCTGAAGTAACCATTGTAGATCCCCTCGAAGTTTAAGTACAACGAATTTCCAAATAAATAGCTAAACCCAGCTGTTACAAGCACAACTCCAGATGAATCCGAAGCATTCTTTTGGGGATGGAAATAGCTGAGTTCACCATTGAAACAAATCTTTTTAAGGTTTCCGCTCCAACCTGTTCCAATAACGTAGTCGGTTGAATCTATAACCCCTCCTAATACTTGGATGTCGTAACCCCACCTGTTAAATCTGTACAATCCTGCTACCGTAATATTTTTATCCTCATCAATCTTAATGGCAGCATCAATAGTTGACGAAAAGGTAGGGTAATACTGAATACGGAGTGCATCGCTTCCGGGGCGTTCCTCGTAATCAAAATCAAAAAAAGAGTATGAATTGAAAATATCATTAGGATTCCATGCAAAAGATTGTCCCCAGTTAATCCGCTGGCGTCCAGCGGTCATTGTCAATCCTTCGGTATTGTACTCCAAAAATAGCCTGTCGAAATTGGTAACCAGAACCGAGGATGGATTTGAGTATATCTTATTTGTAAGAAAGTTTAGGTAGCCATTATCAGCAGCGAGAATATTATCGTAACCTGGAAAAAACTTTACGTAATCGCCGTAGACAAAACGGTTTCGCATATCTGTGGCAAAAGTAAAATTATCGCTTAAATACCACTTAAAATTGATTCGGTTATGTATAAGGTTATCGATTAGCCATGGTGAATCCATCTCATCAAAGATAATGGTATTCATATATTTAGCGTAGCCATTGAGGCTGTATTTTGATTTGTCGTTTTCTTGTCCAAATGCTGACAAAGCAACCATAAAAACGAAAAAACCAATGGCAAAGCGACTTATATGCAAAAATTTGAACATCGATTAAGGGCTCTTGATTGAAGTTAATAATAGTGAGAAAAATTATGATTATGATTTGAAAGAGATCTGCGATACTTCTTTAATCATAAATCGTTAATCCTTATTCGATAATCACTTCCTATCATCGGAAACCACACGCCCATCCTCAAGAGTAATGACTCTTCGTGCTTTATTTACAACCCTCTGATCGTGAGTGGAAAAAATAAACGTTACGTTTTCCTCACGGTTTAGCTGCTCCATGATGTCCAGTAGATTCTCGGTGGATTTCGAGTCGAGGTTGGCGGTTGGCTCATCGGCAAGAATAAACTTAGGCTTCGAGGCCAAGGCCCTTGCTACAGCAATGCGCTGCTGCTGCCCGCCCGACATCTTCGATGGTCGGCTGTTTGACCTATCGCCCAGCCCAACTGCTCTCAATAGCTCCATGGCCCGCACGTCACGAACAGTACGTTTCTTTCCCTGCAGTTCCATGATGAATTCTACGTTCTCCTTGGCAGTAAGCACAGGAATCAGGTTGTATGCCTGAAAAACAAACCCTATATTCCTCAGCCTAAAGTCGATAAGTTTCGAGGGTTTAAGCTTACCAATATTTGTACTGTCAATATTGATTTCTCCCTCGGTAATGGAATCGAGTCCACCAATCAGGTTCAGCAGGGTTGTTTTTCCGCTGCCCGATGGGCCAACAATGGCAGCAAACTCACCCTCATCGAAACTTAGGTTTACGCCATCAACAGCCCTTACCTGAACCTCTGACCCATTGTAAACCTTTACAAGGTTTTTCAATTCTAGTATTTTCATGAGTATGATAGTTTTGTTTAATCAATTAAAAAGAGAGACTCTATTCTAAACAGCGGCTGAATAATTTACGATTACCCTCGTAGAAGGTAAATAGCGATTGAACCTCTGTGTATTTGCTAAGCGCTTCGTAGATGCGCAATAAATTATTGTCAATTTTTTCTTTTATTGCACCCCGCTGGGGTGCTTTATTACCATTAAAAATCATTTCTATCACTATATCACCCCTCCGGTGTGAAGAATAATATGGTTTTTACGTCTTAATATCAAAATCTATCATTCTTTTCATTTTGCTGAGTTTCCATGTCTGCCCTTC
>CAZDXY010000039.1:0-4757 GCA_964509385.1 uncultured Rikenellaceae bacterium
TGCATTTTGGATGGATCAAACAGAGATTACCAACAACCAGTACCGTCAGTTTGTCTTTTACGTTAGAGATTCCATTTCACGCCGCTTACTTGGGCAACAAATAGACGATTTTGTTATTGAAGAGGATGAGTTTGGTAATCCCATTGATCCCCCTGTATTAAACTGGGATGTGCCTATCGATATGAGGGATGAAGAACAGCAAGAGATCTTAAATGAAATGTACTATACAAAAGAGGAGCGTTTTTACTATCGCAAGGAACTTGATACCCGTAAGTTGAACTATGAATTCTTCTGGATTGATCTAAAACAAGCTGCTCAAAAGCGCAACCGTTGGAACTTTGAAACTGGCTCATACGAAGAAAATGCTGAGGTAATCAATAATATGGGCGTTCCAGTGAAAGTTACTAATCGTTCTTCATTCATCATTAGAGACAAGGTTAACGTATACCCCGATACACTTTGCTGGATAAGCGATTTTAGCTACTCCTTCAATGAACCCTATGCAACACATTATTTTTGGCATCCTTCATACGATGACTATCCTGTAGTAGGTGTTTCATGGCGTCAGGCATATGCTTTTACCATTTGGCGTACACAATACCTTAATAAGTACCTAACCCGTCGTGGACTTTCCTTTGTATCCGACTATAGACTCCCCACTGAAGCTGAGTGGGAATATGCTGCCAGGGGAGGTCTTGATCATAGCATGTACCCATGGGGTGGTCCATATACCAGAAATTCAGAGGGTTGCTTCTTGGCAAACTTTAAACCATTGAGAGGAAATCTGGTAGACGATGGTGGTTTTATAACCTTGCCCGTTGGCACTTATGCACCTAATGATTACGGGCTTTACGACATGGCTGGTAATGTATCTGAATGGACTGCAAATGCATATGACGAGAGTGCCTATACCTTTATGCATGATATGAACCCCGATTATAAATACAATGCAAAACCAAACGATCCCCCTGCGCTTAAACGTAAAGTTATTAGGGGGGGAAGTTGGAAAGACATTGGTTACTTTATGCAGGTTGGAGCAAGGACCTATGAGTATCAGGATACAACAAAATCACACATTGGATTTAGATGTGTTAGAACTTACACCGGAGCAAAATAAATTATTAGAAGTAAAATAATTAAGAATTTTAAATTAATCAATACACTACCATGGGATTAAATATTTCGGAAATTGTACAAGGGTCAACATGGAAAAATTTCATGAAGTACCTATATGGCTGGGGTGCATCCCTTGTGCTCCTAGGTGCATTATTCAAACTTCAGTACTGGGCTGGAGCTGGGGAGATGCTTACAATAGGTATGTCAGTAGAGGTTATAATATTTTTCTTTTCTGCATTTGAGCCCATTCACGACGAGGTGGACTGGACCCTTGTTTATCCCGAGCTTGCAGGAATGTCTGATGAAG
The DNA here is from genome assembly GCA_964509385.1 of uncultured Rikenellaceae bacterium. Taxonomy (GTDB): domain Bacteria; phylum Bacteroidota; class Bacteroidia; order Bacteroidales; family Tenuifilaceae; genus MWFE01. The sequence continues at coordinate 1,424 of CAZDXY010000039.1, forward strand.
AAGAACTACGAAAGTACAGGAAAGGCTCAGGTATGAGTGGCGGTTTGGATCCAGATGATTTGAAAGAAATTATTTCAAGCATTGTTGGGACAACGGGTGGGACAACCGCAGCTATTCCCAGTGGAGTTCCCGGTGCACTGGTTTTCACTGAGAAATTTAACAAAATGCTCGAAAATGCCGAAATAAGCCCTGCTCTCTTCGATAAGGTAAGCAAAGGCCTGCAAAAATTAAGTGAAACAAGTGCTAAACTTTCTGATATCTCTGAGGCTACAGTTGCAACACAAACTTTCACCAACAATATTAAGAAGGCCAGTGAATCAGTAGATGCTTTTTCTGAAAATTATCAGAACAGTGGCCAGGTGCTTAATGAATCGGTAAATATTCTATCTGAAAGTTTCCAGAAAACAGCAGGAACCATCTCTGAAAGTGGTCAAAACTTTATGGGAGGAGTTGAGCAATCAGTAAATCAACTCAAGGATAGTCTGAGCAATGCAGGTGAAACCGTTAGCCAGAGGATAGTTCAATCAGGTAGCGAAGTTGCCAATCAAATAAGTACTGCCGCCACCAACCTTACCTCTACGTACATGCAAATGGCCGAAGCCATGAAGGCAAACGGAGAGATAATTTCTTCAGGAAGCGGAGGCTATCAAGAGCAACTCGAACGCCTTAATAAAAACATGGCAGCCCTCAATGCCGCTCACGAACTTCATTTAAAAGGAACCTCCGAAAAACTTAAAGAATCTGAAAAAGTATACTCTGGAGTAGAAGGTATGATGAAAAAGTTGAAAGATTCCATTGAGGAAACAGAGAAATACGCTGATTCAGTTGCAAAACTCAACCAAAATATTGCTGCTTTAAACAGCATCTATGGCAATATGCTTTCGGCAATGAGCGTACCTAAATAATTATGTAATTAAATCTACACCTAAGATTCAACTATGGCCCACGGTAAAGAAACCCCAAGACAAATTGAACGTTTCTGCTACCGTACTCGATGCCTTCGTCCTTGTGGACACTGGTCTGACTCAAACCTCAAAAAGTTTCACCGTAAAAAATGAGAGGCTTTACAACCAAATGGATCGTTCCTATACGGTTAATCCTACAAAGGTTGGTCCATGGAAAGCTATGACTGATGAGATAAGACAAAAAACATACGAACTCTTTGATTATATTCAAGACCTTAAAGTTCAAACTATTATTACAGCAGAAAAGGAAAAATCAGAAGCTCTTGTTGGAGATAAACAAATTGATGCAAAAAAAATTGGGAAAAAAGGGGACACTAACGTTAGTGGACGCTTTTTCCTTGCTGACGGTAACGGCAAAGCTTATGAGTTAAAAAAGAAAATCATTGAATACAGGGAGTTTATGCTAAAGCAAGTAGACCCCGAATATGCTGGAGCACTTGTACAATCAATTAACACCATACTTAATACTGATGACCCCACAGAGATAAAAGGAAAAACTCCTCATACATGGGAAACCACTCGATTTGACCATGTGCCTGTTGTCGCTGTTTTTCCCCAGCTAACTAAAATGCAACTCGATGTTTTAAACGTTGAGGCGGAGGTTGTTAGCTATCTTCTTCAAAGAGTTGACGCTAGTGATTTAAAAGTAAACAAATTAGATGCAGTTGTTATTCCAAACTCAAACATCGTTTTTCAAGGAGATGAGTTTTATGCTGAGATTTTTTTAGCTGCATCTGACACCACTCAGGTACCCCGGGTTTATATTGGCAATTACGAGCGTTTTACTACCGATCAGGGTATTGAAGATTACAGGTTAGTGGGTAGCTACACTGAAATGCCGGTTGTTGGCGGTAAAGGAATTTTCAAACAAAAAACAAGTCGTTTGGGTGTTACCAAATGGGCAGGGCTTTTAGAAATTACGGCTCCCGATGGATCTACTCTCCGAAAACCTTTTGAGCATCAATTTACAGTTGAACAGCCAAATATTGTGGTCTCACCAACAAAGATGAACGTGTTCTATTTAGGCGTTGACAACCCTGTAGAAATTTCAATACCAGGAATATCCATGGATAAAATTGACCCAAAAATTGATAGAGGCGCTATTCGACGTTCGGGGAATGAATTTATTGTAAACCCAGGAAGAGGTGCTACTACTTGTAATATTACTGTTTGGGCCGAAGTCGGTGGCGTTAAAAGAAATATGGGCTCAAGACCATTCCGTATCAGGGATGTACCTGATCCACTACCTTCTATTAGTGGTATAAGGGGTAGAACCGCCACCAAAGGAGAATTGGTTTCGGCAATTGCACTTGAAGCATCTATGCCTGTTGGTTTTGATTTTGACCTAAAATACACTGTAACAAGTTTCACTGTATTGGTTACCATTGGCGGTTATCAACGGAATTACCCTTCAACTAGTCAACTTTTTACTGATGAACAGAAGAGGGGTATGGATCAACTTCGTCCCGGAAATAGTGTAATTTTCACCGATATTAAAGCGGTGGGACCAGGAGGAAGCACTAGAGATTTAGTCGACTTAGTAATAAAAATAAGGTAATAAGATGATTATGAAAAGAATAGCATTAATATTCTTAGGTTCGTTACTAATTGCACAGGCATTTAATACCTATGCTCAGGAACGTAAGGAGCCCTTGGTTCGCGATGGGATCTACGAGAGGGAAACTATTCCCCAGAGAATTCCCATTCCATACCCTCATCTACGTGAAGCCGACATGCTTTGGACTAAAAGAATATGGCGTGTAATTGATTTGGGAGAAAAGATGAACCATCCTTTATACTATCCTACTACGAGGATGCACGACAGGGTAAGTCTAGTTCAAAGGCTTATGGATGCTGTAAAATTTAACGAAATTAATGCCTACGGCATTGAAGACGATGAGTTTACATCTCTTATGTCATACAACCAGATTTTAGTTAGCCTGGATGCTATTGACGAAGAACGTGTTATCAGAAATCCTTTGACCGGGCTTGATACTACTATCATTGTTCCTGGTAGCATACCCTGGCATCAAATAAAGCAATTACTGATAAAAGAGGAATGGTTCTTCGATAGACAACACTCTACAATGCACGTTCGAATTTTGGGGATTTGCCCCATTCGGGTTTATGTAAGAACACTGGTTACAGGTGATGAAGATCTGGATATTGGTGGTGATGTATCAAGGGTTCAGTTATTCTGGGTATATTACCCACATGCCCGCTCTGTGTTAGCAAACACAGCTGTCTTCAACGATTTTAACGATGCTCAGAGAATTTCTTTTGACGATTTATTCTTTAAGAGAAGGTTCAGCTCATATATTGTTAGAGAATCTAACGTTTACGATAACCGAAGGATTCCTGAGTATACT
>CAZDXY010000039.1:4767-17932 GCA_964509385.1 uncultured Rikenellaceae bacterium
AAATATGCAGGAGTCGGAACGAATTAAGAACGATCTCTTCTTATTTGAACACGACCTTTGGGAGTACTAATATTTGTTTAAGCTTATTAAAAAAAGGCTATTCCAAAAAACGGAATAGCCTTTTTCCATTATATTTAGTAACATTATGTAAATTTTTCTCCTTTTTCAATTTGCACATCACTTAAATAGTTTTTTATCTCTTGCTCACTTTCTTTGCTGCAAATTAAAAGAACATTGTCAGATTCTACCACAATATAATCTTTCAAGCCCTGAATTACAACAAGTTTACTATTTGGCACATTTACAAGCGTATTGGATGTATCATATGTCATAACATTGCAGCCAGTAATTGCGTTTCCTGATTTATCCTTATTTGAATTATTATATAGTGAGCCCCAACTTCCTAAATCAGACCAGCCGAACTCAGAGCAAATTACATAAACATTGTCTGCTTTCTCCATAATTCCGTAATCAATGGATATGTTTCGGCATTCGGAGTATACAGTAGATACCGAATCTTTTTCATCAGCTGTATTAATTGCTGGAAATATTTCTTCAAATAATCCGTGCACTTCTGGTAAATACGTTTGGAAAGCTTTTCTGATAGATTGTAAGGACCAAATGAAAACGCCTGAATTCCAGAAGAACTCTCCGCTTTTAAGGAATATTTCCGCCATTTCAAGATTTGGCTTTTCGGTAAAGGTTTTAACCTTAAACAAATTTGGAACAGTGTTACTCTCTTTTTCGCTGATCTGAATATATCCATACCCAGTTTCAGGACGATTAGGTTTTATGCCTATCGTGAGTAATGCATCCTGTTCAGAGGCAAATTTAATCGCTGTATTTATTGTTTCGCAAAACTCATCTTCCTTAATAATAAGATGGTCACTGGGTGCAACAACAACTATGGCGTTGGGGTTTTGTTTTAGTATCCGTTGGTTAGCGTATGCAATACATGGTGCAGTATTTCGTCGTATTGGCTCCAAAATAACCTGATTTTCTGATATTTTGGGTAGGTGTTGTAAAACCTGCTTCTTATAGGCCTTTCCTGTAACCACATAAACATTTTCCGGTTTACAAAACATGGTAATCCTATCAAAAGTTTGCTGTATAAGGGATTTTCCCACACCAAGTATATCCAGGAATTGCTTGGGCTTATTGGAACGACTTAATGGCCAGAATCTACTTCCAATACCTCCAGCCATTATTACACAGTAAATATCATTGTGATTCATTACAATCTTTTGATTTTAAATTATGCTTATTTATTGCAAAGGTAAGTAATCAAATTGCAACCATTTGAATAATGTTTAAAACAATAAACAATACCCGCAATTATTAAAATATTTTTTAATAAAAATGTATATGTTTTATATATAACTATTGGTATAAGAATCTCTTTATGCTTCGCTTTGGTGTTTTTTCAAACTCCTCAGGATATAGTTTCACCTTTGAAATTTGACAATACGAGGGCAGGGTTTTATTTAATGTTTGCTTATTCTCTTCCATAATCTTTCCCAAATTTTCGGTTTTTAATCCTGCTTGGTCGGCGGCATCAATATCTGGGAAAATTAATGCTATAAGTTTTCCCTCTTGCTCAATAACAAGAGATTCCTGCACATATGGAAGATTATTTATTTGTGCCTCAATTTCTTCGGGATAAATGTTTTGGCCACTTGGACCCAAAAGCATATTCTTGCTTCGACCTTTAATGTAAAGGTAGCCATCCTGATCAATTAATCCTAAATCCCCTGTATGTAGCCATCCTTCACTATCAATGGCATGCCTGGTGGCCTCTTCGTTTTTATAGTAGCCCAGCATAACATTTTCTCCTCTAACAAGAATCTCTCCTACAATATTTTGTGGATCTGGTGAATCAACTTTTACCTCCATGTTAATCACAGCTTTACCAGCAGAAGTAAAACGTGCAGTTTTCCATGAGTCGTATGTTATAATGGGTCCACATTCAGTCATTCCATAACCAACGGTATAGCGAAAACCTATATCACGAAGAAATGCCTCTACTTCAGGATTAAGGGCAGCTCCTCCAATTATTACCTCAATGAAATTACCTCCAAAAACAGTAGATAGCTTGTTGTTAATTGCCTGCTTAACATGCTTATCAATAATGGGCACTTTAAGCAATAATCGTAACGATGGCTTTTTAAGGGACTCCAGAATATTCTTCTTGTAAATCTTTTCAATGATAAGAGGAACAGAAAGCACAACACGGGGTTTTATTTCGTCAAAAGCTTCCAGAATAATTTTTGGAGATGGGTTGCGAGTTAAAAAATGTATGTGGCATCCTTTGGTTACCTGAAAAAGAAACTCAAATGCTGCTCCGTAAGCATGGGCAAGTGGTAAAATAGATACCTGTTTATCACCTGGTTTTAGGGGCATAACTTCGCTGCCAAATAGCATATTGCTCCATAAACTGCGATAGGGAAGCATTACTCCTTTGGAAAAACCAGTTGTACCACTAGTGTAGTTAATAATACAAATTTCTTCTGGGTCATTATCGTGAAAATATTGTATATGTTTTGGTTCAAAACCCTCGGGATATTTTTCGATGAATAACTGATCAGCGTTATTCCTTATATCTTTTACAGAAAAAGGTGTATTCTCGTGAAGAATTGAATAATCGGTTAGAGAAATAATACACTTCACCTCGCGCATTTGCGATTCATCAAGATTCTCCCAAATTGGTTCTCCGGTAAACAAGACCACTGAATCAGAATGATTAACAATGTGGTGTACGTTGTCAGGCTTAAAATCGGGGAGAATGGGAACCACAATTGCCCCATAAGTGCTAATGGCTAAAAATGCAACAGCCCAATTGGAGGAATTACGGCCAATCAGGGCAATTTTATCACCCTTCTCAATTCCAGTTCTCTCAAAAATTATATGAATCTTATCGATTTTTCTGGCAACGTCTCTATAATACAAGGTATCGCCCTTATAATCAGTAAAAGCTGGTAAGTCCCAGTTTTGTTTAATGCTATTTTCAAACAGCTTAATAAAACTTTTATCCATAATAAATTCGTTTTTTGTGATATTTAATATACGATCAGCAATGTTCCGATTATTGAAATGCCCTTTTTGCGCTAATAATTTTCGAATTTAGGATTAGTGTTCTATCTGAAAATTCATTTTACTTATATTCATTCTGACTATTCATTTTAGAGGATTTTTCAACAATTCGATTGTAAATCAGGACGAAAGCCAATCCAATAAAAAGCCCTAATAAGTTAAACAATATATCCAAAGGATTGAATCTTCTGCCAGGAACAAGCATTTGCATATATTCGGCACCAATGGCAATTAAAAAAGATAATCCAATATTAATCCACCATAAATAACGGTTTTCGCCCTTACCGCTGGCAAGGAAACAAATAATGGGCATCAAAACAAAACCAAAAACATGAAGGGTGTAATCAAGCCGAAATCCACTATAGTCAAGGCTAAATTTTACAATACCATTAGGAGAACTAAGGGATAGCCAAATAATGATGGCGGCGTAAAGCCAGAAAGCCAACCTGAATAGAATTTTCATTCTGCAAATATAAAGTTTATTACATTTTATATCATTTTGTTGAATCCTTTATTTACAAAGTCATAGATGTACTCTTTATCTTAAAATGACCTCCCTTCTACAAATACTAGATGCGTTAATAAGGTTCTCGGTTTTACTTTTCGCCCTTTATGGTGGGTAATTGATCCAAAATATCCCGATTGCTGTCCATTTGAATCATTTCTATTAAAATATCATAGTATCGTTATTCGGAATCAAAGAAAAATATATGGGAATTGGTTACCTTTGTACTCCAATAATGTAAGAATCAGAATGAATTTGCCCGATAAGAAAATAGTTGAGTTTATTAAAGAGCATCATGTACTTACTCTGGCCACTAGTTTTGAGGAAGAGCCATATTGTGCCAACTGTTTTTATGTTTACCTCGATGAGGAAAACAGTCTGGTTTTTACTTCTGATTATACCACCAAACATATCCATCAGGCTTCGCATAATATCTATGTAGCGGGTAGCATAGTGCTGGAGACTAACATCATTGGAAAAATTCAAGGAGTTCAGTTTCAGGGCATTATTAGTGAACCAAAGGGAGAATTGTATACCAGGGTACGTAGCGCTTACCTCAAACGATTCCCAATTGCCATGCTAATGAAAACTACCCTTTGGGTTGTTGATCTTACCTTTCTTAAGTTCACCGATAACCGTTTAGGCTTTGGCAAAAAGTTGATATGGGAGAAAGAGCTTATCGTTAATCCATTTTTACCAAATCGAGATAAAAAATGATTCTTGTAACCGGTGGAACGGGACTAGTGGGATCGCATCTTCTTTTTGAACTCACCTTTTCGGGGAAAAAAGTTAAAGCACTAAAGCGAACGTCTAGTGATGTTGGTCTGGTTGAGCGTCTTTTTAAGTATTATGGCGTAGACAATATCAAGTTATTGGAGCGCATTGAATGGATTGATGGAGAAATTGATGATTATCGGTTTGTTTCCTCGTTACTTGAAGGTGTAAAAGAGGTTTACCACTGCGCAGCAGTCGTTTCGTTCAATCGGAAAGATGATGAACTGATGCTTAGAACCAATGTAGGGGCAACAGCAAATCTGGTTGATGCCAGTTTAAGTGCTGGGGTTGAAAAGTTTTGCCATGTCAGTTCCATTGCTGCTTTAGGTGGATCATCCGAGGCTATTATTGATGAGTCTGTTCAATGGGGAAAATCGAAGGGCAAGTCGGGGTATGCCATTAGCAAATTTCGCAGTGAAATGGAGGTTTGGAGGGGATATGAGCAGGGTCTTAACGCAGTTGTCTTGATGCCTTCGATAATAGTTGGACCAGGTAGGTGGAATAGTGGTAGCGGGAATCTTCTTGGAACCTTGTCAAAAGGATTTCCATTTTACACCTATGGTGTAACTGGTTACGTTGATGCAAGGGATGTGGCAAAGTGTATGGTTATGGCCATGGAAAAGGGTTTATGGGGTAAGCGATTTATTCTTAACAGCGAAAATCTTAGCTATAAAGAGGTGTTTAGTATGGTTGCCAAAGAGTTTGGCAAAAGATCACCTTTCATAGAAGCAAAGCCCTGGATGGGTTATTTTATTCTGCCCTTTATCTGGCTTTTTAGTCTTTTTACACGAAAAGCACCATCGGTTACCTCAAACTCTTTACGCAGTAGCCATAGTAAGTCGTTTTACTCCTCAGCTCTAGCTCAGGAAGCATTGGGAATTAAATTCATTCCTTTTTCAGAGTCGGTTGCAAACGCAGTAAAGGCAGGACCTCTCTAGCTCTTAGCGAGTTTTTGGGGGCAATTGATTCCGGTTATCCTTAGTCGCCAATTGATTTTCGCCCCCAAATGGCCCAGTAAACAAAACCGAAGCCCATTAGTGCAAAGGGAATACTTAGTATCTGTCCCATGTTCAACGCCATATTAACCTCAAAGGAAACCTGAGGTTCCTTGATGAACTCTATCACAAAACGAGTTGCAAAAATAAAGATTAGGAATAGGCCAAATAGTAAACCAGGTTTTGGCTTTGCATTGCTTTTTATGTAGATAAGATGAAGCGTAATATAGCCAATCAAATAGGATAGAGCTTCATATATTTGTGTGGGATGCTTTGGTACAGTTTGTCCATCGCGCTTAAAGATAAAACCCCATGGGAGGCTTGTTTCCACACCATAAATCTCAGAATTCATGAGGTTGCCAAGTCGAATTAGAACTCCTGCCAAAGCAACAACAATCACAATCCGATCGAGGATATAAATTAAGGGCTTTTTAGTTTTTCGGCTAAAAAGATAAAGTGCCAGAATTATTCCTATGGCTGCACCATGGCTAGCAAGACCTCCCTCCCATATTTTAAGAATTTCGATGGGATTGGACAGGTAATGGGCTGGTTGATAGAAAAGGCAATGACCCAATCTTGCCCCCACTATGGTTCCTATCAACATGTAAATGGTAAGCTTATCCAAATAACCCTCTGGCAATGATTCCTTTTTTACGAAACGCTCGAAAATGATATAGCCAAGGTAAAACGAAAGCGCCCAAAGTACTCCGTAATAACGAATGGATAAAGGACCTAGTGAAAAAATTTCGGGGTCTAAGTTCCAGACAATATAGTTGATTAACATAGCGGTTATGTGTTTCCGTTGATAATTGAATGGATAAAGTTAGGATAAAATACTTGAAATGGGATAATCATATCCCTGATTACTTAGAATGTTTAACAATTTTTTAATCTGTGATTATTATGTTTTGCCCTAAAACAATCGGTAATGACTCTTGTACTATCAATGTCTGTGCTTCATTAACATATGCCCGCCATAAACAATAAGCACCAACAGAATCCAAGCCACAACGCGTAAAGCATAATTCTCTGCCATAAAATTATCGGCTGCTGTAATATATGGAACTCCTTTGGGTGTAGCCCAAATAAAATGGATTAATGGTAAACCTAAATACAAAAAGAGAAGCGTTCCCTTTACGGTTTCCAAAAAATAAATTCTTATTCCTCTGAATATTCTCAAAAAAACAAGTAGCCAGAGAACGCCAGCAAAAAATGATATGATCAAAACCCAAATTGCTGTTTCAATCGAAATTATTCCTTTGGCAGGCAACTCTATAGCTCTGAAAAGGGTTAGAAAAGGGACTAATCCTAGTCCCGTAAATAAATATGATATTGTATACTTAAATTTTTTAAACAAATCATCGATGGTGCTAAACCCAATTAACAATCCTATAATTAATACTGCAGGGATACTAATGGCAATGGAGAATGGTAAAATGGGTTCTCCCAATGTCATGGTGATTATGGCAATGCCAAAGATCAATGGGATTGAAGCAATCTTAATGATATTCCAATAATGTAAATTTTCTGCTCTTGAATTATTAATTAAGAACAAGGTTAGTTTTAACACAAAGTAAAACATGGCCCAAAAACCACTAACAATGAATCCAAGCATCCAGTATCGACCAACTGTTATTCTGTCAAAAGGCATAAAACCAAGGTGATTGTAAAGGAAAATAACCTCGCGGTTGGCAAAAGCGAAAATATGAACAAAAACTCCTAGAGTGATAACAATTAAAATAATTGCAGAAATGATCTCAAGCCTACTTATTTTCATCTTTCAAACAATTAATCCTATATAAAATACAGAGAGCCAACCGGGGATAACATTTCATTGTTAACTAACAGAAAATCTCGCCGGTCTATCATGCTAAAGTTAAAACACATTATCGTAGTTTTTTTGTACTTTTGAGAAATTTTTAATTGGGACTAGTTATGTTTTCAGGAATAGTTGAAGAAGCCGCAAAGGTTGTAAATCTTACCAGAGAGAAAGAAAATTTGCATATCACCCTTACATGCTCCTTTGCCAAGGAGTTAAGGGTTGATCAAAGTGTTTCGCATAATGGAGTTTGCCTTACCGTTGTTAAGCAGGATGGAAATACTTATACCGTTACAGCCATAAAAGAAACCCTTGAAAAATCCAATCTTGGGCTTTTAAAAATTGGCGAAAAGGTGAACCTAGAGCGTAGCATGAAGTTGGAAACCTTACTGGATGGTCATTTGGTTCAGGGGCACGTTGATCAAACGGCAAAATGCACTAAGGTTGAAGAAGCCGAAGGTAGCTGGTACTACACCTTTGAGTACGATCAAACCATTGGCAACATAACTGTTGAAAAGGGCTCTGTATCAGTAAATGGGGTAAGTTTAACGGTGGTAAATTCAAAGGATGGGTCATTTCAGGTAGCCATTATTCCTTACACCTATGAGGTTACCAATTTTCATGAAATCAAGCCAGGGACAGTTGTTAATCTTGAGTTTGATGTGGTTGGAAAATACATAGCAAAGCTATTAAAGCAATACATCGAAGGTGGAATGATGGACAATCTTTTAGGAAAATAATTATTCAATAAATCCATGAACTTCTCTTCACAAAAAAAGACAGCCATACTTATCTCGGCCATCTCTTCTGGTGTAAGTGGTTTGATATTTTTATTTTTCTCACTTTTTAACCAACAAGGTAACTTTTGGTTAATTCCTGTTTCCGTCGTTGTTGTTTTTGGCATAATGTATTTTATAACCCATCATCTGATTAATCGGTTTATTTTCGAAAAGATTAATCCCATATACAAAACCATTCACAATTTGAATATCCCCGTTAAACAGTTTAAAAGTTACCTGAAAAAGAGGGATATTGTTAATGAAGTCAATCGAGATGTGCAATCGTGGGTTGATAAAAAGAGCCAGGAAATTGATAGGTTAAAGGAACTGGAAAACTACCGAAAGGAGTTTCTTGGCAATGTGTCGCACGAACTGAAAACTCCCATTTTCAATATACAGGGATATGTTCTTACCCTTCTCGATGGCGCCCTGAACGATGCTTCAATCAACAAGCAGTACCTCGAGAGAACCGAAAAAAGCATTAATCGGTTGATTTCAATCGTTGAGGATTTGGAGTCTATTTCGAAACTCGAATCCAAGGTACTAAAACTCAACTTTGATAAGGTAAACATTATCCAACTTGTTGCTGAGGTTTTCGAGACACAGGAGATCAGATCACGCAAAAGAGATGTGAAGTTGCAGTTCGACAAGGAGTATGAAAAACCTATATGGGTAAAAGCGGATAAAAAAAGAATCTTCCAGGCAATTTCCAATTTAATTGTAAACTCTATTTACTATGGAAAGGAGGGTGGAAAAACTACCGTCTCGTTCATTGACATGAATGAGAATATACTGATTGAAGTTAATGATAATGGGATAGGGATTTCGAAGGAGGATATACCTAGAATCTTTGAACGGTTTTACCGGGTTGATAAAAGCCGATCACGCGAACAAGGAGGAACCGGTTTGGGGCTTGCCATTGTGAAGCATATCATCGAAGCTCATAACCAAACCATAAACGTTCGCAGCAGCCTCAACGAAGGCACATCATTCGTTTTTACCCTAAGGAAGTATAAATCCTAATTGTATTTTTCGATCAACAGCCTCCTCGGGGGGTGGGCACCTCAACTTTTACTTCTTCTTTTTTCACGTTGAGAGAATTAGAACCACCACCTGGCATTAGCCGTGAGTAGTTAAACTTTTGCTGTTCATCGGAATAGTGAAAGTATGATGGAACTGGCTTTGAAACAACAAATTGGTTCGCATACTGATATCCGCCATTGAGTATTTTGAAATTTGTATAACCATTAAGGACAAGCAATGCATTTGCCTTTATTGCCTGACCTTCGGTATTTCCATAGAGAATTCTGGTAATTTCCTGTCTTCCGCTAATAATCTCAGCATTATCCTTGTGGAATAATAATTCAATGGGAATATTTATGGCATTGGGTAGATGTCCCCGGGTATAATCTTCTTCGATACGTATATCTATAAGTAAAATATCTGGGTCATTTGATTTCAAGGCTAATGATAATTCGAAAAGGCTAAATGATCCTTCAGATGAGGTCATTATTTCAAGCTGCTGCGAAGCAGATAGAGGATAATTGCTGGTAAGCAACTTTTTAAATATCATTGCCAGGAGCAATATACCAGCAAAAACACTAATAACTATTGCGAATACATATTTTTTCATGACCGATGTTTTTCTTGGTTTACAATAGTTTTCTTTTTTGATAAATTATTAACGTAATCATTAACAACCCCCTTTGGCTGCAACAACAATGGGTTGATCATCAGCAGTAGTTGTCTGTTCTTTTTTGATTTCGAGCTTCCCCTCCCTAAACATTTGCCTTGACTTCTCTCGAAATCGATAAGCAAATTCTGATTCCAACTTATAATCTGTAGGCTTGGGGTTATTTTCAAGGTTTTGGAAAAAACCGTTTAGCCCTCCCTCCAAAACAAATACATTGCTGTAACCCATGCGTCGAGCTAAAATCCATGCCTTTAGAGCATCCGATGTTCCATTGGAATAGAAAATTACTTTCTTCTCTTTTGAAGAAAGAGTTTTGCGCCATTGTCTACTGGAAATTTGCACCAAGGGAATGTTTATTGAACCCGGAAGAGTGAATTCTGCGGCATCAGCCGAAGATCTTACATCCACCAAAATTACAGGATGATAGTCGTTGAGCAATTTAAAGGCTACCTCATCAGGATAAACATAATGATTATCGGAAACTATCACCTTTTCAAGCTCTTCGTTATCCATCTCTCCTAACCCTGTAATCCTTTCAAAAGGGGTAAATATTAACACAACTCCAACCAGCAGGGCTAGGGTAACCGGAATAAAGTAACTTGTCCCCCTTGCGTCAACCAGTCCCGATTCAGGATTAACTTTCTCCTCGATCATGGCGGTTACGCCAAACGCAATTAAAGCCACTGCAATTAGCAAAAATGCGAACCAACCTGCACTTATGCCCAATGTGTCGAATATGAAGATTGGTCCCAGATAACCACTAACCGAAAGCTGCTCAAAGAAGGCAAACCCCTCGCCATATCCAATTATTCCAAGAACTATTCCCGCCAGAAAAACCATGGCATCAATTTTTCCGATGGCAACGGCAGTTACGCTGGTTCCGGGGCAATATCCTCCCAGAATAAAGCCAAAACCCATGATTACACCTCCTACAATGGCAGGCCATAAAAAGGTTGGATTCACGTAAACTATTGACATATCAATCCAGCCCAGATAGTTAAAAATAAACACACCCACCATGGCAGTAACACCTGCTGTGAAGAAAACACGAAGGACAGTAAAGTCATAGCCATAAAAAACACCCGCCAATCGTCGCGATGATGAGAAACCTGCCGATTCGAGTACATACCCAAAAGCAATCCCGATGAATAGAGCAAAGAAAAGATCCCATTCCATTCCTACTACTCCGTTTGGTATTAGTGGTCCCATAGTTGCTGGGTTATTTGGTTATTAAGTTATTGAGTTATTAGGTTCACTTCGACAAGCTCAGTGTGACAATTGAGTTATTGAGTTGCCAGATTGTTGTTAAATCCAAAGTTTTCGGAAGATGTATGCAATTACATATCCTGTTCCGAAGATTGCCATCATGGTTAGAAAACCAGCTGTTGAAAGCACAGCCATTCCGCTAAGGGCAGCTCCGCTGGTGCAACCTCTTCCTAATTGTGCTCCTATTCCAAAGAGCATTCCTCCCAGTAGTGCAAACCCCAGCCTTGTGGCTACCCTTACTCTGGGTCCGCGTTCTACCTTAAACTTCATTCGCCCGGAGATTAACCCCGAGAGAAGCCCTCCAATGAGAACTCCCAGTACCTCAATGGAAAGCCACGACTTAAGCGGGTGGCTATCGCCAGAAAGGTGATTTGCCCAAAACGTAGTTTTACTGGCATGATCAGGTGCAATAGCCTTAACCGTAACGGCCGCTAAATCCTTGGCAGCACCGCTAGCACCAAGCCCCCGACCTGCAATGAATATTGCCATAAGCAACACAAGCCCTAGCAGAAAACCGGCCAGGTATGAATTCATGTATTGACTCTTTTGCTGTTCCATATGATAATGATTTTAATCTTTTCTATACTAACATCCTCCCCGGGGTGCAACAACTATCGGTTGATCTTTTGAAATTAAATTGCTGGATTCACCACCTGACACCACGGGGAAATCGTTTACATCGTTACTGGTAAAAACACTTCGGATACCCTCCCTCTTCATAAAGCCATGCATAAAGCTGTTGGCTCCATAAATCAACCCTTTGGCATCGTAGCCAAGAAGGCGAAGGTATGCAGATACAAATGCACTATGCTGTCCGGTGTAACAATAAAAAACAATGGGTCCTTCAATGGGCAATGTACTTAATTGCATTGATCGTTTTAGCGACTCCTTTGGTTTGTACTGAACAGCTCCTGGTATATGACCTTTATTATATGAATCATCAGGCCAATAGTTTACGATATAGTAACTATTATTGGGCTCAAAAAGTTCATCTGGAGTAACCTTAGCCGGGTCGAAGCCCTCCTCAAAAAGTTTATGGGCTCTTTCCCTAAGTATGGCAAAGCCAAAAACCTCGTTAGTAACTATTCTGGGGTATTCACCCGCCAGATTCTTTGGATTCGGCGAATTCTCCAAAAAATTCTCATACTTATCTGAAATTCTGGCATGCCAGAAAGCTTTGGCTGTGGCAGGATGCCAACTGCTCATACCCAGACGAAGGCTAAACACATTATTATATCCAAGCAGACGAAGTATACCTGATGCATAGGATGTAACCTGCCCTGAATAGCAAATCAGCACAATTTTATTGAAACTATTTGGATCTATCTTTTGCTCAAAGTAATTGAGCAACTGATTAAAGGGGATATTTCTTGCGCCTGCAATGTGTGCTGCTTTAAAATCAACCTCGTCTCTGATGTCGAGAAGTAGAATGTTGCTATCGAGTTGCTGGAATAAATCAGGGGCTGATATTAGAGCGGGAACCTTATCGCTGTTAATAAAATCTCCCGTTTTCTCAATGTAGGTAATTAACGAATCGAATGCTACTTCGGGTGATAACGCTGAAGATACTGGATCTGTTTGCTTCGATCCGCATGAAGCCAAAAAAACCGAAGTAAAGCAAATGAATACTATAAGATACTTTTTCATATCTAGTTCTCCTTTTGATCTTTTTCAACCGCAGTGTTTTGGTCAATCACTTCATGCTCATCTTCCAGTTCCTCCCAACCTGTGATCATGGCTTTCATCGCTTCAAGGGGTTTTTTCCCTGTAGTGGTTAGGTAAACATGAGCTATCACAAATGCCACCAGCGCAAATGCTCCAATGGTATGAATAAGGGCAATCAAGCGTAGGTTAACCATATCAATTGATTTTATTGCACCTCCCGAGGGATATTTATAGTAGAGATACAAAAAGCCTGTGATTACCTGTACGGGTATTGCAAATATCTTTAATCCCAAGTAAACCAATCGCTGTAAGGGGTTAAACTTGTTGTATACCGATTTTTTGGTTGGGTGCGGTGCTCCTTTGAATATCCCTGTAATGTAATATGCTATTTGTGCTTTAATAAACTTGGAGGTGGGTATATACTGTCGCCATTCACCAGTGGTAAAATGCCAAAAAATGGCAAAAACAATAAGAGTAACCAAAGCCCAAAGTGAAATGTTATGCCAGCGCACTGCGCTCTCGAACCCCATCAGGTTGAATGATCCATGGATCTCAAATCCGGTTACAGCAAGAAACAGG
>CAZDXY010000039.1:17942-29479 GCA_964509385.1 uncultured Rikenellaceae bacterium
ATGCCTGACTCCAGTGCCAAAACCTTTCAAAAACCTTATAAACGTATGTTTCCTTAGCCATAGCTTATTCTATTTACTTGATATTTTTTTTCTCCTACGATAGGCGATGATCCTCATGGTTCCATGAGTAATAACACCGAAAAGCGTACCCAGTATTAAAAGGATGCCAATGGTATCGAGGGTTGCACTACGATCGCGGGCGGGCATATAAAAATCTGTAAGATTATGCAACCTTGAACCCTCGCGGGTATGACAGTCGGAACAGGAAAGCGACATTTCCTTTGGCGAAACCATATGTGAAATGGGGAGAAACATCTCGGTTTCCACAAATTCCCATTGACCGCTCCAGGGAAGCCCGGCAATTTTCATTCCTTCGCGTAGCGAAGATTCCCAGTTAAAATCGACCCATAATCCGCCTTTACCAGGTTCCCTATCCCACAGTTTTGCTTTTAGTATTCTATGATAATGAGGGTCGAATGGTTGCTTCCCTCTGTGTATTTTAACAGGCCATATCTGTGCTTTGCTATCTGTATAATCCCCAAATAGAGTGTTAATTTTCACTGGAAACTCTGTAATGCTGTCGCTAACCAGCATGTGGTCGGCCTGTCCGTTAAACCATACATACTCTGGCTCAACATTGCTAGCCCAGTATGCTGTTCCCTTAATCGACTGGTAAGAGATTCGTCCAGTGGAATCCATGTACTCAATGGGTTTGCCATCGTGCAAATCGCAAGCTGTGGACCAATCCCAGTAAGTTTTGGTGGGATTCACCTTTGCATAAGTGGGAATGTGGCAGGTCTGGCAAGCCACCTTAACGGTATGCTCATTGAGTTTACTCATAGCATGGGGAGTATTGCCATGGCATTGCGTACAGGTTGCCCTGTTGTAATCGTTGGATGCTGTCCCATAGTAGCGACCCAGCATTATATGATTCTGCGTTTTATGGCAATCGGTACAGCTCATGTCCAAACCCTCTCGCGCCATATGAACGTCAACATTACGATTGGTGTTAAGCAAGGCCTCTTCAAGGTGTCCGTGCTTGATGTTGTTGCCCCCGGCGCTGTAGAAGTGGCAGTACCCACAGTTATACTTTGTGGGTTTACCCACATTGGCAGTAATATAGTTGTAATCGGGCGCCAGAGGTCCACTTGATGGTGGGTAACCTGCACCGCCACTTGCCTTTTCGTAGGTCTGGGTATTGTCATGACAAATGAGGCAGTCCATGTTGCGCTGTTTGGTGAAGTCAAAGGTATCGTCTTCCCAGCCGTAGCCGGCATGGCACTTATTGCAGGTTCCTTCGCTTCCACCAATTCCTGTACAAAAGTTATTCACAAGATTTTTCTTTCCGAGATATACAACTCCCCGTCCTTCAATGAACGATTCTCGTTCCCATAGCCAATGGTGGTTGGTAAGCAGCTCATCGCCCCTGCCTGTATGGCACGAAAGGCACGCTTCTGTAACCTCTTGTGGCCGTTTAAAGTCCTTTTGCAACTCCGCAAACATGCTGTGATCTACAGCCTTTTTTGGACGGTTTTGAACCTCTACCTTTAATGCCTCAAGAACCGCAGGATCCATCTGTTTTGGCTTATCAAGAATGGCTATTGCTAAAAAGATTTGTGGAATAAGCACAATGGCCAGAAAGGGTAATAACTTCTTTTTCATCTGTTTTCAGGTATTTGAAAAGCCTTCGTTACAGAACAATATATGTATATATTCAGATATAAAAGTACGTGAAAATTTTATACTTGATATTTTCACCAATAAATTTAGACGGTTTTTAAATAATACTGTCTAATCTGATAAATGACAAATCTGTCGTTCTTAAAAAAACTTATACGTTTAAGGATTATCCACCGAGTTTAATTTGTTTCGCCAGTTTCGAGGCAAAAACAAAGTCGTTAAACTCCTTGTTCTCTGAATGTAGAACCTCCTCCTTGGTGCCCTCCCACCATTTCTTCCCTTCGTGAATAAAAATAATCTTATCGCCAATACCCATTACTGAGTTCATATCGTGAGTATTTACAATGGTGGTTATTCCATATTCCTCGGTAATTTCCTTGATAAGTTCATCGATAAGTATTGATGTAATGGGGTCGAGTCCCGAGTTGGGCTCATCGCAGAAAAGGTATCGTGGATTAAGGGCAATAGCCCTGGCAATGGCTACTCGTTTTTTCATTCCACCACTAAGTTCCGATGGGTAAAGATTATTAGAGTTCTCCATGTCAACTCTCCTAAGGCAAAAATTGGCCCGTTCAATCTTTTCTGTTCTTGTTTGGTTGGTGAACATGTCCAGGGGGTAAACCACGTTCTCCTCAACGGTGGCAGAGTCGAACAGGGCAGAGCCCTGAAATAGCATTCCAACTTCCTTGCGAAGATTTTTCTTCTCATTGAACGAAAGGGAATTAAAATGAGTATCGTCATAGTAAATATCTCCTTTATCCACCTCGTGAAGTCCAACTATTGATTTCATCAATACCGTTTTGCCCGATCCGCTGCGTCCAATGATAAGATTGGTCTTGCCCTTCTCGAACTCAGCATTGATGTTCTGAAGAACAATCCTATCGGGAAATGCTTTGGACACGTTTACAACTCTTATCATGAGAGCAAAAGTTGGGTTAATATAAGGTTAAATAGAAGAACAATCACGCTGCTGTAAACCACAGCCTTAGTACTGGATTGGCCCACTTCAAGCGATCCCCCAGAAACATAATAGCCATAAAACGATGATACAGAGGTGATGATAAACGCAAAGGCAATAGTCTTTATGATGGCATAGGTAATGTAGTAAGGGATAAAAATATACAGAATACCATCGAGATAATCCTGGGTTGAAATAACTCCGGTAAAAACACCCACAGCCCATCCTCCCGTGATACCCACGGCAATGCTCATTATGCAAAGGAGTGGGTTAAAGAGCATTGCTGCAACTATTTTGGGCAGAACCAAGTAATTGGCAGAGTTAACTCCCATGATCTCCAGGGCATCGATCTGTTCTGTGACCCTCATGGTTCCTATTTCGGATGCAATATTACTTCCAACCTTGCCTGCAAGGATCAGGGCAACGATGGTGGATGAGAACTCCAACAGAATGGTATCGCGGGCAGTTACTCCGATAAGATAGGTGGGTAAGAAGGGGTTCTCAATATTGTAAGCCGTTTGGATGGTGATTACAGCACCAGTAAATGCCGAAATAATGGCCACGATCCCAATGGAGTTTAACCCTAACTTCTCGATCTCCTTCACCATTTCGCGGTAGAAAATCCATCCTTTTTCGGGTCGTTTAAAAACCTTCAGCATGAAGAGCATGTACATTCCTATGGTATGGAACATCTTCATGTAGTTTTTTATTACAAATGTAATAATTTATGGTTATAAATGTTTCAAATCAAAAGGTTTGTGGCATGTAAAAATGGAGTGGGAAATTGATCTAAACGTTCAGGGTTCGAGGTGAAGTAGCTATCTGTTCTTTCTCCGTCATCGTACTCTCGTCATCGCGATCCCGACAATCATCCATTTTACCATATTCTTTGCATTCTGCCATACCAACTCCTTGGTCCATGTTAAAGGATTATTCGTCCAGCGCTGGGGGTGGACGGTGATCATAATCTGGGCGGGTAATCTATTTTGCTTTACCGCTTTAATGATTTCCTTTGTAATTCTAAAGGTTAATTTTTCTCTTTTCCATTGCTCCTGCTGGGGTACCTTATCGCGAACACTTACGCGCCATCCATCCCATCGGCGTCCTGTGTCTGTTAGATATAGCACCCTGTTGAAATCAACATCAAAGTATGGCTCACCAATTATTCCTAGTTGACGATAACTATACTTTTTCCAAATCTCCCGGTTGTCGTACTTGCTTCGTGGGCTGCCATGCATGCAGATGGTTCTAATATCGGCTATTTGACGGAATCTCTCGAGGTTATGCAGGAAAAGCTGATAGGCTGTGTCAGTCAATACGTCATTACGGGAAGTGTCGTTATTTTTAGAAGAGTCAACGAAGTAATCTTTTTCACTACTATCTAACAGATCGCTTCTGCTGACAGAATAATCAGCATCGCGGTAACGAGATGCAACTGTATCCATCGTCTCATAGTGATACCCTATTTCGTGACCCCTAGCAGCAATTTCTCTAATAATGCCTTCTTCAAAGCTCTCAGGAACCATTCGGAAGTAATAACTTCCTGCAATGCCTAACCCTTCCTCGATTTTGGCAGTAGCCAATGAGTTTTTGGGTTTTCTATCAACATCGTGGCGGAGAATGATTAAACGTTCCGAACTGTTGGTTGCGGGTTCTGAGTCGCGCGTTTGCGGGTTTGGCGTGTTTGATCGGTCCTGTTTTAGATATTCATAAAAGGTTATGAACCTATAGCCCTTATCCTGAAGGGTTTTAAGGAGGGATTTATATTTTAATATGGTAAAATCCATTACATTAACCTTAAAGTCAGGTAAAGTTATTGAATTGTTGGGAAATGATTACTTGAATGGGCAAAATAAAGATAATTCGCTGGATTTGCGACTTTTTTACCATGTCACATATCTTCCGCCATCCCCCTTTTCGTCATTGCGCTGACGCAGCGCGGAATCAGGCAGGAGTCACGTCCGAACGGGGAGTGAACCGATTAAGCGAGAGGGCGAGTTTGCGATGAAGCGTACTGTCGTCCTGTGCAAAGCGATCTGTTCGGGCAAAAGATTGCTTCGCCTTCGTCCCTCTGGCTCGCAATGACGCGGTTTGGAAATCAGGCGGGAGCTTGCCAAAATATTACGACCGAGGCAGGAGCCTCGTCCGAACGAGGGCCAGCAGGAGTCTCGGTAGATCGAAGAAAAATTATTCTTTAGGCTAAAACCCCATGCCAAATCCCACTTCAATCACACGGGTTTTTCCGTGGAGGTAAGGCGCCGAAAACATGTTAAGGTATTGCTGGGCTGTTCTTTCGTCCACATCATAACCCTGAACATCGTTAAGAGAAAATTTGGCAAACACCATTAAATTGGGAAAAGGGTTGACCTGAACAGAAAAAACCCAACTTTCTGATTCCCAGGTTATATCTTCCAAAACAGGTAGCTCATCAATACGTGGATTGCTCATACCCCTTATGTACTCGTAGTAATTGCCCTTTCGGGCAAGTGTATATGATGCAGAAAACTGTAGGGTGCTAACCGGGTAAATACGTATCGTGGCAAAAAATTCCTCGGCGTTGTCCTTTAGGTAATGTCCAAGGTTGTAACGGTTCGACTCGAAGCTGGTTGTGGGTTCGTCGTGCAGATAGGTTATGGGCTTAGTAAATGTATACTCGCTACCTACTATTACGTTGCGAACAGGCCAATGGGCTAATGAAAATCCTCCCTTATAGCCTATGAAATTATTACGATTGGGATCCACAACCCTTTTAATGGAGAACTCATCAATATAGCAGGTTGCATAAAGGTGAAGGTGCTTTATCTGCCGTGTGCTCACATTGAAAAATAAAGCATTATTCTGAAACGATGTACCCCAATGAACAGTGTGAACCAACGATTTATAAAAGAAAAACGGGATCAAATAGGCTAACTGTACATCCATATCGCCATACACAATGGAGTTTCCAAACGAAACGTTCAGGTGTTTTGCAGGCTTCACAGTAAACATGTTGGCCGCTATATACTTCCTCCTTTGAATAGTGCGAGGCCTACCATCGACCGGAAAAATTGAGTTTACGCTATCCACCGCCTCCGATACCAACCATCCATGATAGTAGTTAAACTCCAGCCATTTGGCTGGGTTCATGTACAGTTTTATCATGGGAAATGAAGGTGTTCTTCCCGAAAAAATATTACTACCATTCTGATTATCACCCCAAATCAGGTGATCCTTGATGATACCCAGTGATCCCCAACGCCACGACCAGGTTATGCCTCCACGCATCTCGCTGAACTCTCCTCCCGGCCCACCCAAGGTAAGACTCTTGTAGGTACCACCCTGCTCCTGCGTGAGAAACGATGGCTGAGCCAACCTCTGTCCATCCTGGTAATGATCGCGAAGGCTTGCATAAACCGACCAACTTTTGCCGAGATATGATATTGCCTCTGCCCCACCATAGGTGGTGAAAAAATCGGCATTTGTACCGGTAAAATATCGAAATCCATAAATGGGTCTGATCAGTGCGCTGAAAAATGTATCACGATACGCCACCTCCGGTAGCAGGAAATGAACCGAAAGGGTGCTGTCGCGCTTTATAATCGGCCACTTACCCTCCTTAAGGTTATCGCCCTCCATGGCGTACTCAGTCAGGTATTGATTCAGCCAGACCTTTTGTGTCCGGCTCAACTTTTCGTTACTTTCACTGGCAATCAGTAAGTAGTTGGCTATCTGCTTGCGTGAGTATGGCTTTATGGTGGTAGAAATATCTATAATGTGCATAGTGGCCAACTCATCCAGAAAGGTATAGATACCCCTATCGCTAACGTGCTGGTAGGCAACCTGTCCCTTCAGGGCAAAGGTAAAAACGATAATTGCGGTGGCGCACAAAAACCTTTTCATTCAGCAATGCTTTTGTGTGTAAATGCTTTGGCTAATTTAGCTAATCTATACAGAGAAACAAGGTGAATAGGGAAAATATTATATTTAGAGTTCATAGAGTGGCTAGAGTGACTTAAGTTAAGGGTTAAGTGTTTTGCGTATTTCCGGCATCGCCTGCTCTGAAGGCGGACTTGAGAAATACAGGCTGGAGCCTCGTTAGAACGGGGGGGAAAACAAGGTTAAAGGAAACAAGGTTAAAGGTTAAGGCTAAGGATACGCCTACCTTAATTTCATTTCGGTATGTAATGATTAAGGGAATCAGCGTTTTCGCGTTATTGCGATGCTGACGATTTGATCTGTTTTGCAAGAAAATAGGTTAGAGCCTAGCAGGATATTTACGATCGAGGCTGGAGCCTGCCTTCGGCAGATAAACCTCGTCCGAACGGGGAATAAACAAAACAAAGTATGTCATTTTTCGAAAAAAATACTCGTTCAGTAGTGAAAAATTTTATAAATCAACTTGTTCTAGATATTTCTCGAATAAAAGCACCTTTTTATCATCACTAGGATTAAAAAGGAATGGTTTTACATCAAGGGCCATTTCTTTCATATTTAAACTGGTGCACTTTTTTAACGCCTCAACCTTTAACTGCTTTGCTGAATTAATACCTAATTTGTGCTCCAAATACCTGTAGTTTGGCTTAAAGCCATTACCAAGAAGAGATACAATATCAAAAAAATCTCTTCCCTTATTCTTTTTTCGGTTAATAACAGCAAAAAACTTCATTGACAAAAGAATGTCCGCGGGCGTGCTACTTATTTGGGTAAAAACATCGAACTTGTTAATTATTGGCTTCTCGGTTTTATACAGAAAGCTATGTGCTTCAGAATCGAGCTGAATTGATATCTTCTCATTGGTATGGCCAGACAAACCTTCCCTGAAAAGTAATTCAGGGAATCGTATGTAGCAATGGTATGCCCCTTTGGTAACATTTTTCATTTCAACCTTAAAACCCAGCTTTGCTAGCCCCTTTTCAACTTCACTTGTTACTAAATCGAACTCCTGCTGGCTAAGGTTGAAGTTGTCAAAATCGAGATCCTCGGAGAACCTATTGTTTCCGTGAACTATTCGCAAACAGGTTCCCCCTAAAAAAGAGAGTTTTGAAGCATGCTTGGTGTCGAATATCAACTCCAGGATTTTATACTGCAAATATTCCCTAATCATAAAGCGCTCAAAAACATGCAGCGGCTCGGGATAGGATGTCTTTATTTGTGATAAACTAAGCATTGTGGTTCTTTTTAAATAATGCAACCCTTGTATTTAAAACCTTTGATTTGAAAAGCGATAAGTACTTTTCTAGCTTCGAGTAATCAATTGCTTCGTGTATCTGCAAATAATTTATGCGAAGCTCTCTAATTGAATCGTTATCGTTTACCTTGTTTAAGTACAAAAAATCTAAAAGGGCTTTTTCGGGATCGGCAATACTGATTGAATAGCCATTATGCTGGATTAGCGAGTAACCAAAAAACAGCTGGGGCTTGAGGTGTCTATAAATAAAACGACCCAGCTTATTGTTATATGTAGCCGTATTGTTGGTTGTTATGGAGGTAACGGCAAAAACACCTTCGGGAATCAAGCCGTAATACCATAAAGCACTTTCAAGTGAAACGTAAGCCGGTTTGTAGATTTTGTTAGCCAGAAGAAACAAAAAACTTTCACTTTTTTCATGATTTGCGAAGATGTAATACCCGTTCTTTATTTTTATCAAATAGCCCTTATGTTGCCATTCAACCAATCTTCGATTATCGAAATTGGGGTAGCTTTTCTCAATATCCGATATCGAGATAATTGGAAAGCCTCTAAAGGTATTTTGAAACTCAATAAATGACATCCTGTATTATTTTATTGTCAAATATAACAATATTTTAAGATAAAATCAAGTTTTTATTCTTACTAAAATTGGGGAATTCTTGGGGAAGGTTATAAAACAGGAGTAATGCGATGATCTCATCTCTCGTCAAAAAAGATGACGAGATCCGATCGAGCATTTTGGTAATCGCTATGAAAAATATGGTTATCTCAAATACTTCCTGCTTACAACTCCTTCAAGAATGCTCATTTGTTGAATTGCAATTTGATTCAACTTAACTAGGCGTTCGCTTTGCTTAATGGCCTCGTTAATAAATACAGCGTTTAGGTTCTCCATGTTCGATAGGCAAATAAGCTCGTTAATAGATGCGTAGTCTCAAATATTGCCCTTAAACGTAGGATTTGCATCTCGCCACTGCTTTGCAGTAACACCAAATAGTGCCATATTGAGCACATCGGCTTCGCTTGCATAAACTATGGAGATCTGCTCTTTGGTAAGCTCTATAGGTATAAGGTTTTGCTTAATGGCTTGTGTGTGGATATGGTAGTTGATTTTTGATAACTCGCGTTGAGCCGACCACTCTAGCTGCAGTTGTTCTTGCTCTTTTAAACGCTGAAACTCACGTACAAGATAAATTTTAAATTCAGGACTGATCCACATCCCAAATTCGAATGCTATATCCTTATGGGCATAAGTTCCACCGTAGCGACCAGCCTGTGCGCGTAATCCAATAGCCTTAGTACGTTCAACATACTCTTTTACGCTAATTTTGAAATTATTTAAACCAGACTTACTTCTAATTAGGGCGAATTCGCCATAATTAAAGTTTGGATTGTAAATTTGCTCCCATATACCCAAGTATTCCAATGTGTTTCTATTCCTTAACCAGTCGGATATGAAGAAATCACCATCCTTCGCCTTAAGCATATCTGTGATGCAAATAAAGTCCTCACCATGAACCTGAATAATGGTTACTTCGGCATCCTTAACTTTTATCCCAAATTTGTCATTAGCTTCTTGCTCTAATTACTGCCATTAAAGAAAACATTTTTACCCATTAATTACATGAAAGTTAAAATGACAAATCGATTAAGAAAAACTAAAAATTTGCAATCACAAATGATTGCAAATTAAGTTTTTCTAAATCGGGGTTAAACCCAGCTAAGCCATTAGCTCGCTTCGCTCCTAATGACCAATCTGGGTTTAACTTAGCCATTTTTTATTGCTTATTTTTCTGCCAAATTTAGAAATATTTCTTTGATGTCCTTTTTATAATGTGATAGGGCAAGGGAGCGATGATCTCGTCTCTCGTCAAAAAACAGACGAGATCCGAGACACGGTGAGATGAAGCGATCTGCTTGAGGTTGCTTCAACCCTTACACTTCGAGCACTTCGAGAGCCTCAGTGCCCACCTCAGCGTCCGGGTTTGACTTCGTCTAGCACTTCGTGGTTCGCAATGACGTAGTGCGAAAACAGGGAGCCTCGTCCCAAAGGGGAACCTGCAAGAGTAGAATGATATGTGGACCCATTTATAATAGCTAACTTGTCGAACGGGAGAAAAATTTAAGATCTCCTTTTTAAGCTAACCAATTCGTTAATTCCATATAAGGGAAGGTTTATTAGCCAGGCTTGCTCACGGTAATCGGACATGGAGGTTCGGATTGAGATATTGGGACTATATTTCTGATGGAATACTTTTAAACTCTTGGCCTGCAGATTCTCTTCGGCCTTAACTTCAACAGGGAGAACATTTCCACTATTTTGAACAAGAAAATCGATCTCAGAAGTTGACCTCTCGGCTGACCAATAAAAAATTGAATTGTTACTATTATTAACTAGCTGTTGAAGAACAAACTGCTCTGTGATGGCTCCTTTAAACTCATTAAAAATTCTATTCCCCTCCAGCAGGGTTTTTGCATCAAGGTTTCCCATTGCAGCAAGCAATCCGATGTCGACCAGATAGAGCTTAAATGCGCTTTGATCTTCATATGCTTTTAGTGGGATGGATGGTTTTGTGGCTCGAAACACCTTGTGAACCTGCCCACAATTAACAAGCCACTCAATGGCAAGCTCAAACTCTTTTGCCCTGGCTCCTTCCTTCATCACCCCATAAATAAACTTTCTGTTCTCCTTGGCAAGCTGCGATGGAATTGAGTTCCATACCATTCGAATACGAGGGACCAATTCTGTAGGTGCATGTTTAGAAAAATCTTGCTCATAAGCATCAAGGATATTTCTCTGAACATATCTCACCTCTTTAAAATCATAATCCTTTCGGAATACGGAGACTGCTTCGGGCATACCCCCTACAAAGTAGTAATGCCTCAATAACTCAACATACTTCATTTTGAAGGTGGTTATCAATGGCCAATCGCACGATTTTAATACTTCAAGAAGTCTCTTCTCTCCCAGGGCGTCGAGAAATTCGTAGTAGGACATGGGGTAAAGATCCATAAACTCAACCTTGCCAACAGGGAATGATGTGTGTGCGTGCAGAGCCAATCCCAAAAGCGATCCCGCTGCAATTATGAATAGATCAGGGGCATCCTCAAAAAAGTACTTTAGGGCATTCAGTGCGCTAGGAGCCGATTGTATCTCATCAAAAACAATTAAGGTATTGCTGGGTGTAATACTTATTCCCGACTCGGTCTGCAAAGCAATCTTTATTCGTTTAATATCAAAATCATGTTCAAAGAGTGACTGTAAGTGCCTGGACTTCTCAAAGTTCACATATAGGACCTTCTCAAAATACCTTTGCCCAAACTCTTTCATCAACCAGGTTTTTCCAACTTGTCGTGCACCTCTAACAACCAATGGCTTCCTACTTTCCTTGCTCTTCCAAGCCACCAAATCGTTCATTTTATCCCTAATCATGCTGTACTTTTTGTGCAAATATACATTTTTTCAAACAACTTTGCGATGTTATATGCATTTTTTCTAACGTGTTTGTGTTCGGCGTTAATGGATTAGCTCTTCTGCTTTACGCCCTAAAACAGAAAACCCTGCTGTGGGGGCAGGGCTCGTTGTTTTTACGTCATGGCGATCCACCGACTGGTGGAGAAGCCATCTGTTAGAAAAGATCGCTTCGTCCTCGTTCCTCGTACTCGCGATGACGGGGGAGTGGTGAGCGAAGACCTAACCTTTGTACGAAAGTATCGCCTCCAAACACC
>CAZDXY010000040.1:0-27419 GCA_964509385.1 uncultured Rikenellaceae bacterium
TAGGCTGGTTAGTGATTGCCCTAATTATAGGAGTCCCTACTTTGGGTTTAGGTTCTATAGTGGTTTGGATTATTGCAGGGTGCAAAGCCAATACCGAAAAAGAGAAACGATATTTAGAGAATGGCTGGCAGTATGTGGGCTATGAGGGGGAAGAAAATATTTCGCTAATGTAAGGAAAAAACCACCGATCAATTTGGGTGGCCTTCAATATACTTTTGCAGAACCGTGACAATATAGTTGCTTACACTACGATTTTCTTCCTGAGCTCGTTTCTCTAGTAACAATTTTAAATCTTTAGGCATGGTTACATAAAACCGAACCTTGTCTTTACCAACAGCCATTAGATCACCTCCGTAAATTTATTATAGCAAAGTGTCACACTGTATTGCAATGGTGCGACACCTATGATATAATAAATATATCAAAAGGCTTTAATAGCCAAAGGAGGGTTTCTATTGTTTCTAAGCCATTATTTTACTAAATTTATCAACAAAAGGAGGATTAATTATTATGATGAAAAGACTTAAACTCGTAGCACTGGTGGCAATACTGATTATGGCAATGGTCATACCGGTATCAGCCGCCGCACCGAATGTAACTGTGAAGATTGATGGGGCAGCCGTAGCATTCCCCGACCAGAAGCCGTACATTGACAGCAATGACCGTACTCTGGTTCCCATGAGGGCACCGATGGAAGCTATGGATGCTACCGTAGATTGGGATAACGCCGCAAGACAGGCAATCTTTGAGAAAGATGGAACTACCGTAGTGTTTACTATCGGCAGCAGAACATACACCATTAACGGAGTAAACAAGACGATGGACACCCAGGCGGTAATCACCGGGGACAGAACTTGTATCCCGATTCGGTACGCAGCCGAAGCCATTGGCGCAACTGTAGGCTGGGATGGGGCTACTAGAACCGTACTGATTTCGACCAAGGCCAGCGTTGTGGGTAATACTCTGAGTGCAGAAAAGATAGCTGAATTGAAGGCTATACCGTATGATAAGACTCCTGATGCGGAAATGGGAGATCCCAAGGTAACCACTGCTCCGCACTGTTCTGACACCTATCAGGGGCTGTTAGACCATATGGTACTGAAGCCCAACCAGAAATTCATCACCAGCCGGGAACTGCTGTATATGGATGATGGTTACCC
Organism: uncultured Rikenellaceae bacterium; assembly: GCA_964509385.1. GTDB lineage: Bacteria > Bacteroidota > Bacteroidia > Bacteroidales > Tenuifilaceae > MWFE01. The sequence goes on from CAZDXY010000040.1 coordinate 1,161, forward strand.
GGGTGGAACGGGATGGTTTTCTTTGAGAGGGGTTCTGCAGGAAACTAATGCAGATGGGAGTATTACTAAATACAATGCTGTAGCCAGTGCTTTTTATGGCGGTAGCTCAATGTATGATGGAATAGTATGGCATGAAGTAGCAGTCCTTGAGTTAGGAACCTGGAAAGCACTTAACTAGTTTTGGTAAACAGCCGAAAGGGGGCGTAAAGCCTCCTTTATTTTTATGGAAAATTATAAGGAGGATCAAACAATGCGTAAAACAATTATCTTTTTTATCACCCTGGCTATACTGGCGTGTATGGTACAACCAGCATTCGCACTCCAGCCAATATTTGAGACATTATCCGAAGAAAGAATTGCCCTATTAAATAGGACTGGCCAATGGGACGAAATGATAGCAGTAGTTGATGAAAATACCGATAAGTTCCAGCACGTGATATACTATGTCAAATCCACCGGGGCCAGCAGCGGCATAAGGTATAGAACTAAATTTATAACTTTTAGTGTCGGAGAATACGGCCCAGCCATTTTTGGTGCCAATGAGTTTCGGTCACAGGTACCCGGCCCGGGCGAAACCATATACGACAAGATAATTCTGGACAGAGATTTCTTTCGAGCTTTATTGGGAAGTACGTTCCCCAACGGGCCTGCATTAGTTGCTGAAGCATTGGATACCGAAACTTATCTTAATGTGGGGGCTGTGATCGAGATATACAATGCCAATACCGGACAAGTCCTGGCAACCATAAATTCACCGGAAGAATGCCAGAGCAAGGCTGGTGCGATAGGTTTTGGGGCAGGCGATATTGCGGATATGAAAACCAGATGGCAGAAAGTATTCTTGAGGGAAGCGCCGGCAGCTGATATTATCGCTACCGAACCCCATGAAAGCAAAGATGCCTGGACAAGTGCGAGTCATTTTAATCCCGGAAAAACCTTATCTCAGAGGTACAACAATGGCGATACAGTAGACCTAAAATTCATTTTTCACAACGAAGCTAAAGACATAGCCTTTGGCGACACCAACTATATCATTACCCATTGGGGTGCTGGAACGCAGGGTGCCTTCGAAAATCAAACCATGCCGGCAGTAAAGAAAGGCGCAGCCACCGAAGAACTATCGTATGCGTACACCATAGACCTAGATAAAGTGCCTGACTCAGCCAAGGTAGATGGCTGTATCAGGTTAGTCATAATAGGTGATCCAGACAAGAAAGTAGCAAACTCTGATTCCAAGAAAAACTATATGAGTGTAAATATCCCGATTAATGGGATAGATATAATGGTGTTAACCAATGATAATCACACTATTAGGATAAAGCAGGGAGAAACCGCTACGCTTAATCTTAGCGTAACTGCTACCTATAAGTATTTTGAAGGGATGAGTCGAGATCCGATTACTGTTGACGTTAATATCAAATCTCCTACTGGCACAATAACTGAACGGATAACCATAGTACCGTTTACAGAAAACAGGTGTAAAGATTACGAATTGCCATTCACTACCGGAACGGCGGGAGTATACGTTGTTGAGGCATCTGTATATCCAGTTGGGGTCTGGGATATAGACTTGAGCAATAATACGGATAGATGTGAAGCAACGGTAATAGTCGGCCCGGCAGACGAACCATACAAAGGCAATACAGATAAGGAAACCAGAGTTAATTTAGTTGGGTAAAGTAAAGATATGGTAAAATAAACATTGGAGTTGCCGTTTGGCGGTTGGTCACTTCCCTGAAGGGGGTGATGCCTATGATTACATATTCAGAGTTGTTTCAGCTTTGCCTAGTAATCGTGGGAGTTATTTCTCTATGTTTGATGCATAGAAAGTAGCTAGGCCGCCCCGTTAGAGCGGCCAAAAGTCTTTCCGGACCTGCCGCCGTTCCAAAAACGGCAACTCCATTATGATTATATGGTAGCATCCAGAATAATATACGTCAATAAACTTTAAGCCCGCTGAGAGTATTAACTTTTAGTGTGCTTTTGTTTTATGACACCTGCTGGCTCTTGCAGGGTATTGGATTTATAAGCACTACTATCACTCCAGGTAATTTTGCACCACTTCCGTCCCCATATTTTCGGCAATGAATAAAGTTGGCGATTTATAATTATTCGTAAAAGCCAAGCTACTAAGGCAACGAGTTGTACGGACAATATATGGAATAAATTAGGCTTGTACTTAGAATATGTAATGTACTTATTTTCGGATAGTCTTATTAAATTATCACCGGTCAATAAGTGCGTGAGGATAAAAACGGAACACCCAGGCCTTAATTTCAATGCTTTTGGAAAAGCGAATTCAATAAGATCTTTCAAAAATATTTCTCGAATTTCATCCGGTGAATTTTTTATTAAGACCGGGAACGAATAAAATAATTTGCTAAGGTGAATATCGTTGTGACACCAACGGTAAAAACCAAAATAGGCGCTGACCCTATAATTGAGAAGTGAGGTTATAATATGAGCGATAACAATACAAAAAATAATACACAAAATTATTTTAATCAAAATAAACATTTGATCACTCCGATATTATTTAAATTTTTACGGACAATATTCATACTATTGTCTATTATCGTAATTTTGACATATATGTATTATATTTCTTTTTACGGTCCTTTTTCTGCTGTAAGTTTAAAACTATCGTTAGGATTAGCTGTTATTTTTGAGATATATTCTATAAAAAAAGGACAGCTATTTCAGGGGGATGGATTTATAGTTGGGGCATTTATTGCTTTAATTGTTAATATATTGGTCATATTTTACCGGTTTGTACTGTAAATCTGGGTCGGATAAACAGAAGATGTAGTAAAATAAACATTGGAGTTGCCGTTTGGCGGTTAGTTCACTTCCCTGTAAAGGGGGTGATGCCTATGATTACATATTCAGAGTTATTTCAATTCTGTTTAGTTCTCATAGGAGTTATTTCCCTGAGTTATATGCTCAGAAAATAGCAAGACCGCCTTTTGAGTAAGGCGGTCTAAGTCCCTTATCGGACCTGCCGCCGTTCCAAAAGCGGCAACTCCATTATGATTATATGGTAGCATCCAGAATAATATACGTCAATAAGCGTCAAGCCCCTGAGAGTATTTGCTTTTGGGGGCTTTTTTGTGCGGAATAAACAAAAGGAGGTGTTTGCAATAAATGGAATTATTTATAATCCTATGTTTGGCGGGTGCAGTAATATACTTCTTAGTAAAGCCGTCAAAACCTAGACCGAATGGATCAGGACAAACAATTCCAATACCACGGCAAGAGAAACCAGCAATATTTCAGAAAAGGGATTATTTTTTCAGGAGTGCTAGAGAGAAAGCACTTTTCAATAAACTGAAGAAAGCCATAGACCAAGAAAAATATGCGGTATTTCCACAGGTACGATTGGCAGATTTGGTTCGTACCCCACAGGGAAATCCGGAGTATGACCAAGCATATCTCAAAACTTTACCTTATCAAGTAGACTTTGTTATTTGTAATTGTCCCGAATATAAGGTGTGTTTGGCAATCGAGTTGGATAGCCCTCATCATGCTACAGTAAAACAGATGGAGAGGGACCTGTTTAAATCAAAGGTATTGGAACAAGCTGGCATTCCTCTGCTCAGATTCAGGGTAGAAGAAAATTTCACCCTGGTAGATATCCAAAATCGCATACAACCATACCTAGCCGTAAACTAATAGCCCCTACAAAGGGGCTATTTTTGTGAGGTGATTTTATTGAATAACGAAAAAGGCCAGGTATTGATCGAATTTGTTTTGTGCTTGATTATTCTAGCATCATTCATTTTTGGAATAATCGGAGTCACGACCTGGGGAGTTGCCAGTCATTTTGCTCAAGAGGTAGCGCATGAATCAGCCAGAAAGTATGCGGTCACTTACGATAAGTCGGAAGCGGAGAAGTTAGGCGAAACCTATTTAAAGCGTTGGGCTTATATTTTTATTGACACTTCGCAAGTTGACGTAACCGTAAAAGCTCAAGGTACTAAAGCGGTATCAAGTGTTACTGTGAAGCCTAAAAAATCCATGCAGAAATTATTTGTATTTACAATGCCAGAGATCAACAAGACTTCAGAGGCAACATTTGAACATTACATTAGAAATCCCAATGATTATGTAGGGGGTGTTGGAATTTAGCAAGTTATTGCGATCAGAAAAAGGCTCCATAATGGTCGAAACTGTGGCCACCTGTTTAATATTGACGATTATAATGCTGGGTTGTTTTGAAACCTTCAGCTTAATTAATAGCAAGTTGAAAGTTCAGAGAATCGCCAGAGAGGGTGCCCGAGAAGCGGCCATAAACTATAACGGAAATGGACTGAATTTAGCCAAGGCTAAAGCAAAGGATATTGCTGACCAGTATCTTCCTAATACAAACCCTGATATTACCGTATATATCAATAAGGTCAACGGGGAGGATGCCAATGTAGTCTGCAGTGTATCCCTAGATTATAAGTATGTGCAATTCCTGAAAAAAGAAGGGATGGGAGGGAAAAAGATAAATGCAACAGCAATATACCCGTGGGAAGATCAAACTTAAGAGCGAGGATGGCACAGTGTTGGTAATAGCTGTGTTTTTGATAATGTTATTTGCGATACTATTTGCTGGGATAGTACAGCTAGGGATTTATTTATTAGCCCGTGACCAGCTACAAACAGCAGCAGACGCAGCGGCACTAGCCGGAGCAAGTAGCGGTACACATAGATATGTAAAAATCAATGTAATCACCGATAGAGGGCAAAGAACGGTATGTAATAAAGATGAGTGCTGGTGTTCTGGTTGTAACACAATATCAATTAACAATATCCCCGGTGATGAAAAAACGCTAATAGACGAAGGGGGTTGGAAAGACTTCTGTGTTCCTGAATGTGATTGTGGCGGCGGCGATTGCTGGTTTGAATTAGTAGATCGCAATATGATGTACGATACCCATAGTATGGGTTGGGGTGTATCAAAGACCACTATTGACAACACAGAGAAAGAGATTACCGAAGCAGCCCGAACAACCATAGCAGAATATGGATATGGGTACACAAGCACCCTTAATCAAATATTCAAGAACCTCACTCTCGAACAAATATCTACTCTCCTGGGATCCAAAAATAAATTCATGCAAGCATGGATGAATGTTGAAGGTTATACTTATAACTGTGGCAGTGAATGCGCTGGTGATACAGGGGCGTGTTATCCGTGCGAAGAATGGATGTCAAAAGGAGACCAGGCATACAAAAAAGTATCAGATAGAAAGAAATTTGTCGATAAGTGTATCCAAACTATGTCAAATATGCGAACAGCCAACAGCCGTTCAATAAATAAACTTGATGAAGAGTATACTCAGGCTGCTGGAAGGTTTTTTGAAGCGAACCTGCCTAAAAACGCCAGCGATGCAGGAATACAAAAAATAACTGTCTATGGATATGATCAAAAAAATAGCCCTTATTATCCTTCTGTGGTTGTATATGCAACCGCCAAGATTAAGACGATGTTTCCGTCATTATTTCCAAATGATCTGCAGACAACCGTCTGTGCATCGGGCGCAACATCGTTTAGGGATGCAGACGACCAAAAAACCTGGGGAAATAAATTTTATAACGCATTAACAGGTGGTAAATGGTACCGAGTACCTGAAGATGCTTGTTGGGTGGATTGGTAAAATGTTTGAAGCTGAAAAAATCAACGGGTATTGCGATCTCAACGATAGCCAAGCAGAAACATTCAAAGCATTTTGGTACAACTTTCTGAATGGGTGGGAAACAGCTATTATTGTCCCTTGTCAGGTTAGGTATGTTCAAGACGAAGATTATCCTTATATAAGATTCGATTTCACAATTAATGGTAGAAAGTCCTGGTTGCACGTATTGGATTCAGAAACATGGTATTGACCGTGATATTGACGTATATTTATGATAATGCTACTATATAATCATAAAAGGAGTTGCCGCTTTTCCAACGGCGGTAGTTCCAAAATTCGGTACGACCGCCTTATAATAAGGCGGTCATGTTATTTCTTATGTTTAAGACATAAGGAAATAATTCCTATAATCAATAGACCGAACGTAAACAATTCAGTCCATGAAACCATAGGCATCACCCCCTTTACAGGGAAGTGAACTAACCGCCAAACGGCAACTCCAAATCTTATTTTAGCATATTGGAAATTTATTGTAAGGCCCTCACAAGAGGGTCTTTTTTTATGGGTATTTTGCCAATGGGCAAATTTTATTAAAGGAGTGATCCCATGCAAAAATTATCTTCGATTTTAGAACCGTACGACAACTGGTTTAATAATGATGAAACCGACAAAAACATGGAGGCAAAGCAAACTTTATACAAATTTTGTGAAGAGTTCAAAAAACAAAAGCCGGAGAAAGAATACAAGAAAAGCAGAGGAAGTGCCCTCCATATTTCTTATCTCCATTTCCTATTAGAAATTAAGCGAGCCTTTTTGGAGCAGAAATATATGCGGGTTTGTAATGAACTCATTACTCTGATGCGTTACGAACCTTATCTTCAAGGAAGAATTTACTATAATATTATTAAGACATTGGAGGACGGCTTGGAGATGAGGAGGGACAAATAATGGAGGCGCATAAAGAAGATCCTGATGTATTTGCTGTTGGAGAATATAGATATGCAATGGACTTCATACAAAATATTTTAAAAACAGAAACAAGCACAGAGGACCAGTTGATTATTTTAAATTTCATGCTGGATGTTGTAAAAGAAGACCTGAAGATGGATTTATTGTCGTATATTTTTTATTCTAAAGGGGATTTCAGCAGGGAATTTAATTGGCCTTTTCCTGTAAAGTATAGGGACGAGATGGACAATGAGTTATCGATAGAAGAAGGAACTGCGGAAGTGGATTTGACGCAGAACTGTGTTCTAGTTTTACCCTGGAGCCGGAACAGGTTGTGCAATCAGATAGTGAACATATTTAAAAATGATTTCTGTTATGATGAGCGCAATCACAAGGCTTGGTATTTTCCGTATATATCATTGTGTTATGTACATAACGGCAGACATTCCGTAGCATCGGGAGTTGTACATAAGAAGGGAAAAATAAAAGCCCAACAATATGATATCACCAAACTGTTTCCTCATATAAGTACTGATGGGCAGTATTGGTACAGCAGTCATAATAATAACAATCTAGGTCGCCTAGCTGATTTCAGGTTGGGAATCATATATGAAATAGCAAGAGTGAAGCATAAACTTGAACAAACTGCTTCACAAACCAAATAGCAAACATTTAAAACCCTCGTAAAGAGGGCTTGGAAACAAAGAAAGGATGAAATAATTGGGGATTTTAAAATGGAAAAGAAAAATTAAACCATCTCCAGCAAGGTTTAAAAAAGAATTTGATTTTGCTATGAATTTTGTGAAGCAGACCTTAGAAAGAGAAAAAAACAATAAAGATAAAATAATTATCTTGGATTTTATGCTAACTGTCATAAAAGAAGATTTGAAAACCGACTTGTTATCACACATTTTATACTCAAAAGAGCACTTCGAAAGATATTTTCGTTATCCGATACCGCTTTTTTATTATGATGAAAAAGGCAATGAAATTGCAATAAAAGAATTAGGAGCCGTTGAGCTTAATTTAGCTCAGGACTGTGTTTTAGCCCTTCCCTGGCATCGGGAAAGACTATGTGAACAGATCAAAAACATTTTTATCAATAAATTCATTTATGATGAATATAACCAATGGGGATATTACTTTCCATACATAGGTTTGTGTTATGTATATAATGGCATCCATTCTGTAGCTTCGGGAATTGTACATAAAAAAGGAACTATAACGGTTGAGCAGTATGATATTACTGAACTATTTTCTCATATATATACTGATGGACAAAATTGGTATAGCAGTCATAATAATAACAATTTAGGTCGCCTAGCTGATTTCAGGTTAGGAATCATATATGAGATAGCAAGAGTGAAGCATAAACTTGAACAAACTGCTTTGTAGCGGTTGTTTATATAGCCAATATTTAGGCCCTCTGTAAAGAGGGTCTTTTTTTATGGGTATTTTGACTCAGAAAGGTGAGTTGGGCATGGAAATTATTAATATCACTAAAAACGTTGCCCTGGCTAAACAAGTTGTAATTGCAGACAAGCCCTATACTCGTTTGAAGGGTTTATTGGGCAAAAAGAACCTGCCCTCGGAGACAGCTATGCTATTGATGCCTTGTAACTGCATACATTCATGTTTTATGCGTTTCGCTTTTGATGCTGTATTTTTGGGGGAAAGCGGTCAAGTGGTACATATACGAAAGGGGGTCAAACCATTCACAGTTACTCCAATAATTAAAGCCGCTAAGGCAGTGCTTGAAGTACCAAGCGGCACAATCAACTTAACTAATACCGAAGTAGGGGACATTCTTGTATCGAAAGGTGGTGTTATTCTTAAAAACCTAAAAAAAGGAGATGATCGCATTTGAATACGTTAGCGTTAGCATCCGGGCTTATCGGAGTTGCTATTGCCTTGCCTGTAGTGGCGAGAAGCATACCACAGTTAGACCAAAAAGAAGTTTTCACCAGGACGGGTGTCCGGTTTCTGAGTGAAGAAGATAAAAGCCTTCTAAACCTTCAGATGAGCCGAGCAGGGTTGGATATCCAGCCAGAATACTTCATGGGTCTAAGGGCAGGGATAACCAGTTTGTATCTGGTCACGGTAGTAGCACTATCACTTATATCTTCATGGGTTTTAGGTCTGGCTGTATTTACCCCAATCGTGTATTTCCTGCCAGGAGTTTGGCTGAAAAGCAAAGTAGAAGCACGAAAAACAGAATTGAGGAAACGTCTTGATGATTTTGCCATGTATCTGTCTACGGCTTTAAACTCAGTACCAGATTTAGTTGATGCCCTTAATGAAGCCGGTAAAGCTACCAGGGGAGTCTATGAGGAAGAGATTAATACGGTTCTAAAGGAAAACTCTTCAGGGAAAAACCTTATGGATGCACTGGTAGATATGTCTGTACGAACTGATATTGACGAACTTAATTCGCTAATATCCTCTATTAGCCAGATATATGTTCATGGTGCAAAGGCATCGGATAAAATGCAGGAGTTTTCCGATAAGATCCGTGAAGGTAAACGGTTTGACATTATGGATCAAGCCGGCAAGGTTCAAATTAAGTTAATACTGGTAGTGTTGTTGTTTATATTGGTTCCCATATTAATGGTTATCGGCTATCCAGCCGTATACTCTTTAATGCAAATAATGTAAAAATAAGGAGGCAAATTATTATGATGAAAAATATTAAAGCGTTACTTAAAGATGAAGGTGGCCAAGGTATGGCTGAATATGGACTTATTATAGCGTTGATCGCGGTTGTATGTATTGCTGCCATGATATTCCTGGGTGGATCAATCTCAGATAAATTCCAACTGATCGGTGAAGAAATTGACAGTGCATCTCCCGGTGGTGGCGGTGGATTCTAATGCCGGGCGATGGCAAAAAGCAGGGATCCCCTCTTTTTGCCTCACTAAATGAAAGCAAGGGAGGCTTTTATGGATAAGTCATTACAAATCATAGAGAATGTACAAAAAGAAGCTGTTGTTAATGCATTTATATTTCTCCTGGTAATCTCAATACTTCTTTATGCAAATTACGGTGTATTGACTGGCCCAGGGATAATAGCGGCTTTAACAGGGATTTATTTTAGCCTTTCTCTTAGGTATTTATTTGTAGCCTTAATAGGAATATGCGCTGCGTCTGCTAGTTTTATAGGGCAGGCGCTAGTCGCATATTGTCCTTATTGCACCGCAGCAGCTATGTGTTTTTTAATAGCCGGCACAATTAGCCTGATAAAAATAGTAAATAAACACACCTTTGTATCCCTAGCATTATGCGGTGTTACAGTTATATCAGTTGGTATGTTTACTATAAGTTTTACAGCTTACGCTGACGTTAGAGAACCAGTAATACTGAATGGACAGACTGCTATAGTTGCGGATAATTGCGATATAAGTAAACCAAAGTTGTATTTATCTACAACCTGCCCATCATGCAAAGATGTTATGGCAGAATTTGTAAATATTGACCCGTTGGGTGAAAAATGGCTTCCAGTAGTAGTGCCACACAGTAATTTAGCCCAGGGTGAAAAAATGCTACAGGAATTAGGCTATCAAGGAGAAGTGGTCTCCGCTTCATATCCACCCGGGAACCGACTGCCTACACTGGATATCGCAGGCGAAATGTTTGTAGGCAGTAAAATTCGATTTGAAAAGATTATAAAGGGGGAAATAGAATAAATGGAATTGATTAAAAGAAATTTGCCATTGGTTATAGCTGTAATTATCGCATTAATTGCAAGCACCTTGATTTATACGATCGTTAAAGCCCAGACACCCAACGTGCCCGTAGTTTATGCGAAGGAGATACTCCGGGTAGGGTTGACTTTAGAACCCAACCATTTAACCGTAAAATATTTACCAGCATCAGCAGTACCCAGCAACACTTTTAGAAGTGTAGATCAGGTAATTGGGTCAACCGTGTATAACGGTCCTATAGTCAAAGACAACGTTATTACGAGTGATCATTTAAGTACCTACGGCTCATTGATGTCAACCCTAAACACCTTCGCTCCGGAAGGTTGGACTGCCGTAGAACTTCCCGGCGGTGGTGGCGGTGGAATGACTGGAATAAAACGAGGTGAAGCAGTCGATATTTACGGAGAAGTAATGTCGGGGCAAGGATCTGTAATAGGGAAAATATGTGGTGGTGCTTTAGTGTTGAGTATGCCCAATGAAAACAGCAACCAATTTATTGTTGCAGTACCAGATCGATATGCACCAGCAGTAGCAGAACTAATTATACGGGATAAATCAATAACACTCACCCTACCCAACACCCAGCCGATAATAGAAGCAGCTGAAAAAAGTCCCATCACTGAGGAGACTATTGAAGAATCAATAGGGGGTGAATAAACATGGAATTAAACTTTCCAACCACACCCAGGGAAGCAGGCAGGGGGATATTAATATCCTTCCTGCCATTAAAAGCAGGTGCAGGGGCAGCCACCTTAGCTTGTATGACAGGTTTGATAGCCTGCAATCATTATGATACGTCAATTGTCGATTTAAACCAGGATTCCAAAGTAAGGTCATACCTAGGCTTTCAGGATTTAAGTGCGTCAACCGTTTCCATATTGGATATAAATGGGGTAGCCACGCCAGAAGGAATATTTTCTGCCAGTGAACAGCACCATTCTGGTTTAAAGGTTTTCCCAGGGGTTAGTCCACGGGTGCTGGATGCGTCACAGATAGATACACAATTAACATTAAAAGCAGTGACATATCTAAAGAAAACTAGCCCGCTTACTATCGCGGTAATAAATCCGCTGCATTCATCCTGGATGGCTGCTGTGTTGTCGGATATGGTATGTCTGGTAGTAAAACCGGACCGTCCTAACATGGATGCCTTTCGGGAAACTACAGATTTCTTAAATCGCTTAGGGTGTTCCGACCGGTTAAAGATAATTTTAAACCAAACAGGCTATACTGGTGGCATTGAAGCTAAAGGAGCCATTAATTATTATTCGCCTGATATAGTGATAGGGTATGACAAATCTATCCCAGAAAACTGCAATCGCAGGGTGTTAGAACCCAACAAAAAAATTCGAGATGAGTTATTTTCATTAGTAAAAGAGGTGATCGCAGATGCTTGATATGAATCTGATTAGAGTATTGGCGGTTCGTGATGGTTTATTAGAAGAAGCCTACGAACTGCAGGAGGAAAAGGAAATTGAAAAAACTCTCATACCTAGAGAATTATATAAACAGCTAAGAGATGATGTGCAGTATGCCGTCCGAAAACAATTTGCCCTGGAAGAAATAAATCCTAAAAGCGCCCGGGACCCGGTGATTAAATCTAAGTTCAGTAATATCGTTCATTACCAGATAAAAAACTTGAAAATTGATGTGCCAGAGCCAGAAGTACCGTTACTGGCTGAACAATTATTCTCGGATATATTGGGATACGGCCCGTTGGAGAAATACTTCAACGATGAAGAAGTCTCAGAAATAATGGTAACCGGCTGTTCGATCTATATAGAAAAGAAAGGACACAATTTTGAGGCTCCCGAAAGGTTTGAGACTATAGAACAGGGCAAAGACCTTTTAAGAAGGATGCTGGCAAAAACGGGTGAACGCATAGACCAAGCCAAGCCAGAAGTCGATGCCCGATTACATGATGGTTCTCGGTTAAATGCCCAAATAGCACCAATAACCGAAAATGAGTTGCTTATAACCATAAGGCGTTTCCGGCAGGATATTGATATTGAGACTCTTGTCCAAAATGGAGCCGCCTCAAAAAACGTAATTGAATTTTTGCAAAAAGCCATCAAGATGCGAATGAATCTTATGATAGCTGGCGGCACCAGCTCTGGAAAAACCACTTGGCTAAATAATCTGGCAAGTTTTATAGATCCGGACCTATGGGTAATAACTATTGAAAATCCGGCTGAATTGGATTTAAAACATCCAAAGGTGCGAAGTCTGGTAGCCAGAAAAGCTAATATCGAAAACAAAGGTGAATACACTATGTCGGATGCGGTCAAAAGTGCGTTAAGAATGAATCCTGATATTATCGTGGTTGGGGAAATACGCAGGGAAGAATCTTTGGAGTTACTACAGGCAATGGGTACTGGGCATGAAGGATCGCTAGGCACAGCCCATGCAAACTCAGCCGAAGATTTGTTGAATTATCGTTTCCCCGATATGATAAGGTACGCTAAAGAAGCCCAACAATTGGGTAATGATACTATTCTTGAAAAGATAGCAAACCCACTAGATATAGTTTTGTTCGTAACCAACGACCGAGGTTACCGGAGATTAGACCATATAGTAGAAGTCGCCGGCACTATAAAAAACGCAGCTGGCAAGACTATGGCGGTCAAAACTAACCGGCTTTGGGAGTACAATAACAAAACTGGCGATTGGGATTGGGTGACGCAGGAGTTCCAACGGGAAAAACGATTTGAGGAGGTTGGATGGTATTGCCCGAATTAATATTTGCTTTATTCCTCTTATCAGTAGCAATAATTCTGATAGGAGTTTCACTTAACAAAAGGAGCAGCGGAGTAGAGTTACATGACGAATGGATAGAAACCAAAGCGTTTATAGGTCGGACTGACCGCAAGAAGTACCTCATAATAGGTTTTCTCGGAAGCTTTATAGCGGTATATCTTATTTCAGGAAACCTTGCTTTTGGTGTTTTGGCTATCCCGGCCGGCTTTATAATAGCTAATAACTTGGCTAAGAAGAAGGAAATGAAACGTAAAGCCTTACTGGAAGAACAGTACACCCAGGTACTAAATACCATTATTACTTCATTGGAAGCCAGAGCTAACCCCTATCAAGCCCTGGAAGAAAGCGTAGCAGCGTTAAAGAATCCAGCTAAAGAGGTATTTATTGAAATTTTGAGAAGGAGCCGAACCGGTACTAATTATCATGAAGCCATCGGCTCAGTCGCCAAAGAAGTCGATTGGGAAGATTTAAGGCAGTTGGAAATGGCCTTTAAACTATATGATAGTACCGGCAGCAACTTGGTAGAAGTCTGTAAATACCTACTGAAAAACGCCTATGATCGCAGGAGTAATAAAAAGTACGTTGCATCTGTAACCGCCCAAACAAAGGTCACTGCAATTACATTAAGCGTAATCCCATTTGGATTAATGGTTATCATGAGGCTTATCGCTCCGGAATTTATATATCCGCTATTTCATACCACAGGTGGAATAATAGTCGCATTGATAATAGTTGGAATGGTGTATTCAGGAAATATCATAGTCAATAGAATGGTCGAAAAAATCGGATAAGGAGGAAAGACACTTGAAAATATTAATAAACATCAAGAACGATATTTTAAAAAGATACTCGAAGATTACTGGCATCCAATTCGAGAATTTAGATACCCAAGATACCAATGATGCAGTTGCCGTTGTACTGCAGGGTGATGATTTTCAAAGCAACTTAGATAAAGCATTAGGATTAGACATACCCATAGTAGCTGTTGCAGGATACGAAAACTCCCAGAATCACCAGTATGCGATTGAAGCAGGTGTGCCAGATGAAGCTATTTTAGTGGTGCGGGACGACATGGTGACCAACCAGGGTGAATTTCAATTTCCTAAAAAGAAAGGTATTAAAATCAATAACCTAATAGAAGTATGTAAATATGTGTATAAGAACAACATCCTGCCTGAGATTTACATCTGGTTGATTCCAGAGCCAGACCCAGAAGAAATAGAGGCTTGGCATTACAAGGATATTGCAGAAGACTCGCAAGAACCGGAAGGAAAACCAGCCGTTGACCCGGCTGACATAGACCCGGAGTTTAGAATAACCAATGTAATTAGGGAGCAGCCAACTCAGGATAACAAGAAGCCGGATAAGCCCGTGTCTAGTAAGCAGATTAAACAAATGCCGGCAGAAGATTTTGTTAAGCAATATAAAAAGGTTATCGCCATTTTTAAAACCGATCCCCAAATTAATAGTGGGTCTATAATTAAGAAAATAACTGCCAACCTTAACGGTTTTCATCTGGAAATGGTTGAAAAACCAAGTTCGTATAAATGTTATGCCGAGCCTATTAACAACGCAGTGCAATCTTGTAATTATGGCTACCTTGAAGATCAGCAAGTTATATATTCTGGTAATGACTTTGACGCATTGGTTATTGAGGTGGAAACTTCACCAAACATATTGACCTTAACGGAAACCATATTACCATACATTAACTATATTATTCATTTTACCGGAGGCTTTGATCGAAATAAGCATGATATAGACAGTTGGGTATCAATGGGGTTGCCGATACATGGAATACTGCCGACAAAAGATGAAGATAAATACCGTAAAGAATACAAAGAATTGGTTAAAAACATAAATGATATATCCAATCTATAGGATAATAGTTGCAAATTGTTTGGATTAAAGTTATCATTATAAGAAGGTTATTAAACATAAACAGAAACCAAGCTCAGAGGACAACAAAAATGTCCCATTTCTGGGGTCGCTATCCCTGTGTCTACGACAGCCGCTTTAATAAGCGGCTTTTTTTGTGCGATTTTTTAAGAAAAGGAGTGGCTTCAAAATGAAAATCCTGATTATAGGGAATGAAGAATTAACCATTTTATTTAAAAGAGAAGGCTTTATTACTACTAATGATCCCGGAGACGATATTTATGCAGTAGTAAGCACCAGCCAAAACCATGAAATGATACCCGAAGATTATCCTGCTTATTTTTATTGTTCGGGCGGCATCAGTGATTGGGCAGCTCGAAAAGCTAGACCGGATGCTGTATTTTTCAACTCAATCGAGGAAATTAAACATTTATTAAAAAAACCTGAATTGGAACCCATACCAGAAAAAAGCACTAAAGACAGCTTGATCATAGCCACCTACGCTAATAAGGGTGGAGTTGGGAAAACCACAGTAGCAAACTCTCTAGCATTAACTCTGGCTAAAGAAGGAATAAACACAGTTATATGTGATTTTGATTTCGGAGGGGCTAATTTAGCTGGATTCTATAATCTCAAAGGGGTTTTTGGGAACTACCTTGAGGATAACGCCATGGGTTATCTGACTAAAGTGAAAAACAATCTATATTTACTCCCAGCGCCCACCAATGTAATACCAAACCAAATAAAAGGTGAACACATAGAGAACACGCTAGAACAACTCAAAGAGCATTTCTCGGTAGTATTGTGTGATACCTGTCCTTCACCCTGGGAAAAGGAGTACATGGGCAGTGTATTTATTAAAACGGATCTGGTGTATGCAGTAGTAAACCAATCAAAGTTTTCTATCGAGGAAACCAAAATTTATGGTCCACAGTTGCTTTATATGGGGGCTGAGATAAGTGATATTCGCATTATATTGAACCAGTACGACCCTAAGTTGGTAAGTATCAAAGAGGTTGAGAAGTGCTTTAATTCTGGGTTCAAGAAGGGAGTTAAGAAACTACCGTCTATTGTTGCAGTAATCCCCCATGATTGGCAGGAGGTCAATAAAGCTACTTATAAAGGTAATGTTACCAATATTGATGTCTGGGAAAAAGTATGTCAGGAAATAGCATCTAAATTAAATATTACTTTAATGGCTGAAACAGAGCAGCCAAAGAAGAATATTTTGAACTTTTTGAAAAGGAGGTAGGTGTTTTGCCGGCACAAAAAATATTTAAAATGTCGGAGTATTGTGAGGCAGAAGATATTGCTAAAGCCTTGCAGATACCAGAAAACATAATAACCGGAATACTAAACAAAACTTTGGATCCCAGCATTCTTGAAGAACCAAAAGCAGAAGTGAAAATCATTACAGAAGAAGGTTATGAAGTATCGGCTTTGGATGCTGAAAAACTCAAGATAAATCGGCGCAAAGAATATGTGACCCAGAAGATTGAGAATGAGTTGCAATCATCCAAAAATCCCTTTTCGAGAATTGGACTGATGTTATCCGTTGGTATTTACGGTTTGATTACTATACTTTTGCTGTGTTTTATCGTAGATGCGATGGGTTACGAGAATTTCTATACCGGTTATCTGGTTAGCGCTGTCAAAGGACTGTTGTAAGGGGGTAAACCATGGAAGCTTTATTTATAGGCTGTTTATTACCGAGCCTATCTATAATATATACCGATCTCAGATACCGAAAAATCTATAACTGGTTGACAGTTCCGTTATTCCTGACTGGAATAGGGTACGCGCTTTACACTAATACGATTATAGATGCCTTGGCGGGTTCAGCTTTTGCTTTTGTAGTTTTTATAATATGCGGCTTAATGGCTGGCATTGGTGGCGGGGATATTAAATTAGCCACCGCATTAGGTGCTTGGTTTGGTTTTGTGGGTATTTTATATGTAACATTGATTGGATGTTTGTTGGGTGCAGTATGGGGGATTTATAATCTTTATCGGCTAGGGACGCTAAAGCCTCGTCTAAAAGTGTTATTTACCGGTATATGGTTAAAAGCGAGATATGGAGCTAAAGGCGTAATAGTTTTACCGCAGCTGCCGGATGATGACACGATTCCACCAGAGGCAATCCCTTTTGGAGTTCCGTTGGTAATAGCGGCATGGATAGTCGCATTAATATTGTAAAGGAGAGGAAATATGGATAAGAAAAAGACGATTATAACGATAGCAGCCATTGTGTTAGGGCTTTTGGTAGCCCTTTTTGCTTGGGTTAACATAAATAACCCACAAGATGCGGAGGCCAGTGTAAATATACTGGTCCCGGCCAAAGATATAAGCCCATATAGTAAGTTGCAAGCCGATGACTTCAAGACTAGAACCGTCAAAGAAGGTGAAGTAGACTCTTACACAGTGCTGGAATCAGCCAAGTTGCAAGATATGATAACTACAGTTACGTTATATGCCAACAAGCCAGTTGATAAAAGAAGTCTGAGTTTGGCGTCAGACACCAGCAATAAGCAGATTATAGGAGTCTTGATTGACTCAACCCGGTTAAGCAATGCTACAGCGGGAGATTATGTAGATGTATACTGGGTAGGCGATAAAACTGAAACTACAGCAGTGGCACCAGCGATTATATTGTCACGCAAAGCACAGATAATCGGAGTTGATGGTGAAGGCGGCAGCACTTCTGGTTTAAGTGGTCAAAAAATTTCAGCCGAATCCAAGGCTAAAGCCGTATACCTGCTGGTTAACCCTGAAGAAGCTCCCTATATAATACAGGGTTCGATGAAGAATAGTATTGCACTCTCTAAGGTGTTAAATCCTCAATCAGTACCTGATGTACTTACAACAGAGGAGGAGGAAGCCGATGTTCAATAAAACCAAACAGCCACCAGAAATTATACCGGAAACCGAAAAAAGCCTGGGTTTGGGGCAGGCATCTGAATTAATTCAACGTTCAATGGTTGAACAAAGTGATAATGAAGAAATTCTTATTTTATTTCAAGAGGCATCAGCTGGGAATCCGGAGTGCATAGCAAAAGTTAAGCAACACATATGTGAGATATTAAATAAAAACAAAATTATTGTAGATAACCTGGACACACAAAAAGTAGCTGAGGAAATTTATCGAACCTTATGGGGATTCGGTAAAATTCAAGAACTATATTATGACAAGGAAGTTGATGAGGTTAGAGTAAATCCAAACGGCAGGGTGTTTGTTTCCAAAAGAGGTAAGAACCTGCCCACAACCATAAAAATGACCAAGGAAGAGATCAAAAACCTAATTGAGCGATTAATACCGTACACTGATCGGGGCAGCAGTTTAAACGAAAGCTCACCTAAACTTGAGTTGGTAAGACCTGACGGAATGCGAGTAACCGCCCTGTGTAGTCCAATTGTTAATGGATATGGTTTGGCTATAAGGAAACACGGAAATATAATATTATCCGCAGAATCATTAAAAGAATTGAAAACTATGGATGATACAATCTGGAACCTTCTCAGGCTCCTTATTAAAGGCCGTAGAAATATTCTAATAAGCGGTGGGGTTAATACTGGAAAGTCCACCCTGCTGAAACTGCTCATCGGGGAGTTTGCGTCTAATTTATCAATACGAATACTGGATTTAGATAACGAATTACACGCATCTAAGGTATACCCAGACCGTGATATATGGGAACTAGAAGCACATCCAGAGATAGACGTTGATATGAATAGCCTTTTTATGTCTATCCTGCGTTTAACTCCTGACGTAATAGTAGTCGGCGAGTTCAGAGGGATTGGTGAAGCAAGAGAAGCAATTAGGGCTTGTACTAGAGGTCATACCGGCTTAGCTACAGCCCATTTTTCGGAACCCGAGGAAGCGATACAGGGAACCGCCATGATGATGCTGGAAGAAGGGATGTCACTGGATATAGACAACGCTCAATTACGAGTAGCCCAGGCTTTTCAATTTATCGTGCAAATGATTTCAGATACCAGCCGAGGCATCAAAAAGATAGTCGGCATAACCGAAGTAATTGTAACCGACGACAGAGAGATTCAATACAAAACTATTGCTAAGTGGCAACCAGCCGATAAAGACTTCATGGGAACCGGTGAGTGGGTATTAGTTAATCCGCTGTCCGAAAAGTGTATTAAGAGCATGGAAATCTACAATGTAACCGAAAAAGAGTTGCAAGAAATATTTGCAAAGGGGTAATCGCAATGTGGAATATGATATTTGTAGCTGCCGTATTCATTACGGCAGTTCTTTTAATATTGGGGATTATGAACTTAATATTCCAGGCCAAGGCTGTTGTTAAATCCACAGTATTAGAAAACAATGTGCTAGATACAGTTAAAGATTATCTAGGTCAATATCAATATCTAAATAATATGTGGGTTATGGTTGGTCTAGTCGTTATCTTTTTAGGTGGAATGTATTTGTTTGGAAACCCTATACCTTCATTAGTAGCTTGTATCATGCTAGGAGTTATACCGTCACAGATTATGTTCACAAGGGAAAGAAAACAACGCGAGAAAGTATTGGAACAATTTGCAGTAGCCTTGCGGATATTTACTGGTGAATACACAGCCACAAAGCAGATAAACCATGGGCTGAGAAGGGTAGGAGAAAAAGTGCCTGATCCAGTAGGAAAGATTTTTAGAGAAGCCCATTCATTGATTGTTTATGGGGAAAGCCCAGATAAAGTTTATAAGCAGATGGCAAAAAAACTAAACATATCTCATGCTCAAGTATTTGCCAGTATATTGTCCCAGGCTGGACAGCAGGGTGCAGCTATAATTCCTATTTTGGAGGATACAACAAGAAATGTACGGTCTGCACAAAAAATGAGTAAAGACAACAGCAGCGAGATCAACGGAGACAGGCTTATCGGCTTAGGACTATCATTAATGCCATTACCTGTTTTCCTTATATTACAGAAGGCTTTTCCGGAAACATCCAGCTTTTTAGTTGATACTCCAACAGGTCGGATTATATTGACCGTATCGTTTTTATCAGTAATTATATGGTTTCTGTTAGACAGGCTGTTAACTGAATAAGGAGGGGGTTTAATGTCATATCAAATTTTATGGATAGTCGGTATTTTAACAGCCACAATACCGGTTTTTTATTGGCTCATAAATACTACTGTAGGTTTTGCCACCGATAAATATACCAGTTTTACGCTTCATAGATCCTTTGGTATCAAAAATACCCAACTACCATTGAACCGTTCATTAATAGACAACACGGTAATCATATGGGCGGTAATCGGAGCCTTGTTCGGAGTCATTCTAACATGGGGTTCAAACAGTATATTGCTTGGTGCAATTATATGCGGTTTCTGGGCAGGAGTAAGCGTTATTGGATTCAGGGAATATCATCGGAGAAGAACTAAGAGTATTCGTTATCAGGAATGTCTGGAACTATTCAGATTGGTTGAAACTTATATGCAGCTTGGTATGCCTTTGCAGCTTGCTTTAGTCGAAGCAAAAGAAATGCTTGTGGTCTTAAAACCAGCTGTAAATAAAACATTAGCATATTGGGGTATGGGTTCTGAAAACGCCTTAAGGGTACTTCAGAAAGAAATTAATCTACCCGAAGCTGAATCACTAGTAATGCTGCTAAGTCAAGTAAATAACAGCGGAATTAAAAACTTCGACAATATCATTAAAATGGAAGCGGATAGGCTTGAAGATATCCGGGAAGCCGCAGAACAGATGCAAATATCTATCAAACCACTAATCCTTATTTTGTATCGTGTTCTTCCGCTTTTAGCAATATTAGGTATGGTTGCTGGCGTGATGTTTACTAGAACCATGACGATACTTAAGGACGCTGGGCTTATGTGAGAGGAGGAATTTAAAATCGCAAAATGACAAGCCATTGGTTATAACTTTAAGGGAAATTATAATTATTGTAGTTATTAAAAACAGGAGGTAAATAATATGAAATTTATTCAAAAAGCTAAAAAGGTACTAAATAATGAACGTGGTGCATACGGAGCTGTTGAGTTAATGGCGATCGTAGCCGTTGTAATTGTCGTTTCTCTGGCTGTAACCGGAAAACTTTCCGATGGCGATACTGGCCTACCGAATGCCGCTGACACAGCCGTATTAACAATAAACGAACAGATCTTGGATGCTACCGGAGCATCAGATTAATTAAAATATTACAACTGCAAAAAAGCCAGACCATTTTAAGTGGTCTGGCTTTTTTATGGAGGTGGTTTAGTGAAATTACTAAAAGACGAAAGAGGCGCATCAATTAGTGTAGAGCTATTGTTAGTGGTGGCCTGTGTTGTAACGCTCGGGATTGTCATTGCGGCTAAATTAACAGGCGTTCTGCAAGGTTTCCACGGCAATATAAAAGAGAATATAACTGAAGTAACGGGGAGTGGTTATTAAATGCGTAAAATACATTCACAAACGGGCGCATCTATGAGTGTAGAACTGTTAATCGTGATGGCTATAATTTGCTTTCTAATCTTTGGTGGGCAGGATTACTGGTTGGCACAAATAAAGATACAGCAGACTGAGCATATCAAGAACTATTACTTGGATCGTATGCGTTTAGAGGGATGCTTAACCGAAGATGATGCTCAAAACCTGGTCGATGCTCTCAAAAATAACAAATTGGTTTTAACCAAACTTGAAGCACCATTGGAAAATTCTTTTTCTATTAGTGAGGTTGATATGTCGGGGTGTCTGGTAGGCAGAGTAGTAAGGAATACCAATATACCGGAAATGGAAGATATAACTCAATCAGAAGTTTACCTACGCATGGAAGTGGAAACTGAAGGATATGGGTTTCCGTTTATTGCTCTGATTGGATATGATAACTCCGAAAAATTGACAATACAAACATCGGGGAGGGCTTTAAGTGAAAAGGTTTAGGGACGAAAGAGGATCTATAGTATCAGTTCTGATATTGCTCACAATTCCGGTGTTTGTATGGGCAATTCTAATAACCTTAGACCATTCCAGTGCAATAGGCAGCTCGGACATTAATTTACAGCAAGCTGTAACCCAGGGTGTACGGGCAGGTACTATGTGTGTTGATAAAACATCACAGGCTTATAATGAACCTTTAGTAGAAGCAGACACAGCACATATGGTTTTTAGGCAGATACTAGCACGAAATTTAGGGCTGGATTCAACCACACTGGAACCGTTGGAGCGATCAGGAATAAAAGCTATACCTGAGTATACGTTTATCGTTTACAACGGCTCGGATAACCCTTATGGAGTAACGCCGGCAATTAAATATAGCAATTATGATCAGGATGGTACGTTAATTGCGTATAATGGATTCCCACAAGAATTCGCCATTTATACGGATGATATCGTTTTGGACAGCAGCGACTTAACAACTACCTTAGATAGCCCGGGTTGTATTGCTGTAGTAAAAGTTACGGTACCTAATATTGGACCGGGCGAAACAGAAACAGTACGATGGGCAACGGCAAAAATATTTAACAAGTAAAGGAGGGCTAAATATTAAGAAACAAAAGTATTCAATAATCTTCGTTATATTAGTAGTCGGAGCCATGTTTTATATCGGAACCGGCTTTACTTATGACAAAAATGGGATTCAGGACTGCACCAATAAATACTTCGAGGCATTATGCTCTAATGACATCAAAGAAGCCAAAGAGCAAGTAACCGGGCAAGCACTCTGGTCACTTGATAATATCTCGGAATTACCCAAAGCAACTATTGAAAAATCAGAAATTTCAATACGGGCTGGCAATAACAAATGGGCAAAGGTAAATACCTTAATCGAAATAAGGTTGAATGATGAAACTATTGATGTTGGCTGGTACGACATTGATTTAATCAATACTGAACAAGGCTGGAAGATATTTAACCTCAGAAATCAAGTGCCTGAAGCCAAACACAGCTTGATTACAAACTCCGACATAGAAGAACCTAAAAAGGTTTTTGAGGAATATTTAACTACCACATCAATAGAATATTTGGCTGGGGCAGCACGAATCGCCCAGGAGCAGAACCAAGTTAAATTAGTACCTATAGAATACAAGGATTTAGAAATGGCACCACTGGGCGGCAATAAAGAATACAAGGTTTTAAAGGCATCGTATTTTACTGATCGAGCAGTTAATCTGTGTGTTACTTTCTATAAAAGCATTGACGGTTGGAAAATCGTAAATATCCAGCAAATTTAAGGGGGGTTGGCATTGAAAAAAGGGTTATTAACCCTGGGGGTAATTTTATTTATAATCATCCTCACCCGAAACGCCTATGCTGATGATTATAAATATTACATAACTCCGGAAGATACTTTGACTTATATAGATACAACGAGTACAACCGCCAAGGTGGATACCGACATTAATGAGATAACCCTGCCAGAGTATTACCCTGGTAAAGCTATTGCCTTCACAGGTATGGGTTATGACTATATAGTTATGACACCTTCGGAGATTAAATATTTCTCATTTGATGGCACAGAAATGATTGAAAACTCGTTTTTATCGGTATCTGGTATAAGTAATCCTGTTGCGATTGCGGCATCAACTTATCCAGACACAGTTGTTGCTGACAGTGAAAAAGTAACTCATTTTTCGTTTGGTGCAGAGATGGTGGCTAACCCATTCCTAAGCATCAATGGACTGAGTAATATCGTGAGTATCGGGGCCAGAGATTATGACAAGGCTGTGTTAACCCAGGATGCGGTAGATTACTATATGTTTGATGGTTCTGAGATGTTTCAAATACCGTCATTATCATTAGATGGGCTTTCTAATCCAATAGATCTGGCATTAAACGGCGATAACTATGATTGCATAGTATTAAAAGACGATCAAGCTCAATATTACAGTTTTACTGGTTCAGAACTTATTGAAAATCCGATATTAAGTATTACTGGATTAAGCGACCCAAAATCAGTAGCAACCGATGATGGGAATATCGCTATTATCGAAGGCACAGAACTCAAACGGTACGCATTAGATGGCGGTATAATGGCTTATTCAAGTGCTTTGTCCGTCACCGCTGGGTTAAATAGCCCCACTTCGGTAGCTATACGACCGGGAACGCACGATCTATTGATTGCTGATGGACAGGATATTAAATACTATATGTTCGATGGGACGGAAATGGTTTATAACGAAGCTTTATCAGTGCAGGTGGCAGAAATGGTCACCACAGGTTTATATAAGAAAAGTGCAGCAGCACAATCATTGACAATCGACCCGGGCGAGCCAGTAAGTTTTCTTAAATTGAGGGCTTATCATATATTACCACCACAAACTAAGGTTACATGGTATGTGACAGCAAACGGCATAGATTGGACAGCCTGCTGGCGGGTTAGCGGAACCATGGCTGGCTCAGTAGCGGAAATAACCGAAGATAACGGAGTCACCTGGACCGTATTAGGCGATGCCGGGGAAGTCAATCCATTATCCAACAATACTAACTTATGGATAGAGGTTGAAGAAGGTGAAGATGTTAGATGGCGCGCTGAACTGGAAACAGAAGACCCTAACGTAACACCGAAAATAAAAGCACCCAACCCAGGAGTAGACCCTGCGGTGGTGATGAATGTAAATCATAAGCCGGAACCACCGGTTCTGGACATACCTATAGGATGTTATCTCACTACTACTCCTAGATTTGAATGGGAATATGTTGATGTTGATGGTGACGAACAAAGTGCCTATCAGGTAGTAATTAAAAAGCTGGATGATACTATAATACACGACACCGGCAAAGTGCTGTCCAGTAATGAGTATTACGAAATGGCTACCAGTGAAGATCCTGAAGTGCCTGGTTTATTTTGGGCATCAGGAGATATGGATTTTATTCTGGAAGTCAAGGTTTGGGACAGCTGCGGTTTAGAATCTGATTGGGCATCGGGAGAATTTTGTATATTAGCCATTGAACGTTTAAGGGTGAAGGAGATTGTTTCCGCACCCGAAGAACAGATTTTACCCGATCCAAACGATCCAGCAACCCATTTAATGATTAACCAGGGTGCAACTATTAATGATCTTCCAGTTGCGAAGGCGGGAACCAAAGTAACAGCTTTAGTAGATGTAGTAAGTAACGGTTGGAGTTTAAATGCTGTATTTCCATATTTAGAAACAACAGCCATACTTGAAGGTCCTCCAACTTGCATAGCCACAGCTGGCACTAATAGAAGGTACGAGGTTACATTCTGGACTGAAGCATCTACCGAGGAAGTGCCGGCTGGGACAGTAGTAAAGGCAAATCTAGTTGATAGCGCAGGTGCTGTTCTAGCAACACCACCGTATGCCGATGGCGTGGTAATAATATCAGACTCGATGTATAGCGAGTGGATCGTGGTATTGCAGGGTAGAACCTAGCAAAAGAAAAGGAGAGTAATTATGCAGAAAAGATTTATATTTATTATCAGTATTTTAACAATGGTATTTATGTTCTTAACTTTTCCCGTAACTTCATTATTAGCAGAACATACCAATGATGATGTAATTTTCACTGAAGATATACCTGTAGGATTCATTCTAACAGGATTTACGACAACTGAAACAGGTAGGATATAGGAGGGATTTTTAATGAAAAAATTTATATTAATAATATTAAGTTTAGTACTGATTTTAGTACCAGTAAAGGAATCTAAAGCATTATATACTGCTAATGTAGAAAGTCTTGTAGAAACTGTTAATATTCTTCAAAATAATGATATATTCACTGCTGGGCGTGATGGTAAGTATGCAATAATTTCTGACACAGGAACAACCAAAGTTTCAGGTACATGGATACATGGTAGTGATTCAAGAATAAAAACCAGTATAGAATTGAATAACGGCAACATTTTTATTGGAGGATATGAAGGTAAGTGGCAAATAATAAATACCAGTGGAGCAAATATAGCTAATGGTGAGTGGTCAGCAGGTTCTGATTTTGACATTAAAGGATGTGAATTATTTGGTAATGGAAATATATTTATACATGGAGGAGCGAGATATAGTAGCACAGTAACAAAAATAACAATACTAAATACTAATGGAACTTCTGTATACAATAAATCATTAAGTTTTACAATTGCTAATGCTTGTGAAAGTTTAACGAATGGTAATATATTTTTCGGAGGATCACATGGTAGGTATGTTATTATAACTGCTACTGGTACCCTTGTAAAAAATACTAGCTGGGCTTATTCAGGAGCTGATATATCTGATGCTACTATACTAGATAATGGTAATATAGCTATTGTCGGAGATGGTTACTATCAAATAATGACTAATACAGGAGTAAATGTGTCAAATGGAACAAATAATTCAGGTGGGAGTACAATAAAAAATATTGGTAATAATATGATACTATCTCATGGTACCACGAGTG
>CAZDXY010000040.1:27519-29064 GCA_964509385.1 uncultured Rikenellaceae bacterium
AGTACAATAAAAAATATTGGTAATAATATGATACTATCTCATGGTACCACGAGTGGCAGTCCTTACTATCGTTTTATAGACTATGACTTTAACTCTATCTCAAATGTAGCAATAGATTCAGGATATGAAATTGAAGGAATAAAAAATTCAGCAATACTAGGTAATGGCAATATTTTATTAATTTGGGGAAAAAATTATGCAATTGTAAATCGTGAAAATATAGTTTTAGCTAAAGGCAGTACGGGATTCACAACATTATATGCTTATTTAGATGCAAATGAAGATATATTTGTTTTAAGCGGTTATAGTTCATCTGCTGGGTACTCTATAAAAATAAAACAAGTTGTAGATTTAATAACAGATTTATCCATAGATAATGTAACAGCAAACACTATAGAGGTTAGTTATAATCACAATCCTCCAGATATAAAATATGTAACTAGAATATCTTTATTTAATGAAAATAGTTGGTCTACTTCTAATACTAATGCTACAAGTAAGACTTTTACAGGTTTAATACCTGATAGTTATTACAAAATAAATGTTCAACCAAGAATTAGTTCAAATAGTATTTGGTATGATATTAATGAATATACAATACCTGCTCTACCGTCAGAAATAAACACTCCTCACATAACACAAGACACTATAAATTTATTCTGGAGTAATCGTGATAATCCTGTTGATAGTAATTATACTTTACAGAGAAAACTATCGTCAGATACTTGGGGTGGACCTTCAAATGTAGATTTAATAACAGCTACCAATATCAGTCAATATGAAGATACTGGTTTAATACAAGACGAACAGTATACTTACAGAATAAGAGTTAATGCTAAAAATGGAAATTATTACTATTCAGCAGATTATGAAACATTCACAACAGCAGACCCAGCAGTAGCAGCCGCTGAAGCGGCTAGGAGTATGGCTGAAGCAGCTGCCCAAGCAGCAGATCAAGCTAGAGATGCAACAATAGAATCAAGACAATATTCATTGGAAGCTAGAGATTCTGCTATTGCTACTTATGAATTGGTTGAAGGATTGAATTTAGACGCTAGACTTACCAGTATAGAAAACGGCAGCAATGTACCCCCTATGATTAAATCAGTTAAGACGATGAATAATGCTACTCTTACCAGAACAGGGGATATTACAATAGTAATCAATGCAATTAATGGTAAGTATTATCGAGCCGGACTATCCAGCGGAGCTGGCGAATGGACCGAAAGCAATACTGTAACTATAACCGGACTTAACACAGGAGTAAATACTATCCACGTACAGGTGAAAAACACCGGTGAGTTGACAGATACTTATACTTTGTGTGTATTCTATATGCCATAATGTTTTACCAAATCTAGGCCCTGGGTTAAATACCCGGGGCTTTTTTTATGGCCAGAATTAAAGCGAAAGGAGTTAATGTATGGCAAAAAAACCTACTAGAAAGCAAAGTATTTTAATGGGTAAAAGCGGGTTAAGACCTGAGAATTGGCTGGTTATCAAAAATCCGGTTGGAATGTTGTATATAAGACATCGCAAAACCGG
>CAZDXY010000041.1:0-3568 GCA_964509385.1 uncultured Rikenellaceae bacterium
TTTTCGGGGTGTAGCGCAGTCCGGTTAGCGCACCTGGTTTGGGACCAGGGGGTCGTGTGTTCGAATCACACCACCCCGACAAATGAAAAAGCCCTACCATTGGTGGTAGGGCTTTTTCATTTAAATAAACTGAAATAATACTTATAAGAAACCTAAAGTTTACCAGTTAACCTTAAACTGAAATTTCGATGAGGCATAATATCGCCTGGTCGTCCCATATACTCTGTATTGGTTAGATTCTTAACCATAAACGATATCTTAAATTTTTGATTGATATTATAACTAATGTTATAATCCATAAGAAAATACCCAATATTATTTTCTAACCAATAATCGTAAAAACCAGGGAGAATGTCTTCACGAGTGAGAGGATTTACGAATACGTCATCAATATCAAGAATGTTCGATTTAGCATAAAGGGATAAACCAAATTCAAACTTTTGGAAATCAGAGTTGACACTAATTTTACCGGAGTGTTTTCTTCGGAATTTTAAATAGACATCGGTGTTGAGGTTGGTATTAGGATTATATTCAATGGGATACATATAAACATAACCTCCGCTAATGCTATTATTTACTTTTCCGTAGGGAAAGTTTAAGCTAAATTCAATTTCTCCTCCATAAACCCTTGAGTATTCTATATTTGTTGCTCTAAAACCCAACCCATCAGGGTATACTCCAAATACATATTCAATCATATCCTTATTTTGGGAGTAGAAGAGGGCAACATCCACCATCCCATTAATTCTATTTGTTAGAATTCCTTGTTTTATACCCAATTCCGAATTCCAACCCGATTCGGCTTTAATAAATGGATTTGGGAAGATACGAACCGCTCCGAGGGTAGTTGAAGCATGCTTTTCAGCGATGGATGGGTAGCGATATCCTTGCCCGAATGATGCTCTTAAAAAGGTGTAATCCTTCACTCGATAGTTTATTCCTGCTCTAAACAAGGCTACGGGTTTATCATAAGTATTATCAAGGGCATTGTACTCAACCCTGGCCCCCGCAACAACTTTAAGCCGATTGTGTGGATTCATGTTAAACTGACAGTATCCCGCAAAATTTTGTCCGTTGTGATTACCGTAGAATTCAGAGATTATTTGGCTTGAATATTGCAAAATACCAGCATTGATATTCATAAATTCAGATGTTTTATACCAAAGCTGATACTCAGAAAACACCGATTGGGCAGTACTATTGTTGTTGGAGGCTGTTGGAAAATCGTTTTGGATAGATTGAAGGCGAGTACGAAAATCGTGTGTGAAGCGATCATTCTTTTTATAGCTGATATATGGATCGAGGGTAATGAAAAAAGCACTCATCTCAATGGCAGTAGTTTCACTTTGCTTTAAAGCACCATACTCAGCATCTTCCCAAAGAATAAAATCTGTTTTATTAAGCAGATTACTGTTGATATTCATGCCATAGGTTAAGCCATCAACTTTTTTGTTATGTTGCCTAATTCTTAAACCTATTCGCCCTAATTTCTCATCATTAAGCCTACGATATCCATTGTCTATCTGAAAATGGCTGCTAATGCCTATATCAGTATTGCCATACCTCTTGAGATGAGAAAGGGAAACTGTGGTAAAGGATCTGGGGGTACTCCACCAAACCCATTTTTTTTGTTGAGGTTTGTCGAAAATACCGGTTTCAACGAAGAATTTAGTGTCGGGCTTATCCTTTGCATCTGCTGTTCGAAAGTTTATAACCCCATTTAACGCAGAAGAGCCGTACAGAACCGATGACGCACCCTTAATTATTTCTATCTGTGAGATGTTTTCAAGCGGTAATGAGTACCATTTGATATCCCCGGCATCCGCTGAAAGGACGGGTAAACCATCGATTAGCATTAATACCCTGCTGCCAGCACCATAGCTAAATCCACTGCCACCTCTAATAGACGCTTGACCGTCGATTACCTCAACGCCAGATGTCTTGTTAATAAGCTCTGTCGCATCGGTTATATGGTTACTGGAAAGTAATTTGGGTTCAATAACGCTTATTGAAACCGTTAATTCAGAAATTTTTTGCTCAACCTTGCTTGCACTTATAACTAGCTGGTTGATTTCTGTGGAGTGGAGTTCTAAGCCAATGTTTAGCTCAATGGTGTCGTTCGAATTGATGGTTAGAGATTTGATAATGGTCTCGTAACCTATATGTTGAAAATGGATAGTAATGTTTCCAGGTTGAATCCTAATAATATAATTGCCATTTGCATCGGTGGTAGTGCCTTGGTTACGTTTATAAAGAATGCTAACTCCGGGTAATGGTTCAAGAGTATTGCTATCGAAAACCTTTCCTCTTATGATACCCGGTGGAAGGGAAGCTTCCGCAAAGAAACTTATCGAGAGTAAAACAATAAAATATATCCAACGCATCATTTAGCATTAAAGGTCATACGAATTTGTATATCTTCCTCGGGATTGGCAACATTTGGATAAGAAGTTGTAATTTTTAAAGATGTTATAGACAGCTCTGCAATCCTTGTTGAAAGTGGAAAATTCAGTGATGTAGATTCAATTACAAGTTCTGTTTCGTTCATGGCAAATCGCCAGGTCCCTTCATAGATACCAAAGTAACCAGTGCCATCGGTATTGAACTTGGCATCACCCTTAAAATTTTCTAATAGTTCTCCGGGACCACTGGCATCAACCCCATCGACCAGTAGACTATCGGATTCCCAAGTAGGGGTTGTTAGCAACTTAAAACGCTCACTTGGACCTGATTCTTTATCGCATTGGGAAAATGCGAATAGAAAAACAAAAAAAAATGTTAGGTAGGCAGTATTTTTCATGGTGTTAAATATTTGTTATGCAATAGTTTACAATATTTTTATAGAACAAATAGATAAACGAATGTTTGGATAAAGTTAATGTTATTTTTAAAAATGTAATTTGGTAAATATTTTTCTTCAAACTTAAAGCCTTTCGATCTTAGAGGTATAATATGAAGATATTATTAGCAGCATATATGCATAACAATACACTTAGCTATAATCTAACTAAAGTATGAACTAAAAAAACACTTAATTGTTGATAAATCGTTACACTTTCATTCTTGCTTTATTAAAAAATTTAAACAAACTTTTTTAACTTTACAAATAATTAATGACTAAGATGGCACACCTAAAGAAAGGCGATACTGCACCCAATTTCGTTGGAATAGATCAAAATGGTAACGAGATAAAACTGAATAATTTAGTGGGCAAAAAGGTTATCCTCTATTTTTACCCTAAGGATAACACACCAGGTTGCACAGCACAAGCTTGTAATCTTCGTGATAATTATGATTCTCTCCTCAAATCAGGCTTTATTGTTATTGGTATAAGCGCTGATAATCAGAAATCACATCAAAAGTTTATTGAAAAGTATAACTTACCCTTTCCACTTATTACCGACACCGAAAAGGAGATAATAAAAGCATATGGTGTTTGGGGGCCAAAAAAATTCATGGGGAAATCCTTCGATGGAATTCTCCGAACAACCTTTGTAATTGATGAGAATGGAATAATTGAAGAAATAATTGAAAAGGTTGATACCAAAGAGCATACAAAGCAAATTTT